>JAFVDZ010000054.1 GCA_017478205.1 Spirochaetales bacterium | reverse complement strand
TGGACTTGTCCAGCATTTCTTGACACAAAGTTAAGAGATTATTGTGAATATCTCTCCTCGAATTGACGAGGGGAGATATATCCTATACCTGAATGCCTTCTCACTGGATTATAGTAAAGCTCTATATATTTGAAGACATCGTTCATTGCTTCCTCTCTCGTCTCATATTTTCTTACATCTATGAGTTCTCTCTTGAGAGTCCTATAGAATGATTCCATCATCGCATTGTCATAGGGATTCCCCTTGCGACTGTTTGAGCAGCAACCACCCAAAGATGAGACCAGAGCTCTGAAATTCCTCCCTGTATACTGGGAGCCCTGATCTGTGTGGACTATGAATCCCTTTTCAGGTTGCTCCTTGCCATGTGCCTGTCTGAGAGCATCCATGACCAGGTTCTCGGTCATTCTATTTCCCATTGCCCATCCAGTGACCTTTCGGGAGAACACATCCAGCATGACAGCCAGATAAAGGAATCCTTCTTTTGTAGGGATATATGTCATGTCACCAAGCCATATCCTGTTTCTTCCATTCGACTCGAAAACTCTTTTCAGGAGATTTGGCTTTTCTTTATTGTTGTTCTTCCTGTGATAGTTCCTGTAATGCCGACTTGTTCCCAGTGCGTAGAGTCCATTCTCCCTCATCAGTCTTGCCACTCTCTTGCGGTTGACAATGACACCCTTATCTTTCAGTTCCAGACTGATTCTGAGAGCACCATATCTTCCTTCATGACGGTCGAATATCTCCTTGACAAGAGAAAGTATGTATTCATTCTCTATTTGCCGTGCGGAAGGTTTCCGCTTGAGATATTCATAGAATCCACCTCGTGAGACTTTCAGTATTCTGCAGGCCCTCTCGATATTGTAGTTTCCTCGATTCTTTTTAAGAAACTCATATCTCACTTGCTTTTTTTCTTCAAGAAGACCC
Organism: Spirochaetales bacterium; assembly: GCA_017478205.1. GTDB lineage: Bacteria > Spirochaetota > Spirochaetia > Sphaerochaetales > Sphaerochaetaceae > Bullifex. Next base: position 38,381 of record JAFVDZ010000054.1, on the reverse strand, counting down.
GGAATTTTTTTAGCAGGTCAAGTTCCTCTTCCAGTTCTCTGTTCCTTCTGTTCAGCCTGTGGATCTCAGCCTGGTAGTCATAGATTCTTGTCCCATTTCCAGGAAAAGCCTCCTTTCCGTATTTCTCGTACTCGGAGACCCATCGGTAAAGACTGTTGGCGTGGATATCCAGCTGCTGTGAGACAGTCTTGACATCCATTTCATCCTCCAAGATCAATTTTACAGCAGCGACCTTGAAATCCTTGTCAAATACTCTTCGTGGCATCGTTCTTCCTCTGTAACCATTAACAGTATTCTCTTAACTATCTGTCAAGAAAAACGTACCATATCCAAAGGTTCAGCTTTTGAAACTGAGCGATGAAGAAAAGAAAAAGATGCTGGAAGAAGTCATAGTAAGACATGAACCAGTATCAGATGCGGCAATGTCTGGGCAATGTAAGATCCTAAATTAGAGTTCTATCTCTCTCATCCTCTTTCTCTTTTCAGCTTTCTATCTCACCTCTAAATTGAAGAGAAATACCTACAAGCACATTGTCATATATATAGGAATAAAAGTAATATCATCATCTTTATTTTAAAGTCAAAAATATACCGAAAATACCAAATCTTTACACTGTATTTTTCACGAAATTACAAGTTTTTGGTTTTTTGTATGTTCCAGTCAATAAAGGTTTTATCTCTCCCATCCTCTTTCCGTGTTACACCGAATTCAGGATAATTCCGATCAGGGCTGGCAATACCAGCATGAGACCTATGTGAAGAAGCTGGATGACCACTGCATAACGCAGAGCATGTCCAGAAAGGGAAACTGCCTGGACAACAGCAAGATGGAAACCTTCTTCTCCACTCTCAAGAAAACTATCTGGTTCGGTCACGAGAAAGACTACAAGTCAGTCGAGAATCTTTATGCAGCAATAGACGACTTCATAAAATGGTACAACGCGGAGAGAATACAACACAAACTGAAAGGCCTGTCCCCTTTACAATACAGGAAACAAGCCTTTAAACTAGTTGCATAATCAATGTGTCCAACAAAATGTGGTCACATCATAAAGGACAGTTACTATTTCTTTTTGAATCGGTGTAAAATCAGTCATCTAAAAGAGTTCTCCGTTCTTCATAAGTTCTGGCATATTTTTATGAATAATGCCATTACGATGCTGAATTGGATCGCTTCGAGTCAGAATGTATTTGGGATAATTATCTTTTATTGTTTCAAGAGGTTTGTATTCTCGTTCCTCAGTTTCAGTACTTGCCATCATAGTCATGCATACCTGAATATAACTGTAATCACTGTTATTTTTGCGAAGAATAAAATCGCATTCAAACTTTCCTATACGTCCTACACTAACAAAGTAATTATTGCCTCTTGCATAAATGTATGTAAGGTTTTCCATAACAGGACCATAATTAATACGGTTATCTGTATTAGTAGCATAATAAAATCCTAAATCTGAGAGATAATACTTCTTTTCTCCAGAAATTGATTTTCTGGACTTTAAATCAAAGCGTTCACATTCATATAAAACTTTTGAATCACAGAGAATCTTTATATAACGGTTTAAAGTCTCACGTTTAATTCTCATGCCGGACTTTTCTAAATCTGAAAGAATATTTGTGAGACTCGTTGTTGAACCAAAATTATTAATAAGGTACTGCTGAACTTTATTAAAGACAGATGTATTTTTTATCTTCACACGGCGTTTAATATCTTTTTCGAAGATTTCAGTAATTACGCTGGAAATGTAAGTTCTCTTGTCTTGAATCGAATCAAATTGAATAGCCTTAGGAAAACCTCCTTCAATAAGATAGTTATCAAATTCTTCCAGCAGAGTCGAACTGACATTCTTTTTAAAGAATTTTTTCATTTCGAGATACTCATTGAAATTCAAAGGAAACATTTCAAACTCAATATAGCGGCCTGTCAGTTTTGTAATCAATTCACCACTTAAGAGATATGAATTTGATCCTGTTATAAAAATTGAAAACTCACCGTCATCGCGGTATTCGTTTAGAACTACCTCAAAATCTTTAACATTCTGAACTTCATCAATAAAAAGATATTTTAAACCTGAAGCCTTTGATTTTTCATCAATAAGTTTTTCAAGTTGTTCTGGAGTTTTTACACTTCTGTATCCGCGTTTATCCAGATTAAGATAGATGATATTCTCTGCAGCGATTCCTTTTTCTGAAACTTCATCTGCAATAGTTTGCATAAGGCTAGACTTCCCGCAACGACGAACTCCAGTTATTACCTTTATAATTTCTGCTTCATCGTAAAAACCACGTATTTTTTGCAAATAGGATTCGCGCTTGTAATATTTCATTTTCACCTCATTTTCAACATGATTATATGTAAAACATACGTTATTTGCAAGTTATCGAGGTATATTTTTACATTTTAACGAATATTACCCCCATAACCATTTTTCATTACTTCAAATTTATTCTTCCGTTTTCAAAAAGGGCTATATGAGAAATATCATTTTCATCTGCATTCACATCGTCTTCAAGTGCAGTTACTATTTCTTTCTGAATCGGTGTAAGTGTTTCCACTTTTGCTATATCCTCTACCCTACTTTACCACCTGCATGGCCATGTACATTCTCTTCTTAACATCTTTGTTGCGGGTGTTGAGGATTCTTTCATTTTCAAAAAAGTAAAAACTGAGAACTTTTGATAATTCAACACAATAACAGAAAGTGTCGTATCACCCATCAATATTCATCGTTTATTTCCTTATCGTTCAATTAGTTATCATAAACCTAAAAGTTTCCCATATCTCATGTACATGCGTTAATGAGAAAGATATCTTTGTGACTAGTATATTTAAACAAGGGGAATTAAATATGTTGAAAAAACTAATATCGGCCTCTCTTATATTCATGGCCATACTATTCTGTTTTGTCGCATGTGACGACAGCAGCTCTTCAAAGAAACCATCATTCGATGCAAAGTCAACTCCTTTGACTCTGGAAAACTATGGAGACACAGACATGACTGTTACAGTTTCAATCACTGGATTCAGCCTAGAGGAAGTAAAACTGAAGTATTCTATCGACAATGAAGACGCAATCGAAATAACTGAAACTGATTCACTTATTATAGTAGGAGCAGGAAAGAAAATCAGTTTCTATGGGGATAGGACAAAAAATTCAAGCGCATCAACAAAATATTTCACAATCGACTGTTCTACTGACTGCTATATATATGGCAACGTGATGAGCTTGATCACCTCAACTGATTTCGCAACAAATAAATCCCTTGAAGGTCATGATTATGCGTTCTTAAACTTGTTCTTAGACAACTATAACATAAAGAACCACGAATCAAAGAAACTAGTCCTTCCTGCAACGAAATTGAGCGCTCTCTGTTACAGCCAAATGTTCTATGGATGCGTCGGACTAACGAAGGCACCAGAGCTTCCAGCTACCAATCTTTCCTTTTTTTGTTACAAAGGAATGTTCTCTAACTGTACTGGACTCGTTTCTGCACCAAGCTTACCTGCTAATGAATTGTTTGCTGGTTGCTACCAAAATATGTTCACAGGATGCTCTGCCCTCACAGAAGCACCAGAACTCCCTGCTAGAAGACTGGCTATACACTGCTATGCTTCGATGTTCCAAGGTTGCACAAATCTTGCTTCTGTTACATGTCATGCAACAACTACAGATACAGAGGCAACAAAATCGTGGTTGCAATATGTTTCACCTGATGGAACTTTCACAAAGGCACAAGACGCTTCATTCTGGGAAACCGGAGAAAATGGTATTCCAACAGCATGGACTATCAAGACGATGTAGTTAAATACACTGCAAAAGAGGTCTAAAATCAAATACTAGACCGGAGAACAATTCAAGATGTAAAACACTCCCATTCGATGGACTAGATCCAACATGGGAGTTTTTTTATGTCAGATCGGCACAGAAAGACATTTGAACAAATCCTTTCCGTTTTCCATAGTTCATTCGACAAATAAAGGTAAAACGTATAATCATCCAACAAAATCCTTCAATTAATTATTTATCGTTCAAATAGTTATCTGGCACTCAGAAAAATTACCCCAGCTCATGTACAGGCTGAAAATAGAAAGATATCTTTGTGACAGTATCTTTAACAAAAAAGGGGAAACTAATATGTTGAAAAAACTAATATCGGCCTTACTTATAATATTGGCCATGCTATTCTGCTTTGTCGCATGTGACGACAGCAGCTCTTCAAAGAAACCATCATTCGATGCAAAGTCAACCCCACTGACACTGGAAAACATCGGCAACGACTCCTTGATAGTAACAATAACTATCTCAGGATTTGGTCCAGACGAAGCCAATATGAAATATTCTATAGATGGTGGAAACATGCAAGAAATACCTAGCACTGGAATGCCCTTCATTGAGGTAGAAGCAGGCAAGACCATCAGCTTTTACGGAGACAGAGCTGAAAATGCAAGCTCACAAGCAAAGACTATCTCAATTGCCTGTTCTTCTGCTTGTTATGTTTATGGCAACGTGATGAGCCTTATAACATCAACTGATTTTGAGTCCAATACTTCGCTAGAGAAATATGCATATGCATTTAAAGGCTTGTTCAGGAATAATACGAAATTAAAACTGCATGAATCAAAGGAGCTAGTCCTTCCTGCACAGACACTGGCACCTCATTGCTACGCAGAAATGTTCTATGGATGTGAAGGCCTTAACAAGGCTCCAGCGCTCCCTGCTACCAATATTGCTGAGTATTGCTACAGCTCGATGTTCAGTGGTTGCACTGCACTTGAAAAAGCTCCAGCTCTCCCAGCAAAGACATTAAAAAATAATTGCTACGATGGAATGTTCTCTGATTGCGAAGCCCTCAAGGAAGCACCTAAACTCCCTGCTACTGAACTTGCTGGATATTGCTATAACGCTATGTTCAACGGCTGCACTGCTTTAACAAAATCACCGGCATTACCAGCCACTGAGCTTACTGAATATTGCTACCATAGAATGTTCAATGGTTGCGAAGCCCTTTTGGAAGCACCAGCTCTCAATGCTACCAGCCTTGCTAAAAACTGCTACGATGGCATGTTCTATGGCTGTATAGAGCTTTCTTCTGCACCAGAAATTCTTCCAGCCGAGACATTACAGGATCATTGTTACAGTGTCATGTTTGCAGGGTGCCGAAGCCTTACCAAAGCACCAAAACTCCCTGCTAAAACACTTGCCAACGACTGCTACGAAGGAATGTTCGTTGAATGTTCAAAGATCTCTTATATTGAATGTCTTGCAACTACTACAGCTACAAATGCAACCTCCAGTTGGACAGAGGGAGTATCTTCTTCTGGAAAATTCATCAAAGCATCAGACGCAACATTCTGGGAAACAGGAAGAAACGGTATTCCTTCTGGTTGGGAGACTGTCGATGCAGAGTAATTGAAAAAAACAGAACCAGACGTAAAATCACAACTACCCCATGCAGAAACAATCTGACATGGGGTTTGTTAACCCTTCTAATCAATATAATCTAAAAGTACAATGATACCTCAACACACTTTGATAAAGTGTCTGATTTATAATCTCTTTTCCTCTAATTAATTATATTCTGTCTAAATAATTAACTTAAATTAATAAGTCTGCCTGTTCCCAATATACAAAGAAATAGAGTAAGAGCTATCTTAGACACGAGAAAACAACACAAAAGGAGATAGGAAACATAGAAAAAAGAATTTGAATTCAAGACATCTGATCTTGAACTCAAAAAAAGGAGATACAGCAATGTACAAAATAATTCTAGTTTTCTCTCTTGTGGTCTTAGCTACACTCTTCTGCTTCGTTTCCTGTGATGACAGCACTTCATCAACAAAGAAAATCCTCCCCGTCGGAGAAAAAGCAACTCCACTGACACTAGAAAACAGTGGGAACAGCGTCATGATTGTTTCGGTCACAATCGAAGGATATGAAGCAGATGAGATCAACCTGAAATACTCTGTCGATGGTGGAGAAAAACAAGATATACCTAGCTCTGGAGCGCCTCTTATTTCGGTAGGAGCAGGTGGGACGATCAGCTTCTACGGAGACAGGCAAGAAATGACAGGTTCTGCAAGAAGCTATATATCAATTACCTGCTCTTCCGATTGCTATGTATATGGCAATGTGATGAGTCTCATAAATTCAGAGGATTTCGCATCCAGCACATCGCTAGAGAACCACCCTTATGCATTCTATAAGTTGTTCCTAGAAAACTCACACCTAAAGAATCATAAGACAAAGAGCTTGATCCTTCCTGCAACAAAGCTAGCAGATTGGTGCTACTGTGAAATGTTCTCGTTTTGCGAGAAGCTCACAGAGGCCCCTGAGCTTCCAGCTACAACACTCACTGATAACTGCTATTTCAGCATGTTCTTCAACTGTGCAGGATTAACAAAGGCACCAGCACTTCCTGCAAGGTCTCTCGCTGCTAGTTGCTACTCTTGGATGTTCTTAAATTGTTCAAGCCTCGAAAAAGCACCAGAACTCCCTGCCACAACACTAGTTGCCAATTGCTACGAAAACATGTTCGGTGGCTGCGCAAAGCTTGCAGAAGCACCAGAACTTCCAGCGATGGATCTTGTATCTAATTGCTACAATGGAATGTTCGGTGACTGCACAAGCTTAACTAAGGCTCCACTACTCCCGGCCACAACATTGGCTGATTACTGCTATTGGGGGATGTTCCAAGGATGTTCAAACCTCACAGCTGTTACTTGTCTTGCAACCCAGACAGCAAATCAAGCAACAAAAAAATGGTTAAATGGCGTAGCATCTTCTGGAAAATTCACTAAAGCAGCAGATGCAGATTTCTGGACAACGGATGCAGATGGTATTCCTTCCGGCTGGGAGAGTTTAGTTGCGAAGTAAGCAAATTCACACAAGATATTCTTTTAAATAGGCCAAGACCAGAAAACAAGTAAAGAAACATCCTCATTCGTTGGAGCTAACCAACAATGGGGATTTCTTTATAGTAGATTGGCACAGAATGACATTAGAGCAAATCTTTCCTTTTATCCATGGTTTATTCGACAAACAAAAGCAAAATGTGTAATCACCTAATCGTTTTCATCAATTAACTGTTTACCGTTCAAATAGTCATCTTGCACTCATGAAAAATTCTTTATCTCATGTACAAGCAAAAAAAGAGAAGATATCTTTGAGGTAAGTATTTTTAACAAGGGGAATTAAATATGCTGAAAAAACTTCTATTAGCCTCTCTTATTGTTCTGGCCATGCTATTCTGCTTTGTCGCGTGTGACGACAATAGCTCTTCAAAGAAACCATCATTCGATGCAAAGTCAACTCCACTGACACTGGAAAATTGTGGAGACAGCGACATGATGGTTACAGTTAATATCACGAGATACAGCGACGAGGAGATCAAACTGAAATACTCTATCTCTGGTGGAGATCAACATGAAATATCTGGTGCCGGAATTCATTCCTTTCCAGTAGGACCAGGCGAGACAATCTGCTTCTATGGAGACAGAAAAGAAAACTCAGGTTCAACTGCAAAAGCCGTATCCATTAGCTGCTCTTCTGACTGTTATATCTATGGCAACATAATGAGCTTGATCACATCAACTGATTTTGCATCCAATACATCCCTGGAAAATCATTCTTATGCATTCAGGGTCCTGTTCAAAGGTAACTCACATATAAAGAACCACGAAACAAAAGACCTTGTACTGCCAGCAACTACATTATCTGACAATTGTTACAATGAAATGTTCTATGAATGCGAAGGACTTATCACGGCACCAGAGCTTCCTGCTACTACGCTTGCCGAAGCTTGCTACTCTTTCATGTTCTATGGATGCAAAAAGCTTATAAAAGCTCCAAAACTACCAGCCATGAACTTGGCTGAACAGTGCTACTCTTCAATGTTCTTTGGATGCGAAGCACTTGTTTCAGCACCAGAGCTCCCAGCTACAACCTTGGCTCCTCTTTGTTATCAAACAATGTTCAACAACTGTTCAAACCTTACAAAGGCCCCAGAGCTCCCAGCTACTACACTTGCTGAGCGCTGTTACGAAGGAATGTTTAGCAACTGTACAGGACTCACTTCAACACCATCTCTTCCTGCTAATACATTGTTCAGACTTTGCTATGGTTATATGTTCTTTGGATGCACGAGCCTCACAAAAGCACCAGAACTTCCGGCTACTACACTTGTTGAGCGCTGTTACGAAGGAATGTTCTCTGGTTGTACAAATCTTGCTTCTGTTACATGCCTTGCAAAGACTACAGCACTCGATGCAACAAAAATCTGGCTAAGTTCCGTAGCTCCTACTGGATCATTCACAAGACCAGCAGATGCAGATTTCTGGACAACGGATGCAAATGGTATTCCATCTGGCTGGACGACTATCGATGCTGAGTAATTGAAAAAACAGGACTAGAAATAAAATCACATAACGCCCCCAGGTTGGAACATGTCCAACATGGGGGTTGTCATATATAAGGGCACATTATCTGTTATTTTAATCTTGCAATGAAGTGTTTCTAATTCAAATCGGGAAAGAGTTTCTTCTTCTCTTACATGTCATAGGTATTGGTCTACCTTGCTTATATACCCAAATTTTATGCAAAAATAGAAGAACTAATCTAACTCCTATTGGATTGTTTCAAGGTATACCAGACTCTCCTCGATAGCCTTTGTCTCTTTCACTTCAAGCACTACACTTTCATCTATTTTTCTTGCAAGATCAATGTAATATGGAATATCAAGGTATCCAGTTCCCAAGGCAACATGATTAGCCTTTATGGTGACATCGTGGATGTGAAAGTGCTTTATCCTGTCCTTGTAAGATAGGATGAAGGCTTCATCATCCTCACTCGCCTTTGCGTTGTGACCAACATCGAAGGTCAAACCAAAGCAAGGAAATGAAAGTAGGTGCTCAATAGCCTTCTTGTGATAAGGAAGAAATCCCTTGGTGTTTTCAATACAGAAGAAGCTATCAGAGTTACCGAGACAACTTTCGACCAGTCTTGCCATCTTATCAACATAGTAAATGTATTCATCGCTTGCAACTTCATAAGCATAGATCTTTGTTCCATTTACTGATGAATACATTCCATTCTGAAGATGGATAGTGAGCTTTTTTGCGTTCACGCTCTCTGCAAGATGCAGAGCATATTCGATGCTCTTGATGGCTCCTTCTCTTATCTCAGGAGAGAAATCAAAAGGATTTAGCTGGTCATGAAGGTGAATCGTATATCCTACCTTATATTCCTTTGATAATCTGACAAGCTCAGCTATATCGAGCTTGTCAGACTGGAACCAAGGGAAGGAAAGGTTCATCTCGAAGAAAGAAAAGCCCTTTTCTCTGGCAAATGCCAAATGCTCCCTGACGGTTCTGAATTCAATCAACGACGGTATACCAAGGTTCATAGATCATTCCACCTTACTCAATGTACCAGCAGCCACTCTCTTTCCTTCTCCATCGAAGAGCAGAATGTTGGAGCCGACGATATCGAAACAGATGTCCGAATCGATCTTGTAATCGAGAGAACCAAACATTACTGACGAAAGCAATGTATCAGCTATCTTGATCTTTACTGTGGTCTCCATGCCAGCAGGAAGTGTTGAATAAGCCGTGCCTTTCAAGGATCCACTCTCTGAAATTGGAAGATATTCAGGCCTGATACCAATAGTTGCAGCACCTATCTGAATCGTGAAGTCTCTAGAAGCCTTATAGGTGAAGTGCTCTCCCAATATTCTCACTTCTGCACTGCTTCCATTGTTTGATAACACCTCTCCTGAGATGAAGTTCATCGTTGGATTTCCAACGAAATCGGCAACAAAGCGATTTGCAGGCAGAGTATATACAGTGAGAGGAGGATCATATTGCTGCAAGAACCCATCCTTCATCAAACAGATCTTTGTAGCCATTGTCATAGCCTCAAGCTGGTCATGAGTTACATAGACAAAAGTCGAACCCGTATCCTTATGCAGGCGCTTGAGTTCTGTTCTCATTTCACCTCTCAACTTTGCATCGAGGTTGGAAAGAGGCTCGTCCATGAAAAGGACCTTTGGTCTTGGAGCAAGTGTTCTTGCAATTGCAACACGCTGTTGCTGACCACCAGACAGCTCGGCTGGATAACGATCTCTGAACTGGACAATCTGCATGGTTTCAAGCATTTCTTGTACTCTTTTTTCAATCTCTGGCTTCTTCCACTTCAAAGTCTCAAGACCAAATGCAATATTCTGGAAGACAGTCATATGTGGCCAAAGTGCATAGTTCTGGAACAAAAAGCCTACATCACGCTTCGCCGCTGAGATGTTGATACCCTTCTCGCTACTGAAAACCACTTTCCCATCGATTGTGATTTCACCCTCTGTTGGGGTCTCAAGACCCGCAATCATTCTAAGTGTTGTGGTCTTGCCACAGCCCGAAGGTCCAAGCAAGGTGATGAAAGCACCATCCTCGATGACCAGATCAAGATTCGACACAGCCTTGAAGCTGCCCCAACGCTTGGATATATTTTTCAAGATTATTTCTGGCATATCAGTTTCCTCCAATTCCCTTATCGATTGATGCTCCAGTAAGCTTATTGATCGTGAAGTTGACAATCAAGACGACCAAAATTATCAAGAGATTGATTCCATTCGACATCTGAACAACATTCCTCTCATCAAAATAGGAAAGTAATGTCGTGATCAGAGTTCCGCTCGATGTCAGCAATATGAAGAGAGAAAGCTCTCTGATACAGGAGACGAACGGAAGAAGATATCCGCTGATGAAGCTTGCCTTCTGGATTGGGAAGAGAATCTTTGTCATTCTTATATGCCAAGGGGCACCTACTATTATTGCAGCCTCCTCGATCTCTCCTGACAGCTGCATCATAGCGCTTGCTCCCGAACGAGAGGCAAATGGCAGATACTTTATCGATGCGACAATGACAAGAAGCAGAAAGGTTCCTCTAAGGAACAAAAGCTTCGTCGATACCGCAAGGAAGATAGAACCAAAAGCCATCGAAGGAATCAAATAGGGGAAGAAGGCAACATTCGAAAGCAAGGTTGCCAACTTTGAGCCTCTATTCTTTGAAACACCATAGCCGATCAGGAATCCTGCAGTACCTACTACCAGAGAAACAACTGCTGATAGCTTGATACTGCCCCAGAGAGCACCAAGAATCGTGGAGTTGAAGAGGATACCCTTACCAACAGCGACATGGATGCCTCCTATCTCTTCTCGGCTCAACCAATACTTCAAAGTAAGGGTCGAGTAGTCTCCCTGTACCTCGCAGAGGGATTCCAGAGCAAAGGATATGATTGGGAAAATCGCCATGAAGAAGAGAACAATTACAATGACAAGAGAGATGAGCTTGTTCCCTTTGAGTCTTACGAAGGAAACCTGCCCTGACTTTCCTGTGACTGTTGTGAATGACTTCCTCTTTCCAATTACTGCCTGGTTCAGTGCCAGCATTCCAATCCCTATCAGGACAAGCACCAGAGTCATTACATAGGACTGACCTGAATAGGATGAACTATAGAGGGACCTGAGCATCGTGCTCATTACATAGAAGTCTCCAGGAGAACCAACAAACACAGGAACTGCATAAGAAGCCATTGTGCTCGAGAAAACCAGAAGGACTGTAGAAATGAGTGCAGGAAGGACGATAGGTAGTGTAACCTTCCTAATTATCCTCCACCTGTCAGCCTTGAGAATAGTCGCAGCCTCTTCAAGGTTCGCATCCATGTTCCTCAATATTCCTCCGATCAGAATGTAGGCAAAGGGTGCATAGTGAATACCCATTACAACAGAACAAGGGAAGATTCCATATACGAACCATGAAGGAACACAGATCCCAGTAAGGCTTTCAAGCATGCCGGTGATTCCTGTTCCTACTTTGGAGTTTGCAAATACGTTCTTCCATACAAGAGCCAGTGTCCAGGAGGGCATTATATATGGGAATACAAAGACTGATGAGATGTACTTCTTGTACTTGATATCAGTTCTTGTGATAAGCCAAGCAATGATCCCTCCGACAAGGAGAGCAATAATAGAAGAATAGGTAGACATCCTGATGCTGTTCCATAGAGGCTTCCAGAAAAAGGAGGTCGAGTACTCTCTTGAATACTTGCCCAGCATCAGCATGGAGAAGTTCAGGAATGTCATGTCTCCTTTCTTGAGATGAAGGCCAAAGAGAGAGTTGTACATCATGCTGTCCATCTGCCCTACACTCATTGCAGCGCTGTAGACCGAATAGAGAGGATAGACAATACAAGATGTCAGGATGATTAGAAATGAAATAACTATAACGTTTGAGGGCTTGGTCAAGTAGGCAATAAGCTTATTGAAAACCTTCTCCGGTCTGGAAAGTGTCTGTCTGTCATTCATATGGGTTACCCATCAGAGTGGACATCGGGAGTTTACTCCCGACATCCACCTATTCAAGATTATTTACCTGCACACCATGCAGCAATCTTTGTGTATGCCTGAGCATATACGCTTGAAATATAGGCACTGTCTTCGAGTACACACTTATCAAGCCAGTATGCAAGATCCTGGTCTCCTACACTCTTTGCCTTCTCACTGATAGCGACAGAAGTATTCGAAGAGTAAGCACCCATATCCTTACCGAAGATGTTCATGAAGCCATCCTCACTGAGAAGATAGTTGATGTAGAGACATGCTGCGTATGGATATTTTGCGTTGGACGAGATGACCGAGTAGATCGGATACAGCATACCACCAAAGCCTTCTACACCCTCCAGTGCTGCAACAGAGAGGTTGGAATAGTCAACAGAACGGAACTTTGAGAATACGAAGAAACCAGTTGAGCCCTTTGCACCTGCGGCAAGATCCTTAGCAATTGTACTATCCTTGTTGATGAAGGAGCAGTTCTGGATGAACTTATAGATCCACTCATAGGAGATGTTTGCAAAGGAGCCATCACTCTTCCATTCCTTGCCATAATAGCTCTTGTAGGCATCAGCAAGCTTAGATTGCCATTCTGGGCTTGTAAGAGTAATAAGGAAGTTCATGGAACACTTCTCGAGCAGAGGGCTCTTCATTTCAATGCCCTTGAATTCTGGCTCTGTCACCTGCCAGATATTCTTGATGTAATTATTCATCTTTCCACCATTGTTGTAGATGAAGAGACGACCATAGTAGAGTGCTACAAGAGGATTCTTGTCCCCTTGGGCAAGTTTATCACTGTAAGCAGCAGGGACATAGTTCTCAGCCCAGCCATTTGCAAAAGCTAGGTTTACAAGGTTGAAGCTATCGGTTGTGACAAAGACATCTGCACCATAGATTCCATTTCCAACCTCTGCCTGCATCTTTTCATAGATCTGAGTGTCATCAGGCTGCTCAGTCTTGATCTTGATGCCAGTCTTCTCGGTAAAGGAGTTTTCTTGTACACGAGATGTTGTTCCATAAATTACAAGCTCCTTGTCGCCAATTTCAGCTTTTGCCTTTGCAAGGAGTTCATCCCAGCCAAGAGATTCAGCTTCCTTGATCGCAATCTGTACAGGAGACTCCTGAACTGTGGCTTCTTCCTTGGAGCCACCTGCAAAAACACAAAGCATTACGCTTGCTACCAATATAACCGCAATTATTTTCTTCATAATTACGTCCTCCTTTTTATTTGATGGATCCTCAGATCCGTTTACAACTATTTCTTTCAATTAGCTTGGGTGTGAGAAAATAGTGCTTCGCACCCTGTGGTCTATTTGGGTCTTGATGAGAGAGGATGATATCTAAGATATGCCTTGCCATTTCAACCTTTGGCTGTGCAATCGTGGTCAAATTGATCAAAGGAAAGGATGAGACTTCAGCACCATCATAACCAAGTACAGATATATCCTCGGGGCAAGATATATTGTTATCCTTGAGGGCCTGCATGACGCCCGCGGCAAGCATATCCTTTACAGCAAATATTGCTGTGAACTTCTTCTCGGAGGCCTTTATCTGATCAAAGAGAGCCTTGCCTGCCCTTACAAGGTTTCCATCGTCAATCCTGTCAATGAAGATATTTGGCTCGAGAGATCTTTTCAGCATCTCTCTCTTGAAGGCAAAAAGTTTAGTCTTTGTTGATGCTGTTGTCTTGGCATCTGCAACAAGGGCAATGCTTCTGTGCCCAAGGGAATATAGGTAATCGACAGCCTGAACTACCCCGTTGTCACAATCGACAGCAACATAATTCTTCTTCGGATCAGAAACATGGCCCCCGAGATAGACAATTGGAAAACGGCCAGACACGGCCCTTTCTATTTCCTCGACATCTGTATCTACAGGAGCGACAACAAGTCCTGTCACCCTCGATTCGACCATGGCCCTTACATGGCTCATCTCCCTCTCTCTGCTTCTGTTTGAATCGCCCATTACGATTGTGTAGTTGTTGTTCAATGCAGCTTCAGAAAGAGGCTTCAGGATTTCGCCATAGATAGTTGCTGAATCACGAACGACAACTCCAATCGAATTGGAGGAGTTCTTTACCAGATTCCTTGCAATCATGTTGGGAGAGTAGCCAAGTTCGATTGCCTTCGAAACAACTGCATCCTTCGTTTCATCATTTATATCTGGATAATTGTTCAAGGCCTTTGAAACTGCGGATACCGAAAGATTCATCTCCTTCGCAATGGTCTTTATAGTAACATGCTTCATATATTGCCTCCTTATGCGAACCAAGTGTGCGCTAAAAGACCAGAAATCCAGCATTGCCTGTCAACTAAATCGTTTTAGTTGAGATATCGTATGTCTGATTTCGGAAAATAAACTACTAAAATTCACTAAACTTTTTTGCCAGGCAATTAAATCGACAGAAGTTATCTAAAACGTTTTAGTAAAAGTAGAAAAGAAAAACCTCCATACCAAGCGATATGGAGGCCTGAATAGGTTTATTTTGAAAATCAATAAGCTCTTGTCTTGATCTCTTTCTTGACCATGGCAACGAACTCATCTGCTTTCATTGTGGTTGTCTCACCCTTGCGGTTTCTTACGCTGACAGTGCCCTCTTCCTCTTCCTTTGCACCGATGATGAGCATGTAAGGAACTCTGTCCTCCTGCTGTGCTTCACGGATCTTGTAGCCGATCTTTTCAGATCTGTCATCAAGAACTGCACGTACATTCTCATCAAGGAGTGCATCGTATACCTTTGTTGCGTAATCGATAGTCTTCTCGGAAACAGGAAGGACCTTGACCTGCATTGGAGCTAGCCAAGTTGGGAACTTACCCTTTGTCTCTTCGATAATATATGCCATGAAGCGATCGATAGAACCGAGAATTGCTCTGTGAAGAACAACTGGACACTTCTCTGAGTTATCCTGGTCGATGTACTTGAGATTGAACTTTGCTGGGAGACAGAAGTCAAGCTGGCAGGTTGAGAGTGTATACTCGTTGCCGATTGCTGGCTTTACGTTTACATCGAGCTTTGGACCATAGAAGGCTGCCTCACCGATTTCCTCGGTATATTCGATACCGATATCATCGAGAACTCTTCTAAGGGAAGCCTCTGCCTTATCCCACATCTCATCATCTGGATGATACTTTACCTTGTCGTTAGGATCTCTAAGGGAAAGAACACAGCGATAGTCTGTGATTCCAAAGTCCTTATAGGTTTCGAAGATCAAATCGACAACACCCTTGAATTCACTTTCGATCTGGTCAGGAGTTACAAAGATATGTGAATCGTTCTGGCAGAAATGGCGACCTCTTTCGATACCCTTCAAAGTACCACTGGTCTCGAATCTGAAGTCGTGTGCAATCTCAGCAAGACGGATTGGGAGCTCCTTGTAGCTGTGTGGTCTGTTTGCGTAGATCATCATGTGGTGTGGACAGTTCATTGGCCTGAGAACAAATGTCTCACCCTCAACTTCCATTGGAGGGAACATGTTCTTCTGGTAGTGTGCCCAGTGACCAGATGTCTTATAAAGGTCAACAGTACCGACACATGGAGTCATTACATGCTGATATCCAAGCTTGAGCTCCTTGTCCCTGATATAGTTCTCAAGTTCTCTCCAGACGGTATAACCGTTTGGAAGGAACATTGGCATACCCTTTCCAACAAGGTCATCAGACATGAAGAGATGCATCTGCTGACCAATTCTTCTGTGGTCGCGAGCCTTAGCCTCCTCCTGCTCCTTCTCATACTCTGCGAGCTCTTCCTTGGTCTGGAAGGCAACGCCGTTGATTCTTGTAAGCATCTTTCTAGAAGAGTCGTTCTTCCAGTAAGCACCACCCTGCTGGGTGATCTTGAATGCCTTGAGTGCACTTGTGTATGTGATGTGTGGGCCAACACACATATCGATATAATCGCCCTGCTGATAGAAGCTGATCACAGCATCTTCAGGAAGATCACCAATGTGCTCCTCCTTGTACTTTGCACCTCTCTCTTGCATGAGCTTGATAGCATCTTCACGGTTAAGGATGAATGGCTTGACAGGGAGCTTTTCTTTGACGATCTTTCTCATCTCATCCTCAATCTTTACGAGGTCTTCGTCAGTGAGTCTCGTATCTCCAAGATCTACATCGTAGAAAAATCCCTTTTCAGTTGCTGGACCATAACCAAAGTCTGCATGTGGATAAAGTCTCTGGATAGCCTGTGCCATGATGTGCGCGGCTGAGTGTCTGAGTACGTGTGTTACTTCTTCTTCTGGACACTCTGCAATGGTGCCATCCTTATAGATAATCTTCATTTCTCTAGGCTCCTATTGGCTCCTACTAAAGTAGGACATGATTAATCAGATAGCATTATAGATTAAATTAGTCAAAATTGGGAACTACCCAATGTTGTACAAAAGATAGAGTTATGTTCCCAAAAGACTGTACCTCACCTACTATTTGGTGTGAGGTACAAATCTTTATGCTGTTTCAATCAGCATTTTGCTACACATTATGAGAGAGCCTAGTTGAGATATCTCTTATAAGCTGTAGCTAAAATAAGATAATGAATGGACTTGTCAAGCGTGGCAATAATCCTCTAGATTCAGACAGCTATCGCAGATCTTATCTATTATGGCCATTTCATGACTGATGACTATCAGGCCAAGATTTCGCTCCTTAACTATCTCTAACAAGCCTTTCCAGATCGATGCCTGTGTTATAGCATCCAACATTGTTGTCATCTCATCTGCAATAATGTATTTGGTTTCAGGATGCAATGCCCTTACAATGGAAAATCGCTGCAGTTCCCCACCTGACAGTTCAATTGGATAACGCTCCATCCATTCATCTCTGATACCAAAAGCATCCAAAAGACTTTTTTCTGGGACATAACTCTCACAAAGGGAATCCTTCATACGCCACAAAGGATTCATCGTTTTCTCAGGGTGTTGGAAAATTAGCTGCACTGGCTGAAAGCCTTCCCTTTTCTGGTTTTCTCCATCAACGACGACTTCTCCTTCCTTCGGAGATATGAAACTTGCAAGAATCTTGGCCAGAGTGGTTTTTCCACAGCCACTGTTTCCATATATACCAATTCTTCCACCTTTAGGCACTTCGATGCTGACATTTCTGAAAACCCAACTTTCTGGCCTATAGCAGAATCCGAGATTGTTTACTTTAAGTGACATTCAGATGGCCTCCATGAAAGAATGCTCTGGAAGAGATTTCCAAAGCATGCGCGTATACTCATTTTCAAGAGATTCACCATCTGCACTGAAAAATGAAGCAGGAATGTCATCCACTGTACAACCATCTTTGAAAACAGAAACCCTGTCCGCTATCTTCAAGGCAGAAATAATGTCGTGAGTTATCAGCATTACACCAATACCACTATCCGCAATAGTCTTGAGTTGATTAAGGACAAGGTCCAAAGCCGAACGATGAATTCCAGGAGTAGGTTCATCCGCAATTACAAGTTCAGTATCAGGACTTATCATGCTTGTTGTAAAAAGAACCCTGCGCATCATTCCACCAGAGAGCTCGAAAGGATACAAATCACCATCTGATTTCTTGAGTCCGAATTTCTCGAAGAGGTGCTCCTGTTTTTCTATTCGCTCGCTCTTGATACCTGGAAGGCCAATTCTGACTTGATTCTTTACCTTCATGGAAGGATCGAGATAGTTAACTGACTGGGGTATAAAGGCAATCTGTTTTCCGCGATATTTCTTTATCGACCTTTCGTCAATCAAATTACCCTTGAATTTTATTTCTCCTCCTACGATTGCATTCGCAGGAAGAATTCCCATTATAGCATGTGCAAGAAGACTTTTACCTGATCCACTAGCACCTACAACAGCCAAGATTTCTCCTTTGCCTATTTCTATACTGAGACTCCTGATCGGAGTGGTTACAAATCGTTCCAATCCTCTACCATATTGGTCAAAAGATACAGACAGGTTGTTTACTTGCAATAGAGGCATATTCATATTCTCCTTCCTTACAGATAGCGTGTCTGCGGATTATTAAGTATCCTCAGAGAAGAGCCAATATTATCGAAACACTTCACGAGGATTATCAATGCAAGCCCAGGAAAGACTACCGGCCACCAGTTACCCAGAGAAATATGTTTGGTTGCCTCTGAGAGAATTATCCCTATAGAAGGTTGTTGCGCAGAAAGTCCAAAGCCAAGGAATGTCATTGAGGCTTCATGAAGTATCACGTGTGGGAACAGAAGAACAAAACCTATGAAAATCTGAGGGAAAATAGCTGGTAGTATATGCTTTCTAACAATGAACCATCTGCTTTTCCCTGTATTTTTCGAAATAAGTATGTATTCGGCCTTCTTGATTGCCATGACTTCATTCCTAACAACTCTTGCAAGAGCTGGCCAATGGGTAACTGCTGTAGCAACTATGACTCCCATAGCCCCTCTGCCTACTGCAAACGAGACTAGAATCATAAACACAAGATGCGGCATACCTATAAACATATCGACAAACCACATTACAACTCTGTCTACATAAACGCCTCCGACAGCAGCCAAAATACCAAGAAACAATGCAATCAACACACCCAAAGTGGATCCAACAATTCCAACATAGAGAGAAAACTTCAACCCTTTAACAGTTCTAGTCAGCATATCGCGCCCCAGTGAGTCTGTACCAAACAGAGCTAGAAGTGATGGGGAATGATTTTTCATAGTGTGATCTGTTTCCAACCCCTTTTCCCCTATTGTGAAACTGAGAACAATTATCAGTCCTATGAAAAGCACAGAAAAAACCAAGGAAGCAATCACTTTCTTTCTTGCATCTATTTTCATGATGGATAACTCCTAAGTGCAGGATTCAACAGACCATTCAGAATATCTGCAATGGTATTGCCCAAGAATACAAAAATTGCTGCTATGACTGTGATTCCCAAAAGAAGAGGAGTATCTCCTTTCAGACCTGCCTCCGTCAGAGTCGCACCCAGTCCCGGATAAGAGAAGACCTCTTCTGCCAACACAGAACCTCCGAACAATTCTCCAAAATAGGTAAAATGAATTGTTATAGCCGGAACAACAGCATTGCGTATTCCATGATTAATGAAAATTTGGAAATCACTTTCTCCTCTGGCTTTTGCAAACAACACATATTCACTGTTGAGCACATCTATCATCTTTTCCCTTGTATGAAGTGTCACATTGGCAATTCCAAGTAGACTAAGAGTCAATGCAGGCAGAACGAGATGATGAAACCTTTCTATCAAGGATGTATCGGATACAAGCCGTCCTATAGGCACGGAGATGCCGATTGGAAACCATCCTAAATATACGGAAAAAAAGAGTAGAAAGATGAGACCTATCCAAAAGGTAGGAACTGTAACCTGAAGATAAGACAACCATTTGATTATTCCATCCCATAATCTTCCCCTCCTGAAAGCTGCAACTGACCCCAAGAGGAAACCAAGCAGACCGGAAACAACCCAGGAAAAACCCATGAGAGCAGCAGAGGCCCAGGCCTTCTGCCGTATTACATCAGCCACAGGTTCCCTATGAAGTAGAGACATCCCCATATCACCGGAAAGGAAGTTCCTGAGCCAGCTCAGGTACTGAACTGGCTCAGGTTTATTGAGTCCATAGTATTCTGCTATTCTCTCATACTGCTCAACGGTCAGGTTTGGATCGTAATTCACGCTTGCAAGCACAGGATCTACAGGAGATAGCTTTAGAAGAGTGAAAGCCAAAAGCGATACACCGAAAAGCAACAAGAGACAGCGCAGAATCTTATTTACAATAAAGACAAAGGTTTTATTCATCACTATTTGTCACCTTTCCATGTCCATTCTGCAATGTTTGCAATCAGTGACCAGTCGTGACCGTGGGAGTGAATTCCTTGATTTCCAACATCGATGCGAGAATCACCAACATATGTGTGGTTTATGCTAACCAGCCAGAGATATGGAAGATCTCCTCTTACGGAACAACCCGTTTCCCCATCCCACTGGGCCAGTTTCCAATAGCGTATTGCTTCATCAAGATCTGCAGAGCTCATAGCTTTTTCAATGTACTCTGTTACCTTAGGATTGTTGTAGAATGTAACATTAGTCCATCCACGTCCTGCGGTACTAGGATGGTGAGAAATAAAGAATGGGTTAGGATTATGCCTTCCTCCTGCGTAAAGCAATGCAACTTCATGAGACTTCTTCATCATCTCATCCCAATTGCTGCCAACGAGGTTAGCTTTGATTCCTAGTTTTTTTAGCTGGTTGGCCGCTTCAATTGCAACATTGGTCCTAAGCAGGTCAGAAGTTGCATAATACAGATCAAATTCTGCCCTCACTCCATTCTTTACACGGATTCCATCCGGACCAACAAGCCATCCACCTTCATCAAGAACTCTCATAGCTTCCTGTACATCATTGTCCTTTATCATCGCTTCAGGATTCCAGAAAGGCATATTGTCTATAACAGAATAGGCAGGTCTTCCATGGCCATTTAAGGCAACATCGACAACTCTCTGCCTGTCTACACCAATATTCATGGCTTTTCGGAGAATAGGATCGCTTGTAATATTGTTTCCAACCTTATATCCATCAGGAGAATCAGTTATTACTCCTTCTCTGACGTATGGAAGAGATAAACCACGAACATCGTTTGCTGGTATATCAAAAAGAGTACAGCCGTTGATAGGTTTATCCGCCAATTCTGGAGAAGCGTAGACTACATCGACATCGCCCGACTGGAGCGCTGCAATAGCTGCATTCTCATCAAGAAGGACCCATGTCCATTTTTTGAAGTATGGCTCTTCTCCATGCCAATATGGATTGACAACAAAGATTGCCTGTTCGCCTGGCTGGTACTCTGCAACCATATATGGTCCTGACCCTATAGGATTGAACTTATAGTTATCGTCATAATATGCCTCAGGAACAATTGGGACTTCTACAAGCTGGGATGAAGCAAAGGTAGAACAAGGTTCGTTAAGAATGAAAACAATTCTATTTTTCTCCGGAATCTCTATTCTTGATACAAAATCCAGACTCCAATGCCTTCCATCCTCTATGAGCATTTCATAGGTAAACTTAACGTCATTAGCTGTTACAGGTTCACCATTTGAGAATTTGAAATGATCATGAAGGTCGAAGGTCCAAATCAATCCATCTGGAGAGATTGTGTAGGATTTGGCCAAATCGCCAACAATCTCCAAGTCTGCAGTCCTTCTAAGTAGAGTGCTGTGTGTAATATGCGCTTCATTATACATTCCATAACGGTTTCTAGGCTCAAACTCGTGAGGAATCATCGCACCCATACTCACTACCAGCTCATTAGTTGGTCTACCCTTCCTGTTGCGACCTTCAATCTGGTCCTTGGAATTATCTTTCTTGCACGATACGAACTGTGTGGCTAAAATCGCCAAACATACCATCAGAAGAATCAATAACACTCTTTTCATCAGAGCCCTCCTTTTTTTATCTGTTTTGATTCGAAAAATTATATTTAACTCTTACGAATAAAAGAGATATTTAAAAGTTAGTTTAAGCTAACTCTTTTATAAAAGTATCATACCACTCTATTTAAGGCAACCTCCCTGTTGTTTCCTAAGTTTTTACATTACTCGGAAATCTTTCGTATATTATCCAGCCACACAAACCGTAATACATTTAATGGTTTGGTCATGAGCATGACGATTTTTATCAAAGCAAAAAAATGTACCTCACTTCCTATCTGGATGCGAGGTACATGTAATTGAATTGATAAAATTTAATTAAGCGCTTTTCTCAGTTCTTCGTCAAAGGCTTGAGCAATCATCTTGCAAGCCCTGCTGTAGGCAGCAGAATAGGTCTTCTGAATCTCGCGCTCTTTTGTTGTGAACGCAAGCAAGGTCTTTCCAGACTCCTTATCTGTAATGAAGATGCTTGCATCATAGGCAGCATATTTCAAAACACCCATCTCACCATCATTCCAGCTGACGTTTACATTTGCTTCTGTAGTGGTACCAAGGCTTGAAACCCTAAAGCCAAGAGATGTGAGCGTCTTGCTCATATCAGATTCTATGATCCTGCTATAGTCGCCATTTACCTTGATAGCAAATACGATAGCAGAAATGGCCTTCCTACAAAGACTCTCGCCCTCAGCTTGACTTATTAGGCTCATGTTTTCAGAGGCAAGGTAATTATAGGTTGCAACATGCAAATTGTATGGAGATATCAGCTTCAGATATAGATCTGCATTGGAAATACTTTCAAAGGTTCCAATCGAAGCTTCAACCTCTGCTTTCAACTCTGCGAGTGCATTTTTTTCACTAGCTACAAGTTGTCTGTAGTGGTTTGCAGCCGCTCTCTTGTCAAGAACAGCAAGAGCTGTACATTCTCCACTCTTCTTGTCTTCCTGTCTTTCAAGGATCTGGACACCATAGAGCTCTTCAACAGAAGAGGTTGTAGATAGACTACTTGTGAACATCTCTCTATAGCTTGTCTCTCCATCCCTGAAGGCTTCGAGGAGGCTCTTTTCATTCCTGCTCTCTGCCTGCAGTGCAAATAGCTCTATGAGAGATTTTTTTGCATCCAATTCTGCACTGCTCATATCCTTGCCATAGCCAAGTGCACACAGGTATCGTTCCTCTGAATACTTATCGTATGGATTTTCTGTCCAGGCTGTAGAGCTTACACAAGAAGTAAGTAGCAAAAGAAAAGCAAGAACTATTATCGATATGCTTTTCATCACTTGGAAAGGACCTCATCTAAATTCTTGTTGAGAACAGATACAACCTTCTTTGTATCAACAGGAGATGGTGTCTTCACAGCTGTTTCTGAAATTGCCTTTTCCATCTGAGCCTTTACATTCATAGCAGGGATGCTGATCAAGATCCAGACCCCACCTTCATTGTCTTCCCAGAAATCCTCTTCCCTTACACCAGAAAGGATTGCCTTGGCAACTTCGCTAGTCTTTGATGAGAAGTTATCGAGATATGCAATAACTTCACTATCTTCACTTTCCTCGAAGGCTCTATTCACAGCCATAGTGACAGTATTGTTTACATACATTGCAAGCTTACCATCTGCTTCAATGCGAGCCTTCTTCAAGGAAACATTGAAGTTGCTACCCTTTCCATAAGCGGAAGCATAGAGGGTCGTGTCGTTTGAGAAATCCCTGACAACCCAATCTGGTCTTGCTATACCATTCTTTCCCTTGACGCCTTTGTTCTGGCTGAGAGCGACCTTATGGTTGGAAGATGTACAGGAAACAGTAAGTATCAGCATGAGAACTGACAAAGAAACAAATAAGAACCTCTTCATATAAAACCTCCGTTATATTGTATTTATTTCGGGCACTGAGGAGATAGAAGATTGAGTGTATTTTCCTTCACCTCAACTCCATAATATGGAACGACATATCTAGAACCATTTTCGAGCAAATAAGTTACAGTGAAATCATATATTCCAGGTTCGAGAGTTATTCCTCCCATGCTGATATTATCCGGTAGATACATAGCCATTCTCGTGTCGGCAACCTCTGCTTCGTTAACTGCAGCAACCCCTACCCAGAATGAGACGTTGGCACCTATTATAGTGAGATTCTTTGCAAAAGCATTGTCTGACTCGTAGGCTATAGCGATAGCTGCATCCCTAGTTGCTGCAAGTGCAACTATCTTGAGGTATCCTCTGTACCAGCTTCTGAGATAATTCTTCCTCAAGTTTGCATTCACTGACTTTCGTGCAGACTCTGTAAGGTCTTCAAGAGGGGATAGCAAAAAGCTTTCACCATTCGATACATCGACACGCGTCAAGACAACAGAGCAGCTTCCTTTCTCCACAAAGGGCCAGGAAACTGTATATGGAACTAAGATTGGAAGATAATCGACAAGGCCGAAGAAGTGCTCAGAGCGAGCTGAATGTGAAACCTTTCTTCCGATGAGGCCATTGAGAGAGAGCACATTGACCCTCGCCATTCCTTCAGGAACTTTAACATCATCGCTCTCTACATTGATGCCCTTCTCCTGAAGACGTCTCATATCAACTTCTGCATTCCCATCATCACCAAGACTTCTGTATGTGATCATACTGATGTAATCAGCAGTTGGGGACTGCGTGTATGGCTTACCTTCAAAGGAATCAGTAAGCCAGATGAATGGGTTTGGGGTGAGAGCAAATACAATCTTTGTCAAATCGCTCTCTTCATCGCTTTTGTTTATCTGATAATCTGTCAGCTTCAAATCTGACTGCTTTATATCGACAAGTGCCTCTTCAAGGTTCCCCATCTTAGCATAGCTCAGTGCCGAGAAGAGATTTGAAAAGATCACTTCATAATCTTCACCGGCATAGCTTCTAGCATAGTCGTTTTCGATATAGCTCCTTACACTCTCTGCAGAACTCTTAAGAGAGAGCCTTTCCATCTCCTTGTCTGCCAAATCGAAAAATCTTACTGCACTTTCATAGTTTCCCTTGTAGAAATCGACAATGCCAGAATCAAGGTTAAAGAGAACAGGATCTTCATAATCTTCTGCAGCGATAAAGACCTCACTGACCTTTCCCTCTTGTATGAGGGAGCGATTCTTCGAATAGGTCTTTTCAGACTTTACTGTTGTTGTACAAGATACAAGTAGAAAGGAAAGTAAAGCTATGTAAAGAAGAGCTTTCTTCATTTATCATCTAGTGCCTTTCTTTACTAGTTTCTTTATTTCGGAGTTCTCTCCTGTCCAGACAATCTTCCCAGATTCAATATCTACAAGTTCTGCACTCACATAGTAGACTCTGAGCTGCTTCTTGCCACTCTCCTGCACTATGGACTTCACAGCGCCCTGCATCATGAAATCGGCAGCATCCTCATGAGCATAGGATTTTTGCTGAGAAACCTTGGCAAACTCCATCTGATCTAAGATTTCAGCTCTAGTCTCCTGCTTTGCATCACGAGTTGCAATGAATTCGATCTTTCCACTGTTGATCATCGCATTTCTCATCTTTGTTGTGATGATGGAAGTATCAAGATGCTCAGAGCTCTGGTTCTTGAAAGATCCGATTGTAATTACAGGAAGGCGCCCTTTCTCAGATCTGAAGCTATCGAGCCTTGCGCTGGAAATACACTCTTCAAGCAGTGTCTTGCAGACGATGGAAACGTCAGTATCATTCCAAGTCCCTGTGAGGTCTACTACCTCACTTGAATCAAGTCTCTCTACCTTGGTAGCTGTTGCACATGATACCATCACTAAAAGAAGTGCAATAAAGACACAAAGGATGCTTTTTCTCATCTTACCCCCTCCGAATATAACAGTTTTGGTCTTATATCATTATATCCATAATACATAGAGCAATATTACACAATTTCAAAAAGTTCTCAGAAACTACAGACGAGAACATTCACATTTATGCATTTTACCCCAAAATATCGCTTTTGTTAGGATAGTAACAGAAACTATTCTTCCATATGCAGAATTTTGAATAATTATTGAAAAAGTATTTATAAAAGGGTTTTCATTATTTATTTTTTTTCTCTATTATTTCACAGGATTTTTTAACCAAGATCTATTTTGCAGGGAGAAACTACTATGAACGAAGTAACAGAGAAGGTCTATCAAAAGGCCTGCCAATTGGACCCAAACCAGAAGGAATACCTTCAGGCTGTGGGTGTTTTTCTTAACTCTATGGATAAAATCGTTGACGACCGCCCAGAGCTCACCTACCACAAGATTCTCGAGCGCGTTATCGAACCAGAGAGAGTAGTCATGTTCAGGGTTCCTTGGATCGACGACAAGGGTCAGCTCCAGATCAACAGAGGCTTCAGAGTACAGCACTCTTCAGCAATCGGCCCATACAAGGGCGGACTCAGATTCCACGCATCTGTAAACCTTTCAATTCTCAAGTTCCTCGGTTTCGAGCAGACTTTCAAGAACAGCCTCACTGGCCTTCCTATGGGCGGTGGCAAGGGTGGTTCAGATTTCTCCCCAAGAGGAAAGAGTGACGCAGAGGTAATGAGATTCTGTCAGTCTTTCATGACTGAGCTCTATAGACATATTGGTCCAGATACTGATGTACCTGCAGGTGATATCGGTGTAGGTGGCAGAGAGGTTGGCTACATGTTTGGCCAGTACAAGAGACTCACAAACTCCTTCACAGGTGTTCTCACAGGTAAGGGCCTTTCCTTCGGTGGTTCTCTTATCCGCCCAGAAGCAACAGGCTATGGCCTTGTCTATATTTCCGATGCCATCTTGAAGGGTGAAGGTCTTTCTCTCGAGGGCAAGAGATGTATCGTTTCCGGTTCTGGTAACGTTGCACAGTACACAGTCGAAAAGCTCAACCAGCTTGGAGCAATCCCAGTAACACTTTCTGACAGTAACGGTATGATCTACGATGAAGAAGGTATCACACTCGAAAAGCTTGCATTCGTAAAACAGCTCAAGAACGTCAAGAGAGGCAGAATTGCTGAGTACAAGGACAAGTATCCACAGGCAAACTACATTCCTCGCGACAAGCAGATTGCTAACCCAATCTGGGATGTAAAGGCTGATTACGCATTCCCTTGTGCAACCCAGAATGAGATCACAATCGAGGATGCAAGAAACCTTGTCAACAACCACGTAAAGTATGTAGGCCAGGGTGCTAACATGCCTTGTACCGCTGAAGCTGAGAAGTTGATGATGGATGCAGGCGTCCTCATCGCTCCTGCTAAGGCTGCAAACGCTGGTGGTGTAGCAGTATCTGGTCTTGAAATGTGCCAGAACTCCATGCGCCTTGCTTGGACAAAGGAAGAGGTCGATGCAAGACTCAAGAACATCATGACCAACATCTACCAGAATATGTCAGCTGCAGCAGACAAGTATTCAGAACACAACAATTTCATCGATGGCGCAAACATTGCAGGCTTTTTGAAGGTTGCTGACGCAATGCTTGGCCAGGGATATGTATAATAAATTTTGGTAACTGAATGGATTTGCGCCAGTTTCACCGCTGGCGCTTTTCTTTAAAATATTTCTCATTCTACTAGTCATCAATGGATACGCTAATAGAATTATTATGTATACTGACGCATGAATGATTCCAATCAGGAGGGAAACTGTATGCTAAAGAAAGGCTTTGACAACCAGAAGTACATCACCGAACAGGCAAGATACATTCTCGAAAGAGTCGAACAGAGTGAAGGAAAACTGTATGTCGAATGTGGCGGTAAGCTGCTTTTCGATTACCATGCAGCCAGAGTTCTTCCAGGCTTTGAGCCTTCCATCAAGATGAAGGTCTTTGAAACCCTCAAGGACAAGATCGATGTCATCATCTGTATCTATGCAGGAGATATCGAAAGACGAAAGATGAGAGCCGATTTTGGAATCAGCTACGACAGTGATGTCTTCAAGATGATCGATGACTTCTCAAAGTATGGCCTAAAGTGCTCAAGAGTTGTCATTACCCGCTACGATAGCCAGCCTGCAGCTCTTGCGTTCAAGGCAAAACTTGAAGCAAAGGGCATCAATGTCTACACTCACTCTGCAACACCAGGATATCCAACAGACATCAACTTGATCGTTTCCGATGATGGATATGGCAAGAATGAATATATACCAACCGAAAAGCCTATCGTGCTTGTAACTGCACCAGGTCCGGGAAGTGGAAAGCTCGCAACTTGCCTCAACCAGATGTATCACGAATATCGAAACGGTAGAAAGTGCTCATACTCAAAGTTCGAGACATTCCCTGTCTGGAACCTTCCTCTCAACCACCCAGTGAATATCGCATACGAAGCTGCAACTGTCGATATCGGAGACTTCAACCAGATAGATCACTTCCATCTCGATGCCTATGGCAAGATCACAGTCAACTACAACAGAGACCTTGAAGCCTTCCCTCTTTTGAAGAGAATCCTTGAGAAGATTACAAACGAAGAGTGTGTATTCAAGTCACCAACCGATATGGGTGTAAACAGAATCGGCTTTGGAATCTCAGATGATGAGGTTTGCAGAGAAGCAGGAAGGCAGGAGATAATCCGTCGCTTCTTCAGAGCAAGGACAGAGTATGCACAGGGAATCTGTGATATCGAAACAGTCAACAAGGCAAAGGCTCTGCTTGATAAGGTTGGTGTCACAATCAACGACAGAAAGGTTGTTCCAGCAGCTGAGGAAGCCTTGAAGAAAGCAATTAGTGACAATAATAGCGGTTATAAGGGAACTATCTGCACAGCAGCACTTGAGCTTCCTGATGGAAGACTTGTAACAGCCCACAACTCTGCTTTGATGCACGCAGGCTCTGCTCTTATCATCAATGCAATCAAGAAGCTTGCAGGAATCGACCAGGAGTATGATATCATCGCACCTCAGGTCATCAACTCTATCACTGCAATGAAAAGAGATATCCTTTCAGGACGTGGCGTTTCTCTCAATGTCGATGAGATATTGATCTGTCTTGCCATGAGTGCCACCTTCGACGCAAAAGCAAAAGAGGCAATGCATCAGCTTCCTAACTTGAAAGAGTGTGAGCTCCACTTTACTCACATCCCTTCAGCAGGTGATCAGATCGGACTGAGAAAGCTAGGGCTCAATGTAACATCGAACCCACTCTTCCCAACCAAGAATCTATACAATCCAACTTAAGGGTTTGAGTGAACCTATAATGATTAGTCAACAAAAAGCAGTCCTGCGGGGCTGCTTTTAGTTTCCTTTATAATAAGGCACAAAGACTATCCATCTCATGTGGGCTTATGATGCTCTTAGATATGTTTTCTACCTATGATGAATATCTCTTGATGATCATTCACTCAATCCTCATTTTCTTCACAAAAGAAACACAATTTTTTAAATCCATTTTTTAGTTATTATAATAACACTTTTTCTATAAAACCTTCATTTTAGGCTTTTATTCAAGGTTTTTTATGACCAAATAAAAACTTTTCCCTGTCAAAAATAAAGCTTGTAAAACAACTTTAGATACAATAAAGTGAAAGCAGGAAAAAGCAAAAGGGTGTTGGGAAAAGCCCTTGAGGACGTCTCTTAATTCCAATTTAAATCCATTCAGTCACCGTCTTCATGAGAAGACGGTTTTTATTTTATCATGTCCAAGCAAAAGCCCCAGCCCTCCCTTGGATGGGAAAGGAAGGATGGATGAGCGCACATTAGCTGAGAAGTAGCAATACCAGCTCTGCTCATTTTCTATTCTTATCACTTCAGCACAGGAAATATAGCCACTAGCCCACCCTTTTTCAGGGCTCTCCATCAAGACTCGTTCGAACTTGAAAGACCTTCCATCCTTACTTGAAAGAAGGATGAGAACAGAACGGCTTTTCCCCTGTTTCTCATCAAAGATGAAAGTGCTCTGGATTGCAGCCAAGGCATCGAGGCATGGAAGCACCTTTACTGAGCCAACAGCGAGGTTATTGAATCTTCCATCTGGCTCTATTGAAATTATAGGCTTAGCTTCAACCTTGTAAGGTCCCATAAGATTATCTGATGTAGCTAAGCAGAAGTAGGCGGCAGCCTTCTGCTTAGAGTCATACATCTTTACTTCAGATGAGCCAAAGTATAAAAAGTACTTTCCTTCATTGAATATAACCTGAGGTCTCGAGACTCTAGGTTGTGAGAAATCACTTGCACAGGGCACGTCCTTTGATTCAAGGACGACCTCTGGGGTTGTCCACATAGCAAGGTCGTTACTTTTCATTACAGAGATCCTGCTTGCTCTGTTCTTTCTCCTCTTTCGTCCCTGGTAATCTCTATCGTGTGTTTCGTAGAAAAGATAGTAGCTCTGATCTTGCTTGTAGATGAAAGGAGACTGTCCCCTGACTACAACCAGCTTCATCGGTTTCCAATCGAAACCAGAATTGGAGACAAAGTGCTCAACACCAACCCAGGTGTGAGCAAACATATGCCATCTTCCATCAGGTGACTCCTCGGGAGTCAGCACTTCAGGGTCTGAAAGGCGCTGCTTGTAGAAGGAACCAGAGATGACTGGTTCATCGGAGTATATATACCAAGAGGAATCGATCAAGGTGCTGATAGGAGAAAGCATCATGCCCTAGATTCCTCCTTCTTTTCGAAAATTATCGTAACAGCAAGTATGATGACAGAAACAACAACTGCAGAATCTGCAATATTATAGGTTGGCCATCTATCAAAGCCCAGAAGGCCATAGAACTTGTTGCTGATGAAATCGACAACTCTGAAGCTTCTGAATATTCTATCGATAAGGTTTCCACATCCACCACCAAGGATTCCGGCAAGGCACCATCTTTGAACTGTCGTAAACTTACCTATATCCTTCTTTGAGACAATTACATAGAACAACATGAACATGACTGCAAGTGGCAAGAGAATAAAAAGCACAACCTTGAGGCCTGCATCAAGATCAGTTCCAAGAGAAAAGGCTACTGCTGTGTTTCTTACATGGATGATCCTGAGAAAATCACCAAGGCAGGAAAACCCTATTGTGTTTTCAGGGATATTGAGTACGACCAGCTGTTTTGTGATCTGGTCCAGAATAATTATTCCCAATGAAAGAAGGAGAGGTCTCGTTCTCTCATTCATAGTCCAGTTCTCCTATCGATAAAGAAGGTTTCGATCCCCAGTGCCTTTTCAAGCATCCTTCCAACTGCTCTTACACCGAAGACTTCAGTCTGGTAATGACCACCTGCAATTACATTGAACTTCTCTTCAAGGCATGTGTGATATGCAACATGGCCAATTTCACCAGTGATGTAGCAATCAACATCGGCATTCATTGCCTGATCCAGATCATCGCCTCCTGAACCAGATACTATTGCAACACTTTCTATCATCTCTTTACCAAAGGGAAGCACTCGAAGGCCCCAATTGGTCGAGAAACCCAAAAGGGATGAAATCTCACTCGTATTCATAGCCATCGGAAGCTTTCCCTTGAAACCGATGTACTTACCCTTGTAGCTACAGAATGGGTCATACTCCCTGATCCCGAGAGCAAGTGCCATCTGTGCATTGTTGCCAAGAGCTGGATGGGCATCTAGAGGAAGATGACAGGCAAAGAGTGCCATATCAGACTCTATGAGCTTTCTCACTCTGGCAAGGTGGCTGCCTCTCAAAGAAAGAGGAGAGCCCCAGAAAAGACCATGGTGGACAAAGAGCATATCAGCTCCCTTAGCAGCAGCCTCATCTATTGTTGCCTGACAGGCATCTACGCTAACTGCCACCTTCTTGATATCTTTTTCCTCATTAGGCGCAACCTGAAGTCCATTCATGGATATATCGAATGGGTATTCATCGATCATCAGTCTTCTGAAGAGTTCTTTTTCAAGGTCATTAAGTTTCATGAGGCAAGTATATTACGTTGACACTCAATTTTCCACTCCTTAGACTTTGCATATATGATTCAAGAGCTGAAGAGTAACGACATTATCTTCCACTATGACCTGGAAAGTATTCCAGAATCTCCTGCTGTGAAGGGGAATATAGGCCAGGACAGGGCCTATCAGGCACTCAGGGTCGGTCTCAGGACCGACAGAGAAGGTTATAACCTTTTCGTGAGTGGAGACTTTGGTACAGGAAAGCTCACAGCAGTCAGAACTGAGTGTGAAAAACTTAGAGATGACGAGACGAAAGTAAAGGATGTTCTATACCTTGCAAACCCCGCAAGTCCGATAAGCCCATACACACTGCTTCTTCCTGCAGGAAGAGGCTCAGATTTCAAGCGTGATATGGCACTTCTCTCTGAAGAGAACTATCAGGGCCATCTCAAAGTTCTTATGGAGAAGTATCCCGAGGCAAAGACCTACCTTGCCCACCTGATGGCCTTCCCCTACTCGAAGACTCTTTCTGAAGTCAATCTGGTTCTAGATAGAAGAGGTGAAAAGAGAAGACCATTCATAATAGAAAGCCACCCTTCCTTTGAAAATCTATTTGGCTACTACGATGGCACTTCAGGGCACATGGGAATCCACATCGGCTCATATCATAGAGCTGCTGGTGGCTTTCTTGTCCTGACAGCTGAAGAGATCCTTGCAAAGGAAGGCCTTTGGGATGCCTTGAAGCGACACCTTGATTCAACAGGCATGGCACTGACCGATGCCCACGTGCAGGGAGAAATTGGCAAGGAAGCAAGAATCAGACCAGAACCAATTCCTCTCTATACAAAAGTAATACTTTTGGGTGCTGACGACACATATGAAAATCTGACAGAGAAAGATGATCAATTCTTGCGCCTTTTCAAGGTTTCACCTCAGTTTGACTACATAATGAAGGCAAGTGCAGATAACATCAGTGGCACTGTCGATTATCTTCTCTCGGCTGCCAGAAAGAATAACCTTACACTTGAAAAGAGTGCAATTCTCGAGCTCTTGAGATACTCAAGCTGGTTTGCAGAATCTAGAGAGGAACTCACATGTCAGCTATCGATTCTTGGAGATCTCATGGTCGAAGCTAGCCTCTCCTCAGAAGATGGCACGATAACAGGAGAGGATATTCTCAAGGCGATAGAGACAAGAAACTATATAACCAGTATCACAGAAGAGAAGATCAACAATGAAATTGCTTCAGGTGACTTGATCATCAATGTAACAGGAACCAAGGTAGGTATCGTAAACGGGCTTGCTGTAATGGATAGAGGACTTGCCTCTTTCGGAACAACAGCTGTGATCAGCGCAACTGTAGCACCTGGTAGTGAAGGAATAATAAATATCGAGCACGAAGCAGGTCTTTCTGGTGAAATCCACGACAAGGGCATCTTGATACTTGAAGGCTACCTCAGAAAGATGTATGCACGCTCATTCCCTCTCTCTGTCTATGCAGGTATCTGCTTTGAACAGAACTATAGCGAAGTTGATGGAGACTCAGCCTCTTCCTCAGAGCTCTATGCACTGCTTTCTGCAATCGGAGAGCTTCCTGTCAGACAGGATATTGCAGTAACAGGCTCTGTAAATCAGATGGGAATACTCCAGCCAGTTGGAGGAATCAACGAAAAGATTACAGGCTTCTGGAAAACTTGCCTCACCTGCGGACTCACAGGAAAGCAAGGAGTAATCATCCCTCGCTCGAATATCAAGTCCCTCATACTCCCAAGAGAGATCGAAGAAGCAATACAGAGGGGAGATTTCCATATCTGGGCACTTTCAGATGTTGAGGAAGGTATGGAACTTCTCACAGGAATGAAAGCCTCCGAGAGAGACAGGAAAGGAAACTTCGCATCTGGAAGCTTCAATCGTCAGATCGAAGATAGACTCAGAAGACTCTACGAAGCAGGAAAGGGAAACTAAGAGATACTCCAGGAATAGAGGAGTATTCCAGTTGCAACTGAAACATTCAAAGATCCCTTGGCTCCGAGCTGAGGGATCGAAACCCTATCTGAACATAGCCTAAGGGCATCAGGGGAGACACCTGTTTCTTCACTTCCTATTACGCACACACCTGAAGAAGGAAAATTAAAATCTGGAAGACTCTTTCCTCCAAGCTCCAGAGCAAAGAATGGTCCATCGATCTCATCAAGAGAAGAAACAAAGGAATGTGGAACAACATCCAAGGCGCCACGCGCTGTCCTCAGGCACCTTGGAGAAGAGATGTCTCCACACCCCTCTCTAAGATATATGTGTTCAACACCAAGACTCTCTGCCGAGCGAAATATTGCACCTATATTGAAAGGAGAGCGCACTCTATCAAGCAGAAGGCGATGAGGAAGAACAGTTCTCTTTGACACATCCAGCTTTCCTTCAGTATCAACAAAGTCCCAATCTGCAACCTCTTCTCCAAGTATCGTGAGGACTCTGTAGTAGATATCCTCAGCGGCCAGATTTTCTCCCAGAAGGTAGTTTTCAAAACCTTTCCTGAAAAACTCCTTATCTCTTTCACTGACAAGTTCTGAAGAAAGAAGGATTGAAAGAAGGGAGCGGACATACTCGTTTTCAAGCTTTTCACCTTTATAAGAAAGGTGCATAAGCTCTCCTACCTTCCTTATTTTCAATCGAGGTTTAAGAGTTTCAATCTTCTTTATCGTTATCATCTTCTCTCTCATCAAGTTTTGATGTCACAGCGATAGCAAACTCACCCTTTATCGCATCCCTATTTTTCAGACTGTCGATACAGGTTGATATATTTCCAACTATTATCTCTTCAAAGGCCTTTGTCAGCTCTCTTCCGATTGCAAGTCGAGATGAAGGAGAAATCTCCTTGATCTCCTCAAGCGTCTTGAGAACTCTGAAAGGCGACTCATAGAAGACAAAGGTTTCACCTCTGTCAATCAGTTCACCAAGTCTCTTTGTCCTTCTTCCCTTCTTTGGGCTCAGGAAACCTTCAAATGTGAAGGTTCTTCCTATATTGCCCGCTGCAGAAAGGAGAGTTATCACAGCAGAACAGCCAGGAATCGGGACAACTGGAAAGCCTGCTTCCCTTACAGCCTCGCTAAGCCGAGAGCCCGGGTCTGAGATGCCTGGGGTTCCGGCATCAGAGCAGTAGGCAATGTCATGGCCCTGCTCAAGCAGTTGTATTATCCCCTTGCTGCTTTGTATTTCATTATGTGCATGACATGCAATTGTCTTCTTCTTCAGATTGTAGTGAGAAAGCAGAAGTCCAGTATGCCTTGTATCCTCACAGGCTATGATATCGACACTCTCAAGGATTTTGAGGGCTCTGAGAGTTATATCATCCAAATTACCAATTGGTGTTGCCACCATGTAAAGCGTGCTCATGAAAGTAAGGATAACTCATCTTTCGAACTCTAGCTATATAGACAAATACTTGTCCTTGTGTTCTTTACATTATCATTTTATAAGACTTTAATAATCGCATGATGAAGAGAACAGAAGAAGAGTTCAGAGAGTATTCAACAAGTGGCAAGTTATTGAATGTACTGCTAGAGGTAGGTCTCCCTCTAGCATTATTTTCACTATTCAATAGTGTCTTCAATATCCTTGACATGATGATGGCAAGCCATGTCAGTACCGTTGCAGTCTCAGCTGTTGCCTACATGTCCCAGCTTCAGATGATAGTCCATACAGTTGCGCAGGGTGTAATTGCAGGCTCTATGGTAAAGATCAACAGAAGCTTTGGAATGCAGAGATATCAGGAGACAAAGCATTACACAAACCAACTTATCCTTCTTCTTACCCTCTTGAGCCTGATCGTTCTTGTCTCGATCCCATTCATGCCTGCAATATTGAGACTCATAAGGACTCCAGAGGAGTTCATAGCAGAGGGTTCAAAATACTTTTCACTTCTTTTGGTCGCAACCTGTCTAAACTTCTACAACCAGCTATTTGTCAGCATAGAGAAGACAAGAGGAAATACCAGGAAGATAATGGTCCTAAATATCCTTTCGATGATATTGAAGCTTGGCTTGACTGCTATTTTCATCTATGGAATGGATGCTGATATCATCATGATTGCACTAGCCTCATTGCTTTCATATCTCTTCATCTTCTTCTTTGCAATCTTCTGCATCACAGACAAGAAGAGTCACTTCTCGATCGACATCAATCTCTTGAAGTTTGACAGAAAGAAGATTGGAAAACTCATAAACATTTCATACCCACTTGCTATCGAGAAGGCTTCCTTTTCGATGGGCAAGGCACTTGTAAACTCCATGATAATCTACTACGGCTCTGCCATGGTTGGAGCTTTGGGTATTTCAAACAACCTCACGGGAATATCCAATAACTTCCAGGGAGGCTTCTCTGATAGCGAAAGTGCGATAATAAGCCAGAATATTGGAGCAGGAAGGTATGACAGAGCCATCAAGGCCTACTTCCTTACGACTATAATTGTCTCTATTGCCAATGTTATAATCTCTCTTCTTCTGCTGCTATTCTCATCCCCTCTCATCCACATCTTTGCAACAGCAAGAGGAGGTGTGGATAGAGAGTTCGAGCTTATGATAAGGAGTGTTTTCCTCTATGACCTCATAGGAGGAGTTCTGCTTGTAATAAACAGCTCCAATGTTGGTTTTCTCGTAGGTATAGGAAAGACAAAGCTTGCGCTTTTCAATGGGCTGTGCAGGATGTTCCTTTTCAGGATACCTGTCCTCATGATCCTTGAGAAGTTTACAAATCTAGGAGATGAGATTCCAGGTGTCATGATGATGATCTCCCACATGCTTTCAGGTATCCTTTCTACATTCCTTGTTGCATACGAGATAGTACAGCTTAAAAGAAAACATCTTGCTTGATTCCTACAGCCATTGCTCATCTAGAAAATCAAGTCTATTTCTAAGCCAGTTGACAAGTTCATCAACCTGTGCCTTGTAATCCTTATCTATCTCCCAACGGGAGTAATCAAGGGATGCAGAAACAGAAATAGTTTCGGCAACAGTTTTAATCCCATTGACAGCTTCATACAGACTGTCTCTAACTTGCTTATATCTTTCCTTCACCTTGTCCTCGAAGTTTTCATCCTGGAAGAATCTCTGCATCCAAATAGAGTTTTTGATATGCCAATTATTAGCTTCAGTTTGACTGTTGCCACTCGAGAGGTCAAAATCCCAATTTGGTCCCATGTGAATCTTTCCATCTTTATTGTCATAATACATATAGACAGATGACTGGAAGGCTGCATCCAGGTTTGCTGTTATTTCATTTACAAGGTACCAATCCACGACGGAACCAACATCAAAAACGTTGGCATAACCGTTATCTGGATCTGCAAAATCATCACTGAACAAGATATTTTCTGCATTTTGAATTGTTTCTTTTACATATTCCTGTATATCAGAAGAAACCTTATCAGGATCTTTCAAACTGAAAATTACATTTCTTTCTGTTACAAAATTGAAGTCTTCATCCCTCCAGAAATTGACTTCAACAATGAAGCCTCCTTTGCCTATGCCTTTCTTTTCGATGTCTTGAATATTGACTCTGTTCTCATCTATCTTTATCTGCTCACCGATGATGTAGTTGCCCCAATATTCACCGTTCATGACAAGGTCGACAAACTTGAAAGAAGGGTTCCATCCTTTTCCCGTAAACACTTTGTTTCCAAGATAAGCAGCAAAATAATTTCGAAGCAGAGAGCTATCTCTGATATTTGAAATCAGGACCCAGCGCTTATGGGAAAGCATTTCTAGAACAAAAGACTTCTCGCTAAGCTTCAGCGAAAAACTTTTCTTTGGAAATCTCCATGAAGAATTACCTCTACCCTTTATGCTTCCAGCCAAAGGAGATCCATTGATATCGATCTGGGTATCATCAAGCCAGTCTTTTTTATTAATTTCAGAACCATCTGTAGTTATGCTAACAACAGGAAGACCTGTATGTGCAACTGCGAAGATTTTGCTTGTTTCTGTTATACCATCTTTCTTGACTTGACAGACAAAATACTTGATATCTTTATCATCAAATGCTTCTACTTCATATTCAAGAGTATTGGCACCTTCTATAAGGGCTACAAGTTCACCTTCCTCGTTACTCTCATACCATTGGGCAGAGTCAAATGTATCAATACCTTCTGATACTTGAATGCTTAGCAGAGCTTTCTCTCCGTTAGAAAGGAAAGACCACACAGAAGGATTAGCAATAAGAGAGATTTCACTGCTCTGTACAGGGGAATCCTGAGAACAGGAACAAAAAATCAACAAAAGAACAAAACCAGATAAAAGCTTTCTCATAATATTGCAATAACGGCTGGAACAAACGCTCCAGCCGTAAATTGTGCTTCGATAAAATAACGGTTATGGCTGATAATTTATAGATACTGTGTAAGTTGAACCATAACTTACAGGATCTTCTGGTGCAACATATTCATCGCCAAGCTTTAAATCAAAAGAAAAGGAAGAACCCGTGACTGGTAAATAAATGATGCCAGAACCCTTAGCAATCGCGAATTCTAATTCGTCGTTGTTACCGTAATATTTTACTGTTTTTCCAACCAAGCCTTCAAATGTGCTAGGACTACCTTCCAGTACCCATTTGAATGTTTTGACTTCAGTGTCACTATCAAACGAATAATAAATACCATCGCCAAATTCAAGTATTATACTTTTCTTCCTCTTCATTCCAAAGCAGGAAGTCAGCATTTCCATCACAGGAAACCATAGTAAATATAAGCAGGGCTGCAAGAGCCAACAAAATAATCTTCTTCATATTCTTTCCCTCCTATCAGAACTCGTAGCTTATGCCAAGGATTGGATACATTCT
>JAFVDZ010000053.1 GCA_017478205.1 Spirochaetales bacterium | reverse complement strand
GTCGAGACCAGCGAGCTTAGCTACGTCAACATCACCTGCAACAACGAATGCGTCCTTCTTGCTGTCGAAATCATAGATAAGGTAGCCAGCACTTGCCTTAACGCCATCAATTGGAGTTACCAAAATGGATGTAACGAAGGAAGTCTTGTCTTCTCTGTTAACCTTAGTGACAGTACCCTGCCAGATCTGGAAACCAGCCTGAGCCTTGACATACTTGCCATAGCCAATTTCTGCATTGACGCTGGTACCGTTAGCCATATCGTTTCTGAGTCTCCAGTAGTTGCTCTCATCTGCATTGTTCTTATAAGCAGAAAGAGTAGAAAGCTTATTACCGGTAAGAAGGATAAGCTTAGCGTTGAAATCAGTATCAACCTGAGCGAGCTTCATGACGTCAACCCAAGATTTTGACTTGAAGGTTTTATCCTGAGCGGTAAAAGTTGTACCCCAAAGCTTGTTCTCGTCGGTGATAGAGACCTCTGCCTTGTTGTCACCATCTGCAACAAACAGTTCAGCGTCAGCTCCGTCGAGCTTTTCAAATCTTGCAGCACCCTGCACAAAACCCTTGGTTGTTACACCAGCAAAAAGAGATGCAGCTACGAGAGCTACAAGTGCAATTGTGAGAATTCTTCTCATAATTCCTCTTTGAGTTATTGTATTAGGGAAATAAAGGACTACTTATGGCAAAACGAAGACCATTTTACTTATACCAGCGGAAGAAAAAGAATGGAAACTACTGGTATGTATGTTACATTGACCCTGAGAGTGGGAAGCAGATGAATGCAAAAAGCATTGATTGCCTGAAGCTTGAACTTGGTTATCCTGACGGAGAAACAGTTAGGCATCGTGATGATGCAAGTCATATTGCATATAAGGCATTGGATGCAGACATCATATTCAACAAAGGTGCAAATAAGAGTTTTGTTGATTACTGCATCGATTTTTGGACTTTTGACAAAAGTCCATACGTGCAAATGAGAAACAATATCAAGCCAAATTCCATAGGCAGGGAATATTGCATCAACATGTTATGCAATTTCAAGAAACATGTAGCAAGTGCAATCGACCATGCAATTTCCTTAAGTCGCATAACAACAGGTTTGCTTGAATCTGTTGTTAGATCTGCATTTGAACAAGGGTTGAGTGGTGGAACTATCCAGATGATCACATTGTCGTTTTCTATTCCTTTAAAGGAGGCAGTGAGACTTGGATATATTGCGAAGAACCCTGCAGATAAACTGATGAAAATAAAGAGAAGTGAGAAGGAAAGGGGCGTGTTCGATGATAAGGAAATCCATGCGATATTGAAGGCCATAAAGGAAGGAAAGGTGAATATGAATATCGCAAAATGCATATTGCTCTCCTTATCTACAGGAATGCGAAGTGGAGAAATAAGGGCATTAAGATGCAGCGATATTCTCCATGGATATATCACGACAGATGATGGCTCTGAATTAGATAAGGTGATCATAAGTAAGTCCATTGCGCCTTATAGTGGAGTAAAGTCAACCAAGCAGAAGTACTCTCGTGAAGCCTTGATCCCAAGCTCGTTTGGAAAACTTCTGATCGAAGGTAGAAACCCTGATGATCTTGTCATAGATGGTCTTGCTGGTGATTATCTGAAACCTCATGAAATCAGAGCTCTGTTCTATAAGGTTCTTTCGATGATTGGAATAGATGAGGAGGAAAGAGAAAGAAGGAATCTTACATTCCACTCTCTGAGACACTACTATTCGACATTTGGCGAGGATAATAATATCGCTCAGGTGGATAGAATGGCTGTAATGGGACATAAAAGTGCAGAGGTAAATAATAGATATACGCACATTACAGATACACAGCTTTTGAGGGCTGCAAAAGTGGCTCTGAAAATCATGAGTGCAGAAAAAAGTGCAGAAGTATCTTAGCTTTACAAGTGTAAAGTTTTAGTGCTATCATCTCGCTAGTTGGTCTCATAGCTCAGCTGGATAGAGCGTCTCCCTCCTAAGGAGAAGGTCGTGCGTTCGAATCGCACTGGGGCCATTTTGGAAAAATTGAAGAGGTTCCTGTTTCATTGCAAACTGAATTGACCCCAATTCATTGAAGCAGCTAATCGAATACTAGGTTACCATTTTTCTGTAGTCAACAGGTGATAAGTAACCTAGTTTCTTCTGTATCCTGTCATTGTTGTACCAATCTATATAATCTACGACCAATCTGTTCATTTCATCGAAGGTATATGCCTTCTTCTTTCTCTCCTGCTTGAATGTCTCTGACTTGAGATGTCCGAAGAAGTTCTCCATGCAGGCATTGTCCCAGCAGTTGCCTTTCCTCGACATGCTC
>JAFVDZ010000052.1 GCA_017478205.1 Spirochaetales bacterium | reverse complement strand
ATGGTCACGAAGGGGCATCTGATATTCATAAATGGCAAGACTGAAAGTGACAGTGCCATAGGCAAGCTCATGAATGATTTCAGGTGCAAGGATTCTGAGA
This sequence comes from Spirochaetales bacterium, assembly GCA_017478205.1. GTDB lineage: Bacteria > Spirochaetota > Spirochaetia > Sphaerochaetales > Sphaerochaetaceae > Bullifex. The sequence continues at coordinate 8,918 of JAFVDZ010000052.1, read as the reverse complement.
ATATGCAATATAATAGACTCAGAGAGAGAATGGAGATGCTGAAGAATACGGAGGAAAGAATGAGACTGACAGAATCGCTGAGAGAATATTTCAAGGATGAGCTTGATGCAGGTCGAGAGGATGGAATTGCGAAAGGTCGTGAGGAAGGTCGTGTAGAAGGTCGTGAGGAGGAAAAGTCAGCAATAGTTCAGAAGATGAAAAACGAGGGGCTACCAATTGACTTGATATCTAGATGTACAGGACTCTCATCTGGCGAAATTCAGGCTATTTGATAATGGTTCTACTTATTTAGAAGTATAGGCTGTAATGATAGTATATAGCGCACTATGATTACAGCCTTTGTTTATCTATCTGCACTTTTGACAATTTATGCGGATATTGAGACAGTGTGAAGTTCGTTATCTTTAGAGAGAATAAAAAAGCGAGGTGTTTGTTTGACAGCCTCGCATGTTAGTTTTAGAGAATGTGTTGTAAGAAGTCCCTTGTTCTTTCACTCTTTGGATTTGAGAACATCTCTTCAGGACTGCTTTCTTCGATGATCTCTCCATGATCCATGAAGACAATCTTGTCAGCTGCAGCCTTGGCAAATCCCATCTCGTGAGTTACAAGGAGCATTGTCATACCTTCCTTTGCAAGGGAAAGCATTACATCGAGTACTTCCTTGATCATCTCAGGGTCGAGAGCACTAGTTGGCTCATCGAAGAGCATTGCCTTTGGTTTCATTGCCAGAGCTCTGGCAATTGCAACTCTCTGCTGCTGACCACCAGAAAGCTGGTTAGGATGGCTGTTTGCCTTATCAGCAAGTCCAACCTTGTTAAGAAGCTCCATTGCAAGCTTCTCAGCCTCATCCTTTTTCATCTTCTTTACCTTGATTGGGGCAAGTGTGATGTTATCGAGTACCGTGAGGTGAGGGAAGAGATTGAACTGCTGGAATACCATTCCAACTTCCTCTCTGAGCTTTCTTGTATCGGCATTGTTCTTTGTGATATCAACGCCATCAAAAAGAATGGAACCGGTATCAGGTGCACCAAGCAGGTTGACAGTTCTGAGCAGGGTACTCTTTCCTGAGCCTGATGGGCCGATGATAACTACTACCTCTCCATCATTGACTGTAAGGGAGGTCTTCTTTACAGCATTCATGATCTTTCCATCTGGATCGATGAAGCTCTTGGTAACATTTTTAATTTCAATCTTAGCCATTCTTGTGTAGCCTCTCTTCCATAAGTCCTACCAGGCGGGAAAGGACAAGTGTAAAAATTAGATAGATCAGAGCGACAATGAGCATTGTCTGCAATGACAGGAAGGTTCTTGAGATATACTCTCTACCTTTTTTGAGGATATCAGATAGGGCGAGTACAGATACAAGAGAGCTGTCCTTGAGCATGGAGATGAACTCGTTGCCGATTGCAGGAAGAACAATCTTAATTGTCTGTGGGAGGATTACATGCATGAAAGTCTGTGCCTTTGTAAGACCAAGTGCAGTTGCTGCCTCTGTCTGTCCCTTTGGGATAGCCTGGATACCTGCACGTACAATTTCACCCATGTATGCACCAAAACAGATCGAGAGGGCTACGATAGCGGCAATATTACCTTCCATGTGGATGATCGAGCCGAGTGCAAAGTAGAGGAACATGAGCTGTACCAGAAGAGGGATACCTCTGATGAGCTCGACGTATACACCACAGAGACTTGTAATAAGGCGGTTATTGGAAACCGATCCGATACCTGTAAGTGTTCCTATGATTACAGCTCCAATGATTGCTGCGATAGTAATTTCAAATGTTGTAGGTGTTCCCTTTATGACGAAGAAGAATATTTTCCTGTATGGATCTGCTTTGAATATGATCAGAAACAGCAATAGTGCGATAGCACCAATGAATGTCATCATCCAGGAGGAAAGTATTCTTTTGTTTCCCTTCTTTGGAATGAGAACACCATCGGTCATCGTAATCGTTGGGTGATTAGGCTTCTCTTCCTTAACAGGCATCTTTTCAAAATCTTTCATATCGATTTCCTTTCTATACACAAAAGAGGGAAGGAAAAATCCTTCCCTCGGCAATTAATTTTCTAATTACAGAAGGTTGTACTTCTTCTTGAGCTCGTCAACTGTACCATTCTTTACGAGTTTGTCATAGCCTGAGTTGATGAGGTCCAAAAGTTCCTTGTTGCCCTTGTTTACAACCATTGCGATATCTTCAGCAGTGGTGTTCTTGAGTTCGCCTGTAACCTTGAGCTTGCCCTTGTAGCTTTCATTTGCAAGTACGAAGTCACTAGCTACGAGAGAGTCACAGACAACTGCATCGATGTTGCCATTCAAGAGAGCAAGAACTGCTTCTGGAACTGCGTCATACTGCTTTGTGCTCATACCAGCATCTTGGACAGCGAAGTCGCCAGTTGTACCTACCTGTACACCAACCTTTGCTTTTGCAGCAAGGAGATCCTTTTCGTCCTTGTAGTCTGGCGCATCAACCTTGGTGAGGATGGACTGTGTGACCTTGAAGATGACAGTAGAGAAGTCCATTGTCTGTTTTCTCTCTTCAGTTACTGATACACCTGAAGCGACTGCATCATAGAGGTGGCCCTGAAGACCTGCGAAGATTCCGTCCCAAGCAACATTCTGGTACTTGATCTCAACACCTTCGACTTCAGCAATCTTCTGAACAAGTTCGACTTCGAAACCTACGAGATTGCCATTCTCGTCAACATATTCAAGTGGTGGCCACTCGGCATTACCTGCGAAGGTATATGACTTCTTTGATGATGCTGCTTCCTTAGAACCGCCAGCAAAGAGGACGCCAGCAACCATGAGTGCGATAAGCATGATAGCAATTATTTTTTTCATTTTTAATTATCTCCTAGAGTGTTTTCTCAGATTTATGCATAGTTTGTGCATATTGCCTTTCAAAGTCAACTACTTTTATGCATAAAAATACAGAAAGTTGCATGTTTTTCAGAAAAATAATGAATTTTATTACAAGAAACTGTATATTTGGGTGCTCTTATCGACTAAAAATATACAATTTGGCATAATTGTGTTGTACGGAGTGAATATGGATCCTAGACAAGAGAAGCTCGAAGAATCTTTTGTTTTGTTTGAAAAGGCAATCGATAACTATCTTGAGGACACTTTTTCAGATGAAATTACTATTCATCCGATGAGGATGAAGAGAGGTAAAGGTGCAAATCCCATACATGATGGTGTCTTTTCAACGACTATAATCTTTTCGATGGGTTTTGGCACAAAGTATGGAAGAGGCTATATAATAAATATAAGTATAAGCACCCTTGATAATGTATCTTCTCACCTTAAGGAGAGGATAGAAGAGGCTACTTTTGATTTCGCATCAAAGCATGCGGAGGAGTACCTTCCAGGGCGAAATGTTGAATGTGTCCGCGATGCAGGACTTATTAAACTGATTGGTAATTTTTCACTTTCATGAATGAGGAGAAATATATGAGGAAGAATCTTGGTGCAAAAGCATATCTTTATCCACAACCTGTCCTTATCATCTCGACATATGATGAGGAAGGAAACATCGATGTCATGAATGCAGCCTGGGGCGGTATGAGTGACTACAAGAAGATTTCAATGTGTATCGACAGGAGTCATAGGACTACAGCTAATGTACTCAAGACTGGTGCACTCACAATTGCAATGGGTGACAGTGAGCATGTTGTACCTTGCGATTATGTTGGAATTGTCTCTTACGACAAGGATCCTGAGAAGGTCAAGAAGTCAGGCTTTACCTTTACAAAGAGTAGCTTTGTCAATGCTCCTCTTATCAACGAACTTCCTTTTGCTTTCGAATGTAAGCTACTAAGCTACGATGAGAAGACAGAGATTATGGTCTGTGAGATCGTGAATGTTTCAGCAGATGAGAGGATACTCGATGAAAAGGGTAAGATAGACCTCTCCGTTTTCCATCCGATCACATACGATGCTACCAATTTAGCATATGTTGAACTTGGAAAGAAGGTTGGTAATGCATTCAAGGATGGAAAAGCCTTGATGTAAAGAAGCAATATGGTGCCTGAAAAAGACACCATATTTTTTACAAGAGTTTAATGAACTCTTCTGCATCCATATGAGGATTTTCAACAAGACTCTTCATTGGTTCCCGGAGCCAAGTGTAATCGAAAGCATCTGGATGCTTTTCTATCATGTCCATCTCTTTTTCAAGCAGAGCCTTTCCGATTCCTGGCTCGAATGTAGGTGCAAGCTCATGTTCATCGAGATACTTTGAAATATGCCAGGCTCCATTTTCATTTCTCTTTGCAATGTAGTGGTCAAATAGGAATCTCAGCTTGAGAAGGAAGAAGGCATATGCTTTCACATTGTCTTCGCCTTGCAATTTTTCTTCAGATAGTAATGTAGTTATGAGTCTCTTGTCGTCTGTATCGAGATTCTTTTCGAGAAACAGGGAAGAAGCAAGCAAAAGAAAGTGTGGAAAATCGGTAACAGAAGTGTTGATAGCCTCTCCTGTGACCTTTTCTGATGCTGGAATTGAGAGAGTGTCCTCTTCTTCTAGTATCTCATCTAGTGTCTTGAAGCGATTGTCATTTTCACCATATAGGTGGGAAACTATCATCTTCCACCAGGATTTGTAATCTGTATCAAGCAGTGGATAGTGGCCATCCCCATAATACATTCTATTCCATATTCTCTTCATTATTCCCATCTGAAGATATCCATCGAATGTGCCAATTGCATTCCAGATAAGTACAAGAGCTTCCTTTTCTCTCTCATCTGTAAGGTTTTGCATGAGTTCTGTTAGGATTATCTCGTTTGCTTCAAGCTGTTCGCCTCTGCTATTCATGATCTCGAAGTATCGGTTCAGGTTGGTGTCCTTTGGAACCTCAACTCTCATGAGATGTACCTTTTCAAGAAGGTATGAAAGGTACTCCTCTCTATCTGATACAAGATCTGCAATTGCTTGAAGAAGAATGCCATATGCAATGAAGAATGGGTGTGAACTATCAGCTTCTTTTCTTTCTATTATTGCTCTTATCGCCTCCTCGCTTTCCTTTCTAGCTTCATAGAAAAGAGCGTGTGAATCTCTCATTCCGAGTGCAATTAACAGAAGTGAAAGTGCTGTAAGACGCTGTTGACCATCGATGACCTCAAAAAGGCCATCCTTTCTCTTGAATACAATTAGAGTGCCAAGATAGTAGCCATCCTCTTTTCTATTCCTCTGGTCCTCAATATCCTTTACTAGTGTCCTCAATTCAGCTTTGCTCCATGCAAATGCTCTTTGGTAGATAGGAATGATGTAGCCATCAGCTGAAAGCAGGATGTTCCTGATTGAAAGATCTGCCATTATTTCACCTCCCAGAGAAAGTCAAAGTCTTTTGTGAAGTCGATAAGGCGATTTCTTTCACCATTCTTCTGCCTGGTATTCCTCATACCTGACAGATTTCTCTCAAAGTCGTAGCTTATGACCTCATATGGGTCGATAGCTCTTTCGATAGTATTGAAGAGACTTCCGGGGGACAGAATGTAATTGTTGATGTCATCCCAGATGATTCCCTGATTCTCCATCCTAGGTGCAAAAGCATAGATAAAGCAGGTCTCAATTGCCTTATCGAAACTTTCTTCACCAAAACGATCTAGATAGAGAAACAGAAGAGATCTGAAGAGTAGGAAAGTGTAGGCTGAGCCTACATCACTTGACCCGAACTCTGCTATTACTCTTTTTGAAAGATCTGGAGCGAATTTATCAAGAAGGCTACTGAGTCTTCGTTCAAGCTTATTTGCATATTTTACAAGTGCAAAGAATCTCTTTCCGTCAACAATTGTCTGTGTGATAGAGTAGTGGGAAGGGGAAATACTCTTGGTAAATGGATATTTGCTATCTTCCTCTACGCCTTCGAAGGCTCCAATTTCACTGTCCTTGAAAACAGAGGATGGACGATGCATGGCCCAGCACCTCAGTGGATACCAAAGTTCGAAAAGGTCGTGTAGGCGATCTTTTCCATACTCCTCCCATTCATTTGCAACCTTGGCCATGTCATCTTCACTTACATCTCTCATTGCACATAGGTGGTAGGCCTTGAGAAGGTCTGTAGGGTCGAGTGCCTTACCCCTCACTGTAGCAGAGTCGAAGAAACGGAATGCATCGGGAAGAGATGTGGTAGTAAAGATGATGATCTCTGTCTTTTTTAGAAAGTAGCTCTTGAACTTATCTATATCGACACTCTTGAGAGCTCTCTTTACCTCATGGTATGAGCTTTTTATCAGCTTGATGCTCTCTTTTGTGTATTCTCTTTCTCCTGTGAAGGTACATGGAATACTGGCAGCTTTTGCAATTAGATAAAGAGAGACGAGGCGCTGATAGCCATCGATCACCAGAAGTCTTCCAGCTTCATCCTTGTAGATTACAATCTGCCCAAGGCGGTATGCACTTTTTTCTCTTGCTCTATATACATCGAGAACTATATTCCTGCTATTAACTTCTTTCCATCTGAACTGTTTCTGATAGGGTGGGATAACAAACATCTCCATCCTCTCAAAAAGTTGTTTCATGTTCAAAAGCTCTGTCGTGACACTCATAGAAGAAGAATATAGCAGTTTATATAGAGTTTTTCAAAAAAATGTAAATTCCTACTAAAATAGTAGAAATATAGCTTTACAAATCTTTAACTTTTGATTTATGCTTCTTGTATGAATAAATTGATGGCATCTTTTCTTTGTTGTAATTGTCTTCTTACGTAAAGAGGCCTCTTTCGTTATTTTTGTTCAGGAAGCCTCGAGCTTCCTTTTTTCATTTATAGACCCACATAAATAAATATATATAGAATAGTGGAAAGGAGAGTACAAATGAAGGTACACACATCTATCGAGGAGCTTATTGGAAGAACACCACTTCTTGAGCTTGGGACAATTGAAAAGAATAGGGGACTGAAGGCAAAGGTCATTGCAAAACTTGAGTACTTCAACCCAGGCGGCTCTGTAAAGGACAGAATTGCTAGAGCAATTATAGATAGAGCTGAAAAAGATGGTAAGATCACAAAGGGTGCGACAATAATTGAGCCAACAAGTGGAAATACGGGAATCGGTGTTGCTCTCGTTGCTGCAGCTCGTGGTTACAAGGCTATCATTGTAATGCCTGAAACAATGAGTGTAGAAAGAAGGCTTACGATCCAGGCCTACGGTGCTGAACTTGTTCTGACTCCAGGAAATCTCGGAATGAAGGGAGCTGTTGATAAGGCTGAGGAGATTCACAAGAATACTCCTAATTCAATTATTGCAGGTCAGTTCGTCAATCCAGCAAACCCTGAGGTCCATTATCTCACAACAGGCCCTGAGATCTGGAATGATACAGAAGGAAAGGTAGATATCTTTGTTGCTGGCATTGGAACTGGTGGAACCATCACAGGTGTAGGAAAATACCTCAAGGAGAAGAACCCAGCTGTCAAGATCGTTGCAGTTGAGCCAAAGGATTCACCTCTCCTTTCAGAGGGTAAGAGTGGCCCTCATACAATTCAGGGAATCGGTGCAAACTTTATCCCTGATGTTCTTGATACCAAGATCTATGATGAGATAATTACAATCACAGGTGAAGAAGCTTTTGCAGGTGGCAGAGAAATCGGTAGGAGCGAAGGCTTCCTGGTTGGTATAAGCTCTGGTGCTGCCCTTATGGCTGCAGTAAAGCTTGCAAAGCGAAAAGAGAATGAGGGAAAGACTATCGTTGTCCTGCTTCCAGATTCAGGTGATAGATATCTTTCAACTCCAATGTTCCAGGAGAAGTAATGTGAGAGTTGTTGTTATAGATGGACAGGGTGGAGGACTTGGTAAGCAGATAGTCTCTGCACTCAAATCAAGTTTTGAAAATATTGAAGTAATTGCAATTGGCACAAATAGTCTTGCAACTGCTGCAATGCTCAAAGCTGGTGCTGATAAGAGTGCTACAGGAGAAAATCCAGTTAAGGTTGCATCTAGGAGTGCTGATATCATTATCGGACCTGTAGGTATCGTTATTGCAGATTCCATGTTGGGTGAAATCACACCCGAGATGGCCTTGGCGATAGGGAGGAGCAACGCAAGCCGAATCCTTATTCCTGTAAACCTATGCGACAACTATGTTGTAGGAATCAAGGATCTTTCAATGGCAACGCTGGTCCAGGGTGTCATTGAAAGAGTCAGAACCTTGATCGTTTAAAACCATAATTCAATTGAGAGGATGAGGATAATCTTCATCCTCTCAACCTTTATATCATCCAGTAAAAAAATTAATTTAATTATTTTTTCAGATACTCCTCCATTTTTAGAACAGTATTCAAATTCTGAAAGTAGATAAGGTGGAGGAAAGAATAATGCAAGACATTATATACTCAGAAAGAAAAACGAAAGCCATCGACAATCTTACGTTGATGGATGACAAGTTCTTCCGCTTTTTCTTCAAGGACAATCCCGAAGCCCTTGAAGATGTAATCTCGGCCTGCCTCGGAGAGGAAGGATTGAAAGTCGAAAGCATGAATACCCAGGATGACATCGTGAATCTCTATGGGCATTCTGTCATATTTGACGCCAAGGTCGTCACCAAGGATGGCCGGCACATCGATGTCGAGGTGCAGAAGGGGGATTTCGATGAAAGGGTGAAATCCAGAGTGCAGTTCTATCGGTCGGCCCTTGAATTCAATTCCCTTGAAAGGAATGTGGATTATGAGAACAAGAAGGATACATATGTAATCTTCATCCTGGACAATGACCCGTTCGAGATGGGAGCAGAAAGGTATTGCACCGAAGATGCTCTCACCTTCCAGCCGTACGATCAGAAGATCAGGTCAAGGTCACATATTGTCTTGATAAACGGCAAGACAAACAGTGACAGTGCCATAGGCAAGCTTGTGAAGGATTTCAGATGCAAGGATTCTGAGAATATGCAATATAATAGACTCAGAGAGAGGATGAAGAATAT
>JAFVDZ010000051.1 GCA_017478205.1 Spirochaetales bacterium | reverse complement strand
TTCCACATCTTCTGATGTGCAGTGTCAGAGCTCTTGTATCGATATCTGTGATTCCACATCTATCATGCTTCTTTAAAAACTCTTCAAGACTGATTCTCTTCTCAGGAAGTGGTCCCTCGTAGAGCTTCTTTACAACAAGAGCTGTGGCATTGATTCCACAGCTCTCATTCCATTCTTCATCGACACCATAGTTACCGATCAATGGGTAGGTCATCAGGACAATCTGTCCATTGTAGGATGGGTCTGTAAGGATTTCTGGATAACCTGTCATGCTGGTGTTGAATACCAATTCACCACAGCAAATGCTGTCATTTCCAAACACTTTTCCTTCATATAGGGAACCGTCAGACAGTAGTAAATAGCCTTTTTGCATAACTTGAGCAACACCTCGTTTGGGCAAATTAACAACACAATATCAAAAGGTCTTGTTTATTGCAACAATGTTGTTGCTGTTTTCCTCAATTGCAACAACTTGAAACATTTTTGCAACAGAAAAGAAAAAATGGTAGCCGTTTCTGGCTACCATAATCAGGTTAAAGGGTTGTGAGATATTCTATCGTATAGACAGCCTGAGAAAGTGAAATATACTCCTTTGCGATGTCTATATCGTGCTTCTTTACTTCAAGCTCAGATTTGAGAATCTCTGTCTCACTGCCACTTCCTAGCTTGAAGAGAGTCTTCTTCTGTTCAAGCTTGTCAGAATCGACTTCTTTCTTGAGGGAAAGGTAATCAATCTGAGAAAGAGCTGTGTCTACTGTCGAGAACATGGATGAGAGTGTTGTCCTTATCGTGTTCTCGGCATCGCTTCTATCAAGCTCAGCTAGCGCCATATCACTTCTTGACCTTGCAACCTCGTTAAGTTTCTTTCCTCCGTCCCAAAGTGTTGTCTTCATTCCGAGTGAGATAGAACCATAGAATTTGGTGTGGTCAAAGAAGTCGCTGTTTACTACAGGAAGACCTAGACCTCCATAATTGACAGAAGCAGTCAAGGCAAAATCTGGTTTCCAATAGAGACTGTCCTTTGCAATGGAATTCTTCTTTTCGGCAACGCTCTCCATCAAAGATAGCATTCTAAATGTAGAGCGTGATGGAGAGAGTGCATTTTCAACTAACACTTTCCTATCGGATGTAGCAATTCTTCTGAACTCTTCTTCATCTGGCTCAAAATCGATATCCTCTGCCTGTAGATCGATCTTTCCTGTCATTGTCCTCAAGCCCTCAAGAATACTGTCTCTCTGTGCCTTTGCCTGGTTGATCCCAACTCTGACTTCAAGTGCATCGATCCTTGCAGCTTTCACATCAAGAGCGACCATCATGCCATTCTTGTATGCTTCTTCAGAGAGAACTACCAGACGTGCTGCGATCTCATCTTCCTCTTCGAGTGTTTTGATGAGGTTCTCAAGGTAGTAGATGGCAGCAAGGCGGCTCTTCAATTCGGCAATAGCCTTGCTTGTCACATCGCTTTCCTGCATCTGTCTTACCAGTCTGACATCCTTGTATATCTTCTCTGCTGTGGAAAGCTTTCCCCAAGTGAAGAGTGGTTGTGTGACTGATATCTGGGTCATCAGGATATTTGGGTCCATTTCGTAAAGAAGTGGATCGCTACTGGAAGAGCCTAAAGATTGCATCACCTTGTCAAATGTTGATGATGGCAATGTTCCATTTGTTTGATAGTACTCTGCGACTGCATTCGTATATGTTTGCAATATACCGCTATATGTGTTTGCAGCATCCTCGCTTATATCGCTAAGATATACCTTCTCAAGAGGATTCTTGACTAGATGGACGACTCCTGCTGTGAGGTCGATCTGAGGCCCTCTGCTTGCCCTTGCATCCTTGACATCAAGATCTGCTTTCCTAGTCTCCTCCTGTGCCTTCAAAAGAGAAGGGTTGTTGTTGAGCATGCTACTTAACAATGATTCGTAATTCTCCTTGGCAAAGAGAAGGTTCATGGACACAAGGAGAGAAAGAATAATAAATGCTGTCTTCTTCATCCGTTTATCCTCCTTGTTTTTTCTTTATAGATCTTCTTCAGATGGCTTCTTTCAAGCAGATAGTAGAGTACTGGCATTACGAAGAGTGAAATGACTGTTGTTGCAAGCAAACCTCCTGCGATAGCCTGACCCATAGGAGCATACATCTCAGCACCTTCTCCCTTTCCGATTGCCATTGGAACGACACCGAACATTGTTGTTAGGGATGTCATCAGAATGGACTTGAGACGGCTCTGGCAGGATTCAATGATCGATTCATTCAGAATCTCAGTATCCTCTTCAAGGTTTCTTCTTCCCTCCGGTAGGTTATCTGCATCGACAACTTCTCCTCTCTGTATGAGTACATCGCTTTGCTTGATTCCAACAGTTAGGTTGAAGCGGTCGATGAGAATGATACCATTGTTTACTGCAGTACCGATAAGTGAAACGATACCGAGAGCAGACATGATGTTGATCGTGTTGCCAAAGGATAGAAGGCCAAGTGCGACACCGATAAAGCAGAATGGGATAGTGATGAGGATCAATATTGGCTGATTGAAGCGCTCGAACTGATATACCATTACTGTATAGACAAGGAATACAGCGATTGCCATCGCAGTTACGAAGAGAGGAATTGTCTCTTCGATGAGCTTCATCATGCCTCCTGATGCCTCTGTAATTCCAGGCTTCAATGGGTTTTCTTCCATATAGGCTCTGAAACGAGAATTTATCTTTGTCGTATCTGTTGTCGATGTTGAACAGCTTATTGTTATCGTGTTCGCTCTATCTGTATGGTTGATCTGTGAGATTGTATTCTTGACTTCGAGGTCACTGACTGCATCGAATGAAACTGTCCTTCCGCTCTGACTTACGATCTTCAATCCTGAAAGGGTCGTTTCATCAAATGGCTTATCAGTTACATCGGATGTGAGTTTGATGTCGTGTCTGTCTCCTTTCTCATCTGTGTAGATGCCGACATCGACACCATTGAAGATGACAGCAGAGGTCATACCTGCTTCGTATGCTGTAAGTCCGATAGATGAAAGGTAGTCATTCGATGTCTTGACGATAGCCTGATACTTGTCAAATGAGGTATCCATGGAAACATTCAGGATCATAGGGTCCTTTTCGAGGAACTCCTTGATTCTCACAGCTTCGCTATAGAGTGTGTTGATATCCTCACCTGTCAGAGTAAGACCATAGCCACCACCTCCTGAGATGTAGGCAATGAGGTTATCAAAGCCACCGTTATCGACAGAGACTTTGGCATCAGGGACGCACGAATCGACTATCTTTTTCATCATCAATATGTATGTGTGGATATCTGTGCTTCTTTCTTCCTTGTTTTCAAGGACGATTCTCACATATCCCTTGTTGTCACTGTTTGTGATCTGAATGCCACTGCCAAGCTTACCTGTTACAGTAAGGGTTGTCTTGGTATCAGGGACATTCTCCCAGACAAGTTTTTCTATCTCATCAAGCTTTGCTTCCGTCAT
>JAFVDZ010000050.1 GCA_017478205.1 Spirochaetales bacterium | reverse complement strand
CTGCGAATGTCGATCTTGTGGCATAAGGACTATCTCCAGCACCTACTGGACCGAGTGGTAAAACCTGCCAGAGATGAGCCTGAGCCTTTTGCAATCTATCAATGAATTTGTAGGCATTGCTTCCTAGGTCGCCTACTCCCCATCTTGAGGGGAGACTAGTTGGGTGAAGCAGGACTCCTGCTTCTCTTCTATTTTTGTTCATAAAGGTGAGTATACTTAAGCCTTCTTTCTTAATCAATTGCAAAAATCTCTAATGGAGGTTCCAGAATTGTAACTATATACTACATTGAAAAATATTTTACATTTTAGAGCAAAAATGCTGTATACTCTTTATATGTGTAACCCCCTTGAAACAACATTTGAAATCGGTCAGCCTGTCGTCTACCCACAGCAAGGTCTTGGAATTATCAGAGGCATAAAGACACGCCAAAGAGAAAATGGGACGGTCAGCTATTATGAAATTTATCTAGAACATACTGAGATGACACTGATGATTCCGGTTTCAAGTGTCAAGGATTTGGGTGTACGAGCTCTTGTCACAGCTGAGGAAGCAAAGCAGGCGATCGAGTCAATTTCGGGTAAGCCAGACCTAGGTCCAGCTGACTGGAAAATACGATATCAGAAGAATGTCGACCTTATGAAGACGGGAAAAATTGGCAACATAGCCAAAGTCGTACAGACCCTATACAACAGGTCAAAATTAAAAGAATTGCCAATACATGAGAGAAAGCTTTATGATGGAGCTCTAAGTCTTCTCATCGATGAAGCATCCATAGCGATGGATAGAGACAAAGATGAGATTTCGACAATGATCCTATCAAGGCTGGAAAAGAAGTGAGAACATTTTCATTGATATTGACCGCAGCGGGATCATCGCTGCGTTTTTCTTCTTCACTGAAATGGCTTGAAACAGTGAAGAAAGAATTCCTGAAGCTAGATGAGCACACTGTGCTATATCACGCAGCACTTCCATTCATTTCATTCAAGAATCTGAAAAGAGTTGTAGTAACCTGTGCAGAGGGTTACGAGGAAGATGCAAAGAGGGCTTTAGAAGACCTTCCTGATAAAGGTGTTCCCTTTTCCTTCATCGTAGGTGGAAGGACAAGGCAAGAGTCTGTCAGAAAGGCTCTTGAAGAGCTTGAGAAATATAACGATGCAGAGTATGTTGCGATTCAAGATGGAGCAAGACCATATGTCAAGGAGTCGTTAATTGAAAACATCCTGCTCGATGCAGAAAAGTACTCAGGTGCCCTACCAGGCCTCCCTCTCACTGACTCAGTAAGAAGAGTTGATAAGGGAGGAATCATAACTGAGTGCGTCGAGCGAGAAGGACTGTATAGAGTACAAACCCCGCAGATCTTCGAGTTTTATAAGATTCTAGATGCCCACAGACGTTTCAAGAGTCTCTTTGCAACTGACGATGCCGAGCTCTTTTCTCTTGCAGGTTATACAACCAAGATAACAATGGGTGATGTTGCAAACATAAAGATAACATATGCATCCGATATTCCAGATGCAGAGACGAAAGCGATGGAGTACCTCAAAATGAAGGGGGATAGCAAATGAGAATTGGTCAGGGCTGGGATGTACACAGAATGGCACCTGGCAGAGCCTTGATGATAGGCGGCATCCAGATTCCATCTGAGAAAGGAGAAGTTGGGCACTCCGATGGTGATGTGCTCTTGCATGCAATTATCGATGCTCTGCTTGGTGTAGATGCAAATGGAGATATCGGTTCTCACTTTCCTCCTTCCGATGACAGATGGAAGGATGTGGACTCAAAGGAGCTGGTCCGTCTGACGATGAAAGATTTCAAGCACAAGATAATCAATCTCGATTCAACGATAATACTCCAGAGACCGAAACTCAGAGAGCATATAGATAGCATCAGAGAGAGCCTTGCTTCTCTTTTAGGGCTGGACATAAAGGATGTCTCTGTGAAGGCAAAGACTGCAGAGCACCTCTACGGAGAGCTCGGAAGTGGTGATGCAATAGAAGCAAGCGTTGTAATTCTTGTAAAATGAAGTAGAGGCTGTGATTTCTCACAGCCTCCTATCTTTTCAATCAAACAAATGTCAATTACTTGGAGATCAACATTGTCTTTGGATCAAGTCTGACCTTCATTGGCTTAGCGACATCCTCGCTATGAGCTCTGACGACTGTCATGATGACCTTATCAATATCATCGTCATATTTGAGACCAACGAGAACATCCAGAAGAGGAATGTACTTTACGAGAGAGTCTGGAACACCATACTCGTCATATACAACATCTGGGCGAACAGGAGAAACACTGAACCATACTTCGAGGTTCATCTCCTTAGCGAATTCTCTGATCTTCTCGATATCCTCGGTTTCAGCAACTGTGAGCTTGTAGCCGTCAAACAGAATTGTATCGGCCTTGAAGCCACCCTGCTGAATGAGGGCCTTGAGAGAACCAAGAATCTTGTCGACAGAATTCTGCTCCTGGGAGAAGTTCATTACAACTCTGTTGGAAAGAATCTGTGCATATACCTCATGGGCATCATCAAGAGACTGCACCTCAGAGATCTCTCTGAAGACTTCCTTATACCAGTTCATTACATGTTCAACGTTACCAGCGAAAGAAACATGAATGACATTTTCATTTCTCATGAGCTTATCTGTAGCTAGGTGTACGAGACAAGCTGTCTTGCCTACGCCATGGCGAGATACGATAACACCAAGGTTACCCTTGCCGAGACCACCATTGA
Organism: Spirochaetales bacterium; assembly: GCA_017478205.1. Lineage (GTDB taxonomy): Bacteria > Spirochaetota > Spirochaetia > Sphaerochaetales > Sphaerochaetaceae > Bullifex. The sequence continues at coordinate 7,235 of JAFVDZ010000050.1, read as the reverse complement.
TAGCCTTGTCAAAGACGCGGAGAGGGCTCATCTTATTTAGATCCTGAATGTCCATATAGCGGTACCTCCAAAACAGGTATTATGGTCTTTATTATACCATTTGAAAGTCATACTTCAAGGATAAAATGATACTTTGAATCAGAGCATTTGAACAAATCCTTGACCACAATGTTCTTTACGTCATACTATGTAAAGATATATCACTCGCATTTTATAATGCAAAGGAATTTAAACTTGGACGACGACCCAGGCTCTAGAAACATGACAGAGGACCCATTAAGTAGTAGGTCCATTATCGTATCGGATGCTCCAGCATCAACTATTTCTGGAGGCATCAGATGAACAGTATTTCACGAGATCTGATAATCCAACTATTGATTTTCATCATCCATTTCTATTTCACTCTAGTTGTTGTTGCAATCGGTGAAATAAATGAAAGTATCATCCACGCAAAAGGTGACGAGGATGAGAAGGATAAAAGAATACTCGAGATCGTAGAAAACCCCAAAAGAAGTATAAGAACTCTCAGGATCGGAAGAGATGCAAGTGGCTATGTTGGTGCCACATTGGCAATATTCTTCTTCCTTGCACCTCTTTCTAACCGAATGGAGGTTCTTCCTAAGAATATTGCTACTCCCATATCATTCATCCTCATTGTTCTTGCATACACGCTTTTGATCACAAGCCTTGCAAAGCTTCTTCCAAAGCGAATTGCACAGCAAAAGCCATATGAAGTTTTGAGGCACACTCTTTCCTTCATTAGATTTTTCACTCTGCTGCTTGCTCCTGTAACAGTCATTACGTATGCAGTCACAAAACTCATATTGAAGATATTCCACCTCAAGACAGACATCGATGATGATGTAACGGAGGATGATATCAGGCAGATGGTCGATGCAGGAGAGGAGACAGGAAGCATCGAAGCTGATGAAAAAGAGATGATCCAGAACATCTTCGAATTCAACGACATCTCTGTCGATGACATCATGACTAGAGCTGCCGATGTAATTTCGATCGACAGCGAAGAGAGTGAGGATGAAATCCTGCTTCTAATCAAGAAGACAGGTAAAAGCCGATTCCCTGTAATAAAGAATGACAACCTCAACGAAGTAGTAGGTATTCTTAATGCTCGAGATTTCCTCTTAAGCTATACCGAAGACTCACATAGAACACTTTCCCAGATGCTTCGCCCAGCCTATTTCGTCCCTGAATCGATAAAGGCAGACCAGCTATTTTCTGACATGCAGAAGAAGAAGGTACACATCGCAATTGTTGTTGATGAATATGGTGAAACCTGTGGTATCGTAACACTCGAAGACCTTCTCGAGGAGATCGTAGGAAACATCTACGATGAATTCGATGAGCAGGAAGCACCTGAAATCGAAAAGCTTTCCGATGGTAGATGGAAGTGCCAGGGAACTCTCTCGATCGACGAGCTTGAAGAGAACCTTGGAATCGAAATCGACACCAATGGAGATTACGATACGCTTGGTGGACTCATCTTCTCATGTCTTCATACAATTCCAGAGGATGGGCAGATGTTCACTGTCACATCCCAGGGCCTTGTTATCGATGTAACCAAGGTCCAAGACAAGAAAATTGTCGAGGCTGTGATAAGGCCAATCAAGAAGAAAGAAGTGGAAGAGTCGTAAGAGACAGTTCACTTGATGATCAAATCAAAATGCCACAGGCTCAAAGCGCTGTGGCATTCTTATCTATAATTGAAATTACTCAAACAAATAGCTCGTTGTAGATTGCATCTACTGCCCTTTCTCTGTCTTCATCTCTGATGACAAAGAGAGTCGAGACATCACTTGCTCCATGATTTACCAAATTGATCGCAATTCTATTCTTCTTGAGAGCTGTTGCTGCATCGATGAAAGCGGTGCTGTTATTCATTCTGCCACCAACTATTCCAACTACAGCCTGAGCTCTCTCGTAGTTGATCTCATCAAGCTGGAAGTCAGCCTTGAGACGTGAACACATATCTTCGACTACCTTGTCACTAGCCTGTGAGGAAGGGAATAGAACTACGATGGAGTCAACACCGAAGAAAGAAAATACAGGTGTTACACCAAAGAGATGGAGAGCTGTAAAGAAAGCGTGTCTTACGCCCCTTCTCTTGAAAAGAAGAAGCTTTCGGATGCTGACTCTTGTAAAGCCACCCTTTGCAGATACACCTACAAGGTCACCAGTATATAGCTCTGGAACAATCATAGTACCTGGGTCTTCAGGTCTATTTGTGTTCCTTATGTTGATCTTCACTCCAATTGGAATAACTGGTGCGATTGCTTCCTCATGGAAGACAGATGCACCAACTTCAGCAAGCTCTCTGACTTGCTTGTAGGTCAAAACCTCTATGACCTTTGGGTTTTCGACAACTCTTGGATCTGCTGCAAGCATACCGCTTACATCTGTCCAGTTCTCATAGATTTCAGCATCGGCTGCTCTTGCTGCAATTGCACCAGAAATATCAGAGCCACCGCGGGAGAAGGTCTTTACCATGCCATTTCTAGTTGCTCCGTAGAAACCAGGCATGCAATAGTGTCCACCCTTCTTCAGACGCTTAGAAAGTTTAGTATATGTCTCAGGATCTACTGTGCCATCATCATTGATGATTACATACTCCTGTGCATCGATAAATTCCCAACCTAGGTATTTGCTGATAAGAACAGCATTGAGGTATTCACCACGAGAACCTGCATAGTCACGGCCAAGGCCTGCATCGATATTCTTCTCAACCTCGTTAAGAGCCTTTTCCAGTTCGGGAGATTCAAGTCCAAGTCCCTTTGCGATATCCATATATCGCTTGAAGATATCCTTGAAAACAGGATGACAGGTTCTTCCATCACTGACAAGAGCAACACACTCATACAGCATGTCTGTAATCTTCTTGTCTTGCTTATCCCTCTTACCAGGCGCAGAAACAACTACGATGGTCCTTTCTGGATCAGACTCCAGGATTGCCCTTACCTTCTTGATCTGATTCTCGTCAGCTACTGAACTGCCGCCAAACTTGCAAACCTTCATGCTCGTTTCTCCTATGATGCATTTTCAAAGGGAAGAATATAGTCTGTACCCAATTATGGCAATAGAAAATTATAAGGCTCCTTTACAATTATTTTTTATATCGATATTCTTAGCTACCATCCACAACTGGAAGGATAAAAATTTATCTGAAGATGCCAAAGATATCAACAGATAGATTTCATCCTGAAATTGAGAGGAATAAGTATATGAATGAAATAAAGCAGAACAAGATGCAGACGATGCCTATCCCTGCATTGATCATATCGATGTCACTTCCGATGATGCTCTCGATGTTGATCCAAGCACTATATAACATTGTAGACTCAATATTCATCTCAAGAGTCTCAGAGGCTGCACTCACAGCAGTTTCCCTAGCCTTCCCACTCCAGACAATTGTAATTGCACTCGGCGTCGGAACAGCAGTCGGCATAAACTCCCTGCTTTCAAGAAGACTTGGAGAGCAGAAGACAGAAGAAGCCACACATGTTGCAGAGACAGGTATCTTCCTTTCCCTCGTAACATACGTAATTGTAGCAATCCTAGGTCTGCTACTTTCTCGCTCGTATGTAATGATGTTCACAAAGGATGAAGAGCTAGTTGGGCTTACACTTACCTATCTATATATTGTAATGGGCATTTCGTTCGGTATCTTCATCGAACTTGCATGCGAGAAGATATTGCAGGGCACAGGAGACACATTCCACCCGATGGTAATGCAGCTCCTTGGTGCAATTACAAACATAATCCTCGACCCTATCTTCATCTTCACATTCGATCTGGGAATTGCAGGAGCTGCATATGCAACTGTAATTGGACAGATTTTTTCCATGATCGCATCCATCTACTTTGTCAGAAGGAACAAGTATATAAGTGTAAGACTCAGGAACATCAAGCCAAGAAAGAAGATTGTAAAGGAAATCTATCAGGTTGCACTTCCTACGATTATAATGAACAGTATCGGAACTATCATGACAAGTGCACTCAATGCAATCCTCATCGCATTCTCAGCTACTGCAGTCAGCATCTTCGGTATCTACTTCAAGCTCCAGTCATTTATCTTTATGCCACTGTTTGGCATGAACAGTGCGCTCACTCCGATCCTTGGCTTCAATTACGGTGCAAGAAACAGAAAGAGAATGATGGAAGCGATACGATGGGGCCTTGTAATTGCAGTATCCATAATGCTTTTGGGCACATTGATCTTCAACATATACCCAGACAAACTGCTTTCACTTTTCAACGCATCTGATGAGATGCTCTCATATGGTGTTCCTGCTCTCAAGATCATAAGCCTGCACTTTGTCTCAGCTGCATTCTCGATCATCCTCATCTCTACATTCCAGGCAATGGGCCTTGGATATATAAGTATGATCGTCTCAATCCTCAGACAGCTTGTAATCTTGATCCCATCCGCATTCATCCTTTCAAGATTCCTTGGAGTAAATGGTGTCTGGTATTCATTCATCGTAGGCGAACTTGTTGCACTTACATTCTGTGTCCTTATGTTCATCAAGGTATACAGAAGCAAAATCAAGACACTGTAAATTTTAGAAATACTCACTTCATGACAAGCGCTTATGTCAAAATAGGCGCTTGTTTTCATTTTTCTTTTGTAATTTTCTTTTGAATTTGTCTCATTATCTCTTTTAACTACTCTCAGATATTTCTATACTTTCCATGAGTATGATATATCAAAGGGAAATCATCCATGAGACAAGCATAAGCTCAAGCCGTCAGATTCCCGTAGGGAACATCGAGAGAGGTGTCTTCAAGGAAGCAAGAGTCAAGCAGGGAGGAATAGGAACCTTCTATAATGATTTCTGGGTGCAGAGGACTGCTAAAAGAGGATACCATGTATTCATCATCACACTTTCTGGCAAGGGAAGGATCCGTCTTGAAGATGAGAGCGAGACTATCCTTTGTGCTGGGGATGCATATATAGGCTGGGCTTCAGGTCAGGGACAATATGAAGAAACTATCGGTTTTGAACCATGGGAAAGGATCTGGATAACCTTCTGGGAGAGGACAAGTCTCATAGTCCCTGACTCCAACGACCATAGAGTCGTCAGGAATGTCAGCAATATTTCGGATATAGAGTATGCGTTCAAGAAGATACTGCACGAAAGCTACTACAACGACAACAGAAGTGTCGAAGCACAGGAACTATACGAGCAGCTATTTCTCATAAACCTAGAAAGAGGCCTAGGACTTGGCGAGAATGCCCAGATCAGGACCCACAGAAGGGAAATTGCAAAACTTTGGGAACTTGTCAGCAAGAACATGGCAGATGATTGGAGCGTTGAAAGACTATGCAATGTATCTGGGTTTTCTCGCGCTCACCTATCAAGGCTCTGCAATGAGCTCTATGGAATAGGTCCTGGAGAGAAGGTAAAGGATATAAGGATGCACCATGCCAAGCTTCTCTTGGCAAACTCAGATAGGACAATTGCTGAAATTTCCGATGCTACAGGCTTTTCCTCCCCTTCTGTATTCTCTGCATCCTTCAGGGAATATTTCGATCAAAGTCCCAGAGAATTCAAGAAGAATCGAAAGAGCAGATATTCGCAAAACACAACAGAGTGATATATAATTGACTTGGAGGAGCATTCCAATGAAGATCATTACAATTAGCCGTGAATATGGTGCTGGTGGAAGTCCAATAGGAAAAGAGGTTGCAAAGCGCCTTGGTGTCGAGATATACGACAAGGACATCATCAGAGGAATTGCCAAAGTAAGTGGCAGAGATTATGAGGATATCGAACGCATAAGCGAGGATCTGTCAAAGAAGGAAAACATCCTGAGAGCAGTAACTCCTGCTTCCTACAACCCGACAAGGTCTCTATTTGAGCTTCAGAAGAATGTAATTCTGGACCTTGCAGCAAAGGGCCCATGTGTAATCATCGGACGCTGTGCAAATATCATCCTAAGAGAAGCTGGCATCGAGTCACTCGATATCTTCCTCCATGCAGATGATGCACACCGCTACTTGCGTGTTTCAGAGCTCATCGGATCTGACAAGATCAAGGACATCATCAAGGAGATCAAGAAAAAGGATTACGGCAGAAGAAACTTCTACACATCCTGCACTGGTCACTCCTGGGCAGATTGCAGAGACTACCATGTAATGCTCGACAGTGGACTTCTTGGTTATGATACCTGCGTAGAGATGATAGTTGCAGCAGCAAAGACTATTTGAACCAAAATATGAATCCTCTCCTTTTTTGGGGAGGATTATTTTCACCCAAAATGGAGAGGAAATCGAATGCTTAGTGATATTGAAATTGCACAGAGTACAGCTTTGAAGGATATATATGAGGTCGCTCACGAACTTGGTATAGAAGATAAGGATATATATGCCTATGGAAGAGACAAGGCGAAGATCATGCCAAGTGCAGGTGATGGAAAAAAAGAAAAAGCAAAACTTGTGCTTGTCACTGCAATAAACCCAACAAGTGCAGGTGAAGGCAAGACAACTACATCAATTGGCCTTGCCGATGCAATGAGAAGAATTGGAGTAAAGAGCCTGCTCTGTCTCAGAGAGCCATCACTTGGACCAGTCTTTGGCCTCAAGGGAGGAGCTGCTGGCGGCGGTTATGCACAGGTTGTCCCTATGGAAGACATCAATCTTCACTTCACAGGTGATATCCATGCAATTGGCTCAGCAAACAACCTTCTTGCTGCGATGATAGACAACTCCATCTACCATGGAAACCCACTAGGAATAGACCCAAGAAGAGTCACTTGGAAGCGCTGTATGGATATGAATGACAGACAGCTTAGGTTCCTTACCGATGGTCTAGGAGGAAAAGCTAACGGAACGCCGAGAGAAGATGGTTTTGATATCACAGTTGCAAGTGAAGTAATGGCAATCTTCTGTCTTGCCAAGGATCTTGCAGATTTGAAAGCAAGACTTGGAAGGATTATCTGTGCATATACATATGACGGAAAGCCAGTTACTGCTCACGACCTCAAAGCTGATGGAGCCATGACAGCAATACTGAAGGATGCGATCAAGCCAAACCTTGTACAGACTCTCGAACATACACCTGCTCTTGTGCATGGTGGCCCCTTTGCCAACATCGCACATGGCTGCTCGTCTGTCGCTGCAACCAAACTTGGACTTAAGCTTGCAGATGTCGTTGTCACAGAGGCAGGATTCGGTGCAGACCTCGGTGCTGAAAAGTTCTTGGACATCAAGTGTCGAG
>JAFVDZ010000049.1 GCA_017478205.1 Spirochaetales bacterium | reverse complement strand
CTTAGCAGCGAAGTCAGAATCGACCTTAGCGAGCTTCATTACATCAACCCAAGTGTTGGTCTTGAAGACCTGCTTCTGAGCGTTGAGAGTTGTACCCCAGACCTTGTTCTCATCAGTGATGGAAACCTGAGCCTTGTTGTCGCTATCGTTCTTGAAAAGGATAGCGTCCTCGCCATCTGCCTTTGTGAAGTGAGCAGCGCCCTGTACGTAACCCTTAGTAGTTACACCAGCAAAAAGAGATGCAGCCATGAGAGCTACAAGTGCAATTGTGAGAATCTTTCTCATAATTCCTCCAAATTTATTCGGGGTTTGACTCACAGGAGCCATTTTTCCCCTTTTTTCCATTTAATCTAGAAAGCATTATAAAAATGCCTGCACATTTATGTCAAGGAAAAAACACAAAAAACACAAATTTCATGTGACTAACTTTTTTATTTTTTCCTTTACTAAATTTGCTATGCATAAACAATTATCGAACAAATAAGATACACAATTTTTGAAAACTTTTATTATTTTTCTTCTTCTAATTGTATTTTCCTGGCAATCAGATAACGCAATACCCTACTTTGACAACTGATTTACAATAATGTGTCGATTTAAGCACAAATTTACGATGAAATGCAGAAAAAAGTGCAGAAAAGGAAAAAGGGAGGCAAGTTTACCCTGTCTCCCTTCGAAATGATCTCTAAATTAATATATTAGAGAACCTTGAAAGCGTCGCGGCCAGCATACTTTGCTGTGTCACCGAGCATTTCTTCAATTCTAATAAGCTGGTTGTACTTAGCAAGTCTATCTGAGCGGCTCATGGAACCAGTCTTGATCTCACCAGTCTCGAGAGCAACTACGAGGTCAGCAATTGTGCAGTCCTCAGTCTCACCAGAGCGGTGTGAAACAACAGCTGTGTAACCGTTTCTCTTAGCAAGGTCGATAGCCTCGAAGGTCTCAGTGAGAGTACCAATCTGGTTAACCTTGATAAGGATAGAGTTAGCAACCTTCTTCTCAAGACCCATCTTGAGTCTTTCTGTGTTAGTAACAAAGAGGTCGTCACCAACGAGCTGTACTCTGTCACCAATTCTCTCGGTAAGCATCTTCCAGCCTTCCCAGTCATCTTCAGCCATACCATCTTCGATGGAGATGATAGGATACTTGTTGACCCAAGACTCCCAAAGATCGACCATCTGAGCAGAAGTGAGCTTCTCGCCAGTTGTCCACTTGAGTGTATAGGTCTTTGTTTCTTCGTCATAGAGCTCGGAAGAAGCTGGATCGAGAGCGATCATGAAGTCGCCATCTCTACCTGCTGTGTAACCAGCCTTCTCGATAGCCTGCATGATAACTTCAAGAGCCTCTTCGTTGGACTGGAGGTCTGGAGCAAAGCCACCCTCATCACCAACGCCAGTGTTATAACCCTTAGCCTTCAAAACTGCCTTGAGGTTGTGGAATACTTCAGCAACCATTCTAACAGCTTCCTTCATGGAAGAAGCGCCAATTGGCATGACCATGAATTCCTGGAAGTCTACCTTGTTATCGGAGTGAGCACCACCATTGAGGATGTTAGCCATTGGAACTGGGAGAACACATGCATGGTATGCACCAAGATACTTATAGAGAGGAAGACCAAGGAAGTCTGCAGCAGCGTGTGCAACAGCCATGGAAACAGCAAGGATTGCGTTAGCACCAAGCTTACCCTTGTTAGGTGTACCATCAAGTTCAATCATAGCGCGATCTACAGCGACCTGATCGAGAGCATCCATACCCTCAATTGCTGGAGCGATGATGTCATTGACATTGTCAACAGCCTTGAGGACGCCCTTGCCAAGATATCTTGACTTGTCGCCATCTCTGAGCTCTACAGCTTCATGTACACCAGTGGAAGCACCGGATGGTACAGCAGCACGGCCAAAGGAACCGTCTTCGAGGATAACGTCAACTTCTACAGTTGGATTGCCGCGGGAATCAAGAATTTCTCTTGCGACGATCTGTTCAATAATGCTCATATTGAAATTCTCCTTATTTAGAATTCTGAATAAAAGTTTCTGTTGTTACTGCCAAAAAGTCAATAAAACAACATTGCTACTTATTATATATATGAAATGGCAGTCTGAGAAGTGTCAGACTGCCAATTTATTCTAGTGATAATCGACCTTAGTGCTTCAAGATGAGATAGATAAGGAAGACAACGAAGAGGACGATAGTTGTAGGTGTGATCTTGTTATATTCTCTCTTAGCGAGCTTGACAATAACGTAAGAGATAACACCCATCATGATACCGGTACTGATTGAGTAAGCGAATGCCATGAATGCGATACACAGGAATGCTGGAATGCCTTCTGATGGATCCTTCCAATCGACACCATTTACTGGTTCCATCATGTAGAAACCTACCAGAATGAGAGCTGGAGCGGTTGCTGCGGATGGGATAGCCAAGAAGAGTGGGCTGAGGAAGAGAGAGAGGAGGAAGAGAACTGCTACAGTCAAAGCTGTAAGACCGGATCTACCACCCTCTGCAACGCCTGTTGAGGATTCGACGAATGTTGTAACAGTAGATGTACCAACGACAGCACCGAAGGTTGTTCCGATTGCGTCTGCAAAGAGAGCTTCCTTACAATTTGTAATTGTTCCATCTTTCTGGATGAGGTTAGACTTCTGAGCACATCCGATGAGTGTACCTACTGTATCGAACATATCGACAAAGAGGAAGGAGAACATTACTACGATGAAATCGAGTGGGTGAGCAGCAATTTCGCCAAAAGCAAAACACTTACCAATTGTTGGTGCAAGTGATGGAGGCAAGAAAGAACCGCCATTATACTGTGTTACTCCAAAAGGAATACCGATGATTGTTGTGAGAGCGATACCAAGAAGTACAGCACCCTTAACATTCATACAAAGGAGAACAATAGTAATGATGAGGCCAATGATTGCAACCATAGCTGGTCCTGGTGTACAGATAGCACCGAGATCTACAAGTGTTGCGCCATCAACGATGATGCCAGCATTCTGCATACCAATGAAGGCAATGAAGAAGCCAATACCTACGCTGATTGCTTTTTTCAGTGCATCAGGAATACTGTTTACAACAGCTTCTCTTACATTGAAGATTGTCAAAGCGATGAAGATGATACCTTCAAGGAAGACTGCAGTAAGAGCAAAAGTCCAATCGTAACCCATTCCGAGTACAACTGTGTAGGCAAGGAAAGCGTTGAGTCCCATACCTGGAGCTAGAGCAAATGGCAAGTTAGCATAGAATGCCATTACCAAAGTAGCTACTGCAGATGCAAGCGCGGTTGCTGTAAAGACTGAACCAAAATCCATTCCTGCAGCAGAAAGGATACCTGGGTTTACAGCAAGAATGTAGGCCATAGCCAAGAAGGTCGTGATACCGGCCATAATCTCGGTCTTGACGTTGGTCTGTCTTTCTTTCAGTTTGAAAAACTTTTCCATACACCACTCCTTATTATTTGTAAGAATTGTTCTAACAGTTAAATTTTAATTGACTCGCAACAAATTGCAACAATAAAATTTAACTGATAACAATTTTTTTTCATATAGGGAGGATATCATGAATAAGGAACTGACGAAAACTCTTGTAGACGTGAATATGGGAAGAAAAAAAGCAGATTTGTGTCTACAGAATGTCCAAATTGTTGACGTATACAATAAGGAAGTATTCAAAGGAGATGTTTTCATCAAGGACGGATACTTCTGTTCTTGCGGTGGAAATGATGTAATCAAGGCAGAAAAGTATGTAGATTGTGATGGAAAATACCTCGTTCCAGGATTTATCGACGCACACTGCCATATCGAATCCAGTCACCTTTCACCATCAGAGTTTTCCGATGCAGTTGTTCCAAGAGGCACGACAACTGTAGTTGCAGATCCTCATGAAATCTGCAATGTAGCAGGCCTAGATGGCATGCGCTATATGCTATCCTCTGCAAGGAATGCTCCCCTATCCATTTTCTTTATGTTCCCTTCCTGTGTACCTGCAACAGATTTCGAGAATGCTGGTGCAGTATTGCTTGCAGAGGATATAGAGAAAATCATCGATGATGAGCGCATCCTTGGTCTTGGTGAGATGATGAACTATCCAGGTCTCTTCTTCAACGATCAGAAGGTTCTCGATAAACTCGAGACTGCATACAAGAGAGGAAAGAACATAGATGGCCACAGCCCAGGAATCGTTGGAAACGCACTCGATGCCTATACTGCAGCAAGAATCACAACAGACCATGAGTGCGAGACTCCTGAAGACCTCCATGAAAGAGTCAGAAGAGGCGTCTATGTAATGCTCAGAGAGGGAACAGCTTGCAAGAATGTTCTTGGATTGCTTCCAGCTGTAACAAAAGAGAACTCAAATAGAATCCTCTTCTGTACTGACGACTGCCAGCCACAGACAATCACAACTCTTGGCCATGTCAGCAATGGTATCAAGTTGGCAATCGAACATGGTCTTGACCCTCTTTATGCAATAAGCATGGCATCTTTGAATGCAGCAACCTGCTACAAGCTCGAAGATAGAGGTGCTATCGCACCAGGCTTGAGAGCGGATTGCTTCCTCACAGATTCCCTTACCAAACTAGATCCACTAGCTGTCTACATCAAAGGCAACCTGGTTGCAGAGAATGGCAAGATACTTAAAAAGACACCACATGCCCCTCTTGTAAAGGTTGCAGGCATGATGAATGTAAAGAAACTTGATAAGGACATCTTCAAGCTCCATTTAAAGAGTGACCATGTCAGAGTTATCAGGATTCTTCCTGGTGGAGTTGTAACAAAGGAAGAGGATGCATACATCAAGAGAGATAGTGAGGGCGATTTCATCCATGATGAGAATGTCGATCTTCTCAAGGTTGCTGTTATTGAACGCCACCATGGAACTGGAAATGTCGGTCTTGCTCTCATAAGAGGCTACGGCATGAAGAGAGGTGCAGTTGCAACCTCAGTTGCTCATGACTCACACAACATAATTGTAGTTGGATCTTCGAACGAAGAGATGCTTCTCGCTGTTCAGGAGCTTGTAAAGCTTGGTGGTGGTATCACAGTAGTAAAGGATGGCAAGCTACTTGGCTCTCTCCAGCATGAGATTGCAGGCCTCATGACAGATAAGCCTCTGGATTACGTGAAGGAAAAGCTCGATGAGCTTCATGAGATTGCAGTCAAGGAAATATCTGACAAGACAGATATCGACCCATTCATGACACTCTGTTTCATGGCACTTCCTGTAATTCCGGAAGTCAAGGTTACAGACCTTGGACTTTTCAATGTAAGTAAATTCAAGTTAGAGCCACTTGAAATTGACTAAAGAAACGTTTTTCTCCTTTGGGCGTCCACTTTGGTGGCGCCCATCTTTTTTAGTCTGTCTTTCTTATTCCCTTTCTTATCAAAGTTCTCTTGGCCTTTTCTTCACCCTTTCTCTCTTCTAGCTTCCTGCTATACTCAGAGTAGATTTCCTCTATCTCATCTCCATGACGCACAAAGTATTCATCTAGCACTTCCTTTGCAAGTGATGAAGAGATACCCTTTGAAAGGAGCCTCATCTGGAGCACGCTTCTACCTTCTGGATTTCTTGATAGTCGTGATCTTATGTAGCTTTCAGCAAAGCGCTTATCACTTTGATAATTCAAGCTCTTGAGCCTTTCCAGTGCTTCTTTTATATCATCCTTTGAAAAGCCCTTTGCTGATAGCTTTGTATATAGTTCCTTCTCGGTATGTTCCCTACGCTTTAGATAATTGAGTGCTGCTTCGAATGCCTTCATATGGAAAAAATATATATAAGTGAAACGAAAAAGACCACCCAAACTGGATGGTCTTCGTAAAGAGATTTCCAAAAATCCAAAAAGAGATGTTATCTCTTGCTGAACTGGAATCTTCTTCTTGCACCGCGTCTGCCGTACTTCTTTCTTTCAACCATTCTTGGGTCTCTTGTCATGAAGCCAGCCTGATGAAGTGCTGCTCTGTATGTCTCGTCCTCGTAGTTGCAGAGTGCTCTAGCAACACCATGGCGACAAGCTTCAGCCTGACCCTTGATACCGCCACCAACAACTGTGATAACTACGTCATACTTGTCAGCAGTCTCAGTTACAACGAGTGGCTGCTTGACAGCGAAAACATTGAGCTCGTCAACGAAGTATGCAGCAACATCCTTACCGTTGACTGTGATCTTACCATTGCCCTCTCTGAGATAAACTCTGGCGGAAGCGGTCTTTCTGCGACCTACACCATGTCCGAGATTTACAACTTCTTTCTTTGTCTCTTTCTTAGCCATTTCTTATCTCCTTAAAGTTCTACGACAATAGGCTTCTGTGCCATCTGAAGATGCTCTGCGCCTGCATAGACGTGGAGGTGAGTAAAAAGGGTTCTACCAAGAGCTCCGTGTGGAAGCATACCCTTGATTGCATGTTCCATAGGGAAAGTAGGCTTTCTCTCGATGAGTTCACCATAAGACTCTGTTGTGAGTCCACCTGGGAACATTGAGTGGCGATAGTACTTCTTATCGGTCATCTTGTTACCAGAAACGCTAGCCTTTGCAGCGTTGATGATGATTACGTAATCACCCATGTCCTGGTGAGGAACATACTCTGGCTTGTTCTTGCCTCTGAGAATTCTAGCGGCTGCAACAGCAACACGACCAAGATTCTTTCCTTCTGCGTCAATGAGATACCATTTCTTCTCCATTGACTGCTGCTTTACGAAAATAGTCTTCATACTAAATCCTTGTGTTTGATTTCTTGTCGCTTGATATCTGAGTCAAGGCTCACCTTCCATGAAAAAGATACCATATCCTCAATTCACTCCCAGGGGAAAGGGTGTTGGGCAAGGGCTTCACAGCCAAGTGAACATCAGGGCATCCTTCTTCACAGATCCTCGACCATGCTCTTCTTTTTCGACCTAATTCAAAGGCCCCTTTAGGCTTGGACCATTGAGCTAAATTTCCAAATAGGAACAAGGACACAAAACAACACACTACGTCCTAGGACATAGCATTATGAACATTACACGATGGTTAACTTTTTGTCTATACCTAAATTATCTAGATTTCAGAGTTTATGAACACTCGCCGCGGAGGCCTTGTAAAGGCCCATGCCTCCCCTATCAAAGGAAACACGGAGGGATGCAGTACCATTATTAAACTTTCTGACCTCTATTACCTTTCCAGAGCCCACACCATCTACACTGATCCTGTCACCAACATTCCACACGATTTCTTTTTCTTCCATTTGAAGTCGAGCAAAGGCTGCGTTATATGTAGAGACCTTTCCACTGTCATACTTGACTGTAATTTTCGTGCCAATTGCAGTAACGTTGACAGATTCAATTACGCCATGCTCTTTCTTTTCAGGCTCAACGACCCTATCACCAACCTTGAAATCTACACTCTTTATCAGCTTCACGCTCTTCTTTGTTGGAGGAAGCGAAATACCTTTTGCCCATGATGGCTTATTTTCAACAAAACGGTTCGAAAACCCTTGGTTCTTAACTCTAGGTTCAAAGGAAAAACGGTTTGTATAGCTTCCAAGATCCGACTTATCAAGAGTGCCCTCATAATACTCTTTCGGGATCTCTCTCAAGAATCTTGATGGAGTTTGATGATTCCACTGGCCAAAAGTCTGTCTACTTCTTGAATATGTCATGTAGAGTTCACGCCTTGCTCGAGTGACTGCAACATAGAAAAGGCGTCTTTCTTCTTCCAAATCCTCATCCACAGGATCGATGCCTGGCATCAAGGCCTCTTCAAGGCCTGTTACAAAGACACGCTCAAACTCAAGACCCTTTACAGTGTGGATAGTCATGAGCTTAACACCTTCCTTATCTCTTGGGTCCTCATTTCCAAGGACTGTGTTATCCAGTGTTATTCTCTCTAGATAGTTTGTTAGCCCTTCTCTACCTGGAGAAACATCACTCATCGAGTTGACGAAAGCAGAAAGGTTTTCAAGTCTTGTCCTTTTTATCTGCTTGTCACTTTCAGCTGAGTAATACTCCTCTATACCGAATCTCTTTAAAAGGAAGTTTGCAAATTCTACTTGCTCTATTCCCTTATCGATAAGCTCATTTGCTTCCTTGCAATATGAAAGGAAGCTCTCAACTCCTGCCCTTGCCTTTCCTGAGACAACATTTGTCTCGATAGCTTCCTCCATTGCATCCATAAGATGGTCTGATAGAGCTATGATCTTATCCTGTGACTGAGCACCGATACCACGAGTTGGCTTGTTTATCATCCTTCTAAAGGCAATGACATCGCGAGGGTTCAAGATGAAAGAGATAAGTGCAAGCATATCCTTGACTTCCTCTCTATCGTAGAAGCGAAGTGCACCAATTACCTGATATGGAATCTTCAACCCCGCAAAGATCGTTTCAAACTCACTAGATTGTGCATTGGTCCTGTAAAGGATACAGGTGTTGTTATAATCCTTATCCCTATTTATTACAGATGCAACCCTCAAAGCCTCATCCTTTGAGTCAAGACAGCCAAAGAGCTCTGGCTTCATTCCATCAGGTTGACGAGTAAAGATAGTCTTCTCATGTCGTCCCTTATTATTCTTTATGACTGCAGAGGCAATCTTCAATATAGATGGAGTTGAACGGTAGTTCTCTTCAAGCTTTATAACTCTCGTTCCTGGATAGTTTTTCGGGAAGGAGAGAATATTTTCAATTTCAGCTCCGCGGAAGCGGTAGATAGACTGGTCATCATCACCAACTACCACTATCTGAGTATTTGGTCCCACCAGATTTGACAGCAGATTGAATTGGCTTCCATTCGAGTCCTGATACTCATCGACTAAAATGAGGCGGAAACGTCTCTGTAATTGCTCTCTTACATCGGGATTTTCGACAAGAAGCCTATTTGTCTTGACGATGAGATCTGCAAAGTCTACACAGCCCACCTCTTCAAGTTTCCTTTCATATGCTCTATAGCGAGTTCTGAAATCTGGGCACTTGCTCTCTTCATATCCAAAGTCTGGATAATCGACATCATGGCCCTTATCCTTTGCCTTTGAAATGAACTTTGCATATGGTCTCAATTCAGTCTTCTTTGCGTTTGGATATATACTTTGAAGCAATGATAGTGAGTCTTCATCATCATAGATATTGAAAGAGGCAGGAAGACCTAACCTCTCTCCATATCTTCTCAAAAGATATGCACCAAATGAGTGGAATGTCCTCATTTCAAGCCCTTTGGTGTCTCCACACATCCCTTCTACTCTTTCCCTCATCTCCTTAGCGGCCTTGTTTGTAAAAGTAACTGCAAGGATAGAGTATGGCCTGTAGCCTCTCTCTTTTATTGCATAGGCAACCTTCGATGTTATCACTCGAGTCTTTCCCGAGCCGGCCCCTGCAAGCACGAGGAGAGGATTCTCGAAGTCAGTTACTGCTTCTATCTGAGGTTGGTTAAGAGTTGACAAGATATCATTCACAGGACATTCCTTATCTTTATCGCTTCAAGATCGAGGCCTCGAACACTCCTGATTCCGACCTCGACTACATCACCTGGCTTCATATCGCTTCCCATTATAACAGTAGCGCCATCAACTTCGGGAGCCTGTGAGTAGATTCTGGCAATCGAAAGATCTTCTCCTTCGATATTCTCTTCGACAAGTGCAAGATATTTCTTGCCTACAAAAGATAAAAGTCGTCTTGAAGTAATTTCACTTTGTACAGCCTCAAGCTCCTCCTGCCATTTAGCTGCAATCTTATGGGCCTTGTTGTGTTCCTTCTGGTTTCTCATGAGGTATGCAGGAGTATCTTCTTCCCTTGAATAGAGGAAGGAACCCATCCAGTCAAGCTGGGCTTCCTTTACAAACCTTAAAAGCTCCTCAAACTCCTCTCTTCCTTCTCCTGGAAAGCCGAGCATAAGTGTTGAACGAATTACAGCATCAGGAAGAGAAGCCCTGATCTTCTTTATCAGGTCTACATATATCTCTCTTGAGCCTGTTCTCTTCATTCCAAGCAGGACCTTATGGTCTGCATGCTGGAATGGGATATCGAAGTAAGGGAGGATCTTTCCATTAGATGCCTTGACGATATCGATGAGCTTCTCAGGGAATGTATCAGGGTGGATATAGAGCATTCTGAGAACGAAAGCGCCTTCGATCTTGGAAAGAGATTCTATGAGATCACAGAATCTTTCACCCTCTCCCCAATCAGTTCCATATGCACCGAGGTCCTGAGCGATTATGTTTATCTCGTAGATTCCGCTTTTGACAAGTCTCCTCGCTTCATTCATTACAGCATCAAATGGCCTACTTCTAAGCCCTCCTCGGATTATAGGGATTGCACAATAGTTACAGCGGTGATTACAGCCTTCTGAAATCTTCAGGAAGGCAGAGCGAGGAAATGAAAGGTTATACTTCCTTTCATCCCTTTCTGAATCAGGGTCTGGATATTCAGGCGCAAGTACTATCTGTTTGTTTCCCTTCTCGATGGCCTTCAACACCTTTGGAAAAGCACCAAGATCATGATTTCCAAATATAGCATCAGCCTCATCAAGATCGAGGATGCCCCAATAGCGCTGAGCAAGGCAGCCTGCAAAAATTATCTTCTTCTCTGGAAATGCACTTCTGAATGAAAAGAATGTGTTTATCGATTCAGTCTTTGCTGATTCTATGAAGCCACAGGTGTTCACTACGATGATATCGGCATCCTGAGGGACCTGTGTTCGCTCAAAGCCTTCATCATCTGCATATGATAACAATATTTCGCTGTCAACCTGGTTCTTGGCACAGCCAAGACTCTCTATATATATCTTTTTCACAAAGGAAATATAAACCAAAGTGACCTTCTGAACAAGGTAAATTGACACAAGATAACAAAAGTAGAAATCTTTGACATATGGACGAACGAATAATAAGGTTATACAGTCAGAGCGCTATAGAAAAGCGTGAATTACTGAAAAGAGATATAGACAATAGAATCAACAATTACTACAAATGTGATAGATCAAGTTACATATACTCAGATATCTTCTTTGCACCGCTTGAAAAGAACAAGCTTGGTGTGTTTATTACCTCAAACTGTCTGATTGTTCTTTCAGAGGATATTCTTTCCCTCGATTACAGCCTCATTCTTTCAGTTGCGCTTCATGAAGCTGCACATGCTATCTGCTACTATGAGTCGAATAAGACAGAGCATGATGAACTATTTCGCTCTGTATGCAGGGCTTTGGGAGCAGAAGAAGGCTTTGAAAAGGCACACATTGATATAAAAGAAAGAGAAAGCCTGCTATCCAAAGTAAAGAAATTGAAGGCACTTTCGCTGTCTCCATTTGAAAAAGAAGCACAAGCTGCGCTCAAGAAGGCACAGGAGATGTCGATAAAGTATCATCTTGAGAGTGAGCGTTATGATGATGAAAGAATCTGGGAAGCTGATTTCATCACTTCATCTAGAATTGCAAGGAAGTACAAGATACTTGCCAGGATTGTTTCCCTTATTTCAGGTGTGTTTGTAATTACAGTCCATCTAGATGAATTCGATGGTCTCAGATGCTATGGAAAGAGAAGCGATATACAAATCGCTCTCTATCTTTGGGACACACTTGAAAGGACGATCGACAAAAAACTCAGAGAGGAAAGGAAGATAAATCCATACCTATATAAGGGACAGCTCGGTACTACTAGCTTCTATCTTGGTGTTCTCTCATCGATCGAGGAAAGATACAGAAAGATCGAGAACAAGGAAACAACAACTGAGATTGTGAAGATTACGAATGAAAACAAGAACCTTGCCATGAAACTTGTATTTACCAACACAAGAGTGGCCTTCGGAAGCTCAAGTATAAGGCAGAACACAAGGGTCTTCGACCAGGGAAGAAACTTTGGATCCAAGCTTGAGATAAGGAACGGAATTGACAGAAAGGATGAAAACCTTCTGTTAGAATAGTTCAAATCTTTACTCTAGTTTGTTTTGTTGATTATCATTTACTACCATGATCACACTTGAGAAAGCACCCATCAATGGTAAGATAACAATCCCCTCTTCAAAGAGCCAGACGATAAGAGCAATTTTGATTGCAACCTTTTCAAATGGCATTTGTCGAATAGACAATCCTCTAGAGTCCTCAGATACAGCTGCCTGTATCAACGCATGCTGTCTTCTTGGAGCTAAAATTGAGTTTTCAGATGATAGAAGCTACATGACTGTCGATTCGACAAGAGTCGATGTAAAGGGAAAAAGCTTCACAATAGACACCCAGAACAGTGGTACTACAACCTACCTTATCTACGGCCTCCTGGCAGCTTCAGGGGCTAAGGAAGTAATACTGACAGGTGATGAACAGCTTAATAATCGCCCTATCCTTCCTCTTGTAAATGCCTATAGAGATCTAGGAGTCACTGCAGAGCTTGATGGCGAGTGCCCACCTGTCAAGATCACAGGTAGTCTTATCGGAGGAAAGACAAGTATCGAATGTAGGACAAGCCAATATCTTTCATCCCTCCTCCTTTCCTTGCCTCTTGCAAAAAATGACTCTGTTGTAGACTGCCCAATTCTCTATGAAAAACCATATGTTAGGATGACACTTGGTTGGCTTGATAAACAGAACATCGAATACAGAATCAGTGATGATTTACAGCATGTGGAAATCAAGGGAGGCCAGAAGTATAAGAGCTTTGATACACTGGTCCCTGGTGACTTCTCCTCTGCATCATTCTTCTTTGTATGTGCAGCGATAAGTAAAAGCAGCGTTACAGTAAATGGCCTTGATAGAGATGATATTCAGGGAGACAAGCACATTCTCGATATTCTGTCCCAGATGGGCTGTGAAATATCGTGGGATGGCTACTCTGTAACAGTCACAGGACCTGAGAGACTCAAAGGTGGCACCTTTGACCTGAATAGCATGCCTGATGCACTTCCAATTCTCTCTGTTGCTGCAGCAGCTGCATCTGAAAGCGTTCACATTATCAATGTATCCCAGGCAAGAATAAAGGAAACAGACAGAATTGCATGCATGAGGGAAAATCTTTCATCCCTGGGCCTAAACATAAAGGAAAGAGAGGATGGCCTTGACATCTTCCCATCCACGCTGCATGGTGGAGTTGTAAAGGGTTTCAAGGACCATAGGATAATAATGGCAATGGCTATCTGCTCGCTCATTACAACAGAGCCGATCACAATCGATGACGAGAGTGCATGTGATGTCACGTTCCCAACTTTCTTCTCTCTCTTTGATTCTCTGAAGGTGAAAAGATGAAATACGCGTTCCTGATTCTTAATGGTGAAGAAAAGTTCGAAGAGTTTGTTACCAACATAATGGTAGAAAATGAAAGCTCCTTCGAAATAGAAGATGACACAACAGACCTCATACTCCTCTTTGAGGATACATCTCTTGCTGTCACAGAAAAGCTCCTGTCTCTCCTTATGGCACGAGACAACTCATCCATTGGCTATATTGCTGCAATATCACCTTCCAAAAAGGCACTTAGGGAGATCGAGAAGCTGCTTTATGACAAGTGCTGCCTTGCGCTCAGCTATGCATCATCACCTAAAAGCCCTGAGAAGATTAAGCGTGATATAATGAAAGAGGAGATAAAACTTCCGCCAAATAATTTTCTTACGAGGCTATTTGATAGATGATCAGAATCAACAATGATTGGCAGGCTCTATTTGACCAAGAGCAGCAGAAGGATTACTACCTTGCACTGAGACAGTTCCTGAAAAAGGAATACAGTGAAAGGACTATATATCCTCCTATGAATGAGATATTCACAGCCTTTTCTCTCTGTCCATTTTCACAGACAAAGGTTGTAATCGTAGGTCAGGACCCATACCACGAGGAAGGTCAGGCCATGGGCCTTTCCTTCTCTGTGAGAGAGGGTATCGAAGAGCCTCCTTCACTTGTCAACATCCACAAGGAAATCCTTTCTGAAGATGTCCTCAGAGAAGAGTTCTGGTCTTCAGATCTGACAAGGTGGGCACGACAGGGAGTTCTACTTCTAAACAGCACTCTTACTGTTCGCTCACATCAAGCTAACTCACACAAGGATTCAGGCTGGGAAAGATTCACTGACACATGCATAAAGGCACTGGGATCCGACTCAAAGCCAAGAGTATTCCTCCTGTGGGGAAGCTATGCAAGAAGCAAGAGAATCTATATCACAGATCCCCATCATCTGATCTTGGAATCAGCACACCCAAGTCCCCTATCAGCCTACAGAGGATTCTTTGGAAATAATCACTTTGCACTTGCAAATGAATTTCTGTATCGCAATGGTGAAGAAATGATAAGGTGGTAAAAATGTACGACTTTGATAAAGCTGTAGACAGATCGAATACATCCTCCATAAAGTGGAGCAAGGCAGCTATAAAAGCAATCTGCGGAAATGAGAATGCTCTTCCTTACTGGGTTGCAGATATGGATCTCGTCACCTCCAAGGCAATTCACAATGCGATGATGAAGTCAGCAAACTTTGGTGTTGCAGGTTATGCAGAACACCCAAACCTCACTAATGACTTCATCTCATTTGTTTTTCGTAAACACAATTGGGCTGTAGACAAGAATAGTGTCACATACTCTCAGGGGCTATTGCATGGCCTTGCTCTTGCTTTGCAGACCTTCACGAAGAAGGGCGATGGTGTACTTATTATGTATCCAACCTATGCACCCTTTTTCGATATGACAAGAAAAAATGAAAGAAGAGTAATCGAGTATGACCTTGGATACAAGGATGGCCTTTTCTACTTTGACAAAGAGAGATATGAGAGAGAATCAAGGGATGCAAAGCTTATCTTGCTCTGCTCTCCTCATAACCCATCTGGGCTTGTATTTTCACAAGAGGAGATTGAATTCATACTCACACTTGCAAAAGAAAGAGGACAGCTAGTCTTTTCTGATGAGATCCATGCAGATCTTGTACACCCAGGAAACACTCATACCCCGCTTGGAAAGTTATCTGAGAAGACAGGGACAAAGAGTATCACCTTCATGGCTCCATCGAAGACATTCAATATCGCAGGAGAGCACTTTGCAATGGCAATCTTCTCAGATAGAGATATGCTCTCTGCATTTAAAAGAGAGCAGCAGAAGCTCTATCTTGACTCCCCAGGCTTCTTCATCGGAGAGATAGCAGAAGCTGCATACACAGACTCAGATGAAGAAAACAGAGAGCTCTGTGAGTATCTTAGTGGCAATGCAGCTTTCATACGAAGTTATCTTGAGTGCGAGATTCCTGAAATAAAACTTGTCAATGCAAATGCATCATTTGTCGCCTTCCTTGACTGTTCAAGCATCCTTGATAAGGTCAGGAAAGATAGAGACAAAAACCCAGAGCTCTACGATGGGGACAATAACCTGCTTGCACACTTCTTTGGCATGCGTGCTGGAATTTGCATGAATGATGGCTCCTGGTTTGGAAAAAAGTACTCATCATTTGTGCGTCTTAATTACGGAACAAGCCGTGAAATGGTCAAAGTGGCACTTGATAGGATGAAGAAAGCAGTAAGGGAGCTTTGATTCAAAGCTCCACTTCCTCACCATCAAGATTCCAGAAGCTTTCAGTCTTTCCCTCTCTGAGGTAATAGAGAGTTCCATAGCACTCCTTATCTGGATACAGATCCTTGACTACCTTTATGTAGCTCAGGATTTGTATCTTGTGCTCTTCAGGGTCCTTGAATGAGTCGCTCTTGTAATCAACAACAAGATTGAAATCCTTTCCGAGGACCACGAGATCTATAACTCCTTCAACTGCCATGCCTGGCGCTATATCGAGATTTGTATAGAACCTGAGCTCCTCTAGTGTCTCTTTGCCTTCAACATACTTTCTATAGAGCTCACTCTTTTTGAAAGAGTCAGCGAAGGCCTTTGCACGTGAAAGCAATATAGCGTTATCTTTCTCATCCGGAAGGATTGTGCATTCAACTTCATCATAGCTTCCTTTCCCGATGAGTTTCTCAAGACAGAGATGACAGAGAGTTCCAAATTCAGCCTCGATGTGTTCCCTTCTGACAATTTCATCAGTATCAAAGGAACCAAGTGCTTTCTTATCGAGCTCTTTTTCTTCACTTCGTTTGATATCTGATACGCTGATTCTTCTCTTTTCGTTTATAAACTCTCCCTGATTCGAGAAGTCATATTCAAGATACTTTCTATCAGTCCACTTAGGCTTCAAGAATGGGGTTGAAGTCACATCTTCAAGTACGACTCCATCCATGAGGGCACTCATATTATCAAGATTGGCACCGAGGGCCTCAACATACCAATCGAACAACTTCTCAGATTTGATTTCACCATCCTTGTTTATTTTATAACCACCAATCGATATCAGGTGCTCTTCTGCTCTGGTAAATGCAACATACATGACTCTCTTGGCTTCTGCTTCTTCTCTCTGCTTTTCATCTTCATTGAGAATTTTCAAAAGTTGCTTGTCTTCAGTTGCAACAAGCATATCATCATAGTTGAAGACATATTCATTCTCACTATTGTGTCCACGCTTTCCAAGACCTGCGAAGATAACTATTGGGAACTCAAGGCCTTTTGACTTGTGGACTGTCATTATCTGAATTCCACTTACTTCCCTTTTGAGGACGCTTGCATCAGGCAGCTTCCTGCTATCTCCAAGTTCATCTCTCAAGAATGCGACAAAGTCAGTAAGACCACGCCCTTCCTCTTCATAGGAAAGTGCGTATGAGAACAGGTAATCATAGTGCTCTATGAATGTGCTTCTATCCTTGAGAGAGGAAAGATAACCATAGTAGCCACCTTCGATATAGAGTTTCTCAAGAAGAGATGGAAGTGTGAGGCGGAAGGCCTCCTCCTTCACATTCTCAAAAAAGAGAGAGAAGGCTTCATAGCGCTCTCTATCTACATCAAGCACACTCTTTCCGTCCAATATGAGGTTGAAGATCGATTCATCACAAAGCCCGCAGAATGGGGTCTTTAGAAGTGCAACATAGCTTCTTCTATCATCTGGGTAGATGAGAGACTGCAAGAATGAGTAGAAATCTCCTGCAACAGCATCGAGCATCAGGGATCTTGTCTCAGTCAGCTGGTATGGGATATTGCGTTTTCTTAGTGCCTTCTCGATATTCATCTGATTCGATGCTGAGCGAAAGAGTATTGCAACCTCATGTGGCAATGGTCTCCTGCCATCAACTAGGAATTCATCTGTTTCAAGTATTCTCTGGCAATAGTTACCAATAGCTTCTGCTTCGAGCATATCGCCATCGTAGAGGTCTTCATCATCCTTTTCTATTTCATCTTTGTTGTATGATGCAAATATGATCTTGGATTTCGTACCATCTGATTTCTTTCCAGCCTTTATACTTTCAAATTGAGCTGCAAAGCTTTCACCACCATTTTCAAGCACCTTTTCAAATACTTGATTGAAGTGGTCGATCAATGGGCTCTGACTTCTGTAATTCACAGAAAGTGAAAGCTTTCTTCCATTTTTGGCTATATCTGTCTGCAGTGCTCTGAAGACAGATACATCTGCACCTCTGAAACGGTAGATGGATTGCTTTTCGTCACCGACGAAGAAGAGTTTCTTTTCATCCAACTCTTCAACAGTTGGGACTCTTCCGCTTTCACTCTTGACACCATCCCTTTCAGAAAGCAGGAACAAGAGGTCCCTCTGGAGTGAGTTGTTGTCCTGGAACTCATCGATCATTATGAAGCGATAGCGGCGACGGAAGATTCTTCTCATCTCAAGGTTATCTCTCAAGATTGCAACTGCAAGTGCAGAAACATCGCTAAAGGAAAGAAGACCGAGGATGCGCTTCTCTTCATTTATCATCTTGGCATATTTCTCGACTGCTATCTGTAATAATCCTGGATTTCTATCGTTCTTCTTGACATAATCCTGCAATCTGAAGTGCCCATTATCCTTCAGTATTGGGTTGATTATTTCTTTTATTATCTTCTTGATATCTTCATCCGTCTTACCTCTCATCCTGAAGTAATCTTTTTCTTGAAAACTTTCATTTTGGAGACAGTCTTCCAAATATTTTAACTGCTCAGAAAGACTTTTAGTAAGATGAAGTTCTGAAAGAGATGAAAAGGCTGAAGAGAGAATTTCCCTTTGCTTTTTGTAAGTTGCAACAACTACATCATAGAATCGCTCTGAGATCTTGGATGCTGTGTAATCGCCAGTTATCGTCACTCTGGATGCAATTTTCAAGAAGAATTTGTCCATGACCTCATTTGGCATGAAGAGAGAGGATATGAGCTTTACTTCCTCTTCATTATCCTTATTTTGGAGAAAGTCATATGCAAGACGCTCAGCTATTTCTTTTGCTTTACCATCATCGAGGTTCCCGATATCTCTCGAAAAGCCATATGAGAGAGCATCACTTCTTGCTATCTGGGCACAGAAGCTGTCCAAAGTGGATATGGTTGCTCTTGAAAAACTATCCATATCGACACTTTCAGATGCCTTGATAAGACGTTTGTAGATTCTCTCTCTCATCTCAGCAGCTGCCTTCTTTGTGAATGTCAGCGTCAATATCTCCTCTGGCTTTACATTCTCTTCAAGCACGAGGCGCAAGAATCTCCAGGAAAGAACAGCAGTCTTTCCGGCACCGGCGCCCGCAGATACTACACTATTTAAGCTTGTATCTATGACAGCAAGCTGTTCATCGTTGGCCAAAAAGCCTTCTGATGCCATTATTTTTCTAAATTCGTCCTTCATCTCAGGTTATATCTCCTTCTGCATATACTCCTTTCTTTGCAGTAGGAGCAATTTTCCTTTCCTGGAGTTGCCTTCCAGATGCCTTCTAGATAACCTTCCCTTGTCTTGGAGTAATCGAGGTCGAGCTGTGCCTTTTGCTCTTCCCACTTTTCATCATCGAACCCCTTGTATTCAGAGTCGCTCATTGAATAGAAGACAGCATCTTCCACATCGTCGATATTATTCTTCTCATAGAGCATGGAATAGAGGATTAATTGATACGTAGCAGGTGCTTTTCCTTTCTTGTAATCGATGAGATATACACGTCCTTCAGCATCCTCAATCACAGTATCGACAAATCCAGAGAATGTATCATCTGAAAGCTTGAGTTCATTTGCCTTTGGCCTGAATGGGCCAACTGCAATTGACCTAGCCTTCTTTGGAATAAGCAGGAACTGTACTGCACCTTGCAATGCAGATAGGTACTTTCCCTTTATGCTTCGCTTTGTATACTCATCGAAAGAGTATTCATTTTCCAACTTTTCATCCAGGATTTC
This sequence comes from Spirochaetales bacterium, assembly GCA_017478205.1. Lineage (GTDB taxonomy): Bacteria > Spirochaetota > Spirochaetia > Sphaerochaetales > Sphaerochaetaceae > Bullifex. The sequence goes on along the minus strand of JAFVDZ010000049.1, from coordinate 28,516 downwards.
CTCGATTTCCTGGTTGTAAGTTTCAATGTTCTCTGCACTTAGCAAGTTGTTAAAATGCTTTTCCATGAATGTTTGGATCACAATATGGAGAAATGAACCAATCTTGGCATCATCCTGCTTTGATGGCTCGAAGACATCAAGATACTCTTCATCATCACTATTGTCAGGAACAAGCTCATATTCAAGGAAGGCTCTGTATGGGCACTTTGCATACCTGCTGATAGCAGAGTATGAGAAATGGTAGCCAGAAATATCGATCTTCCTATACCCATTTCCATCATCTGATGCTATATCGCACCCTGATGCACCAAGTCCTGTCCTGTTTGCAATGCAGAGGCTTCTCTCAAGCCCTCCTCCAACAATCTTTTCACTTGCAAATGCCTTCTTGACTCTATCTTTGAGGACAAAATATGTCGGTGTCTCAGCAGGTCCATCGTTTGTCACATCGGAGCCTGTGATGAAGACATTTTCGCTGATACTCTCGTAATATGAAATAAGAGCATCAGTTACAGCATAGCTTTTCCTGTTTTCTATCTCATGGTCATCAAGGAAAGAAAGAGCCTTCTCTTCCCTTCTGTAGCTACTATCGTTAATTGCAAATATGAAGTGATACTTACTGTCCATGAGATAGTCCTGACCATAGGAGTAGACAGGGATTCCTTCTTCCTTCTTCTGGCTCACATAGACGATGTTTTCAGCTTCCTTCATGAAGGTTGCAAACAGATTTGAAACCTTCAGCCCCGACTCCTTTATTACACGGCCAAGCTGAGAAAGTTCATTCAATATGAATGAGTACACATCCACATCTTCATCCCTTGATGCCTTGAACTCTTCTTTCCCAAAAAGGAGAGAAGAAAGTGCATGGAGTGATGTGATGAGAGCTTGTCCGTTATCAGAAGTGCAAATTGAGATGATTGAACCCTTCAGTGTCTTGTAGAAATCTAGAAGAGGACTATGTGCTTTCGATAACTTTCTAAATAGCTCATCATTCTTTTTGTAGCTTACACAACCCCGTTCGACATTCATATCGATCATGAAACTTATGAGACTTCGGTTTCTCTCCATATCAAGGTATGGAAATGATGTGTTGAGCAACAGGTTCTCAAGAGAGTGGAATGATAGTTTTTCATCAAAGCAGCGTTTGATCGAGAAAAGGAAGCGCCCTGGAACTGTCTCACTAATTTTCAAGCTCTTCATGAATACAAGAGGAATGTCATATTCGAGGCTCTTTCTCTCAAGGATATGAGCAAGTCTTTCAACTTCTGGAGTTGAGAGGATTATATCCTGATATGCAGTACCTTCACGTTTTAGCGCTGAGAGACGAGAAAAGAGCATCTCAAGCTCTGCTTCCTCGCTATCGAACTTTTCATATTCGATGTCAGCATTTCCTGGATTACTTAAAATCCTTATCCCTTTTCTATCCTCAAGTTCCTCAAGCAACCTCTGCATTAGGATTTCAGCATCGAAACCAACAAGCACATGATCAATTACAGTGTCCTTGTTGTTTTTGACAGAGTGCTTCTCCCAGCCAGGCTCAAAGAGGGAATGGGAGGAAAGGAAATCGGAATATCGTGATTTCAATATCTGAAGATCTCTGAAAAGTTTATCATTTACAATCCTACTTTCTACACTGTTTTCCTCAAGAGATGGAAGAATCTTGGAAAGGAATGGGACGAAACGCTGAGAGTAAGATGAGAGAGCGTCAGAGTAAAGATATGTGAGACCACTATTGCCACTTTCAAGCATCGATGAGATGAATGAAAGCCTATGATACTTGTTTGCAGGCTTCAAATTATCATGGCGTGGTGCAAATAATTTGGCAAAATCATCATATGCAATTGCACGTGATGATGGAATGCTCACCTTCTTTTCTCTAACATATTCACTAAGGTAGTACCTTGCGCTGTTCTCTGTTGGGAACACAAGAGTACACACATCCTCTTTCAACAATCTGAATATTTCGTCTCTCAGCTTCATATGAAGAAAGTATAACGCAAATGAAAAGCAAAATAGAGTGCCCTAAGCTATCTTTTTTCATCATCAAGGTGAAAAGATTCAACCTACACAGCTTACCTATCACACATAAAATGTTATTATTGTATCCATGAGAGAATATAGTACCTCCAGAATACTTGCACTTATTTCCATTTCGCTTTTCTCTTTTCTAGTTCTGGGCCTGTGCCTTACCATTCTTCTCTTTCCTTACTCTGATAATCCAATAGCAAGATATGTGACACTCAATATTCCACATCTTCTTTGTTTCATCGCTCTTGCAGTTTCCTCACATTTGCTTCTTGGCTTTTCTATCTTCAAGCTCTCAACAGATAGAGAGAATTTTTCTTTCCGTCTCTTCTTCCTTTCTTTTTCTGTTGCCCTAGTCCCAATACTTCTAACAGGGCTTCTTTCGCTTACACATATTTCATTTACTTTCGATCCGAGATTCGATATCGAAAGGATTGTCTTCTTTTCCCTTATCATTATCATCACCCCGCTACAATGCTTTTGTGAGGAGCTTATATTCAGAGTCCTCCTTGCAAGACTTTGCTACAAGAATGGCCTTGAAGGTGGAGTTATAAAGGCACTTCTTGTTTCATCTCTCTCAGGATTGCTCTTTCTTCTTCCTCACCTTTTTAACAACGAAGTGAATCTGACAAAGGATATCCACATCCTCTACCTTTACTACTTCCTCTTTGGCTTTCTTACCATGATCCTTGCGATCTACCTAAAAGGATTCGAAGCTTCAGTGGCATTTCACGCTGCGATCAATCTTTTTTCTGCTTTGATAATCAATTATAAGGGCAGCAGTCTACCGACTCATCCCCTCATAATGCTTGATAATATGGAAAACCCAATTGTAGATGTCATGCTTCTATCAATTGTGTTCATTTTGTTGATCATTGCTGTAACCTGGGCAAAAAAAAGGAGTTTTAAGTTTGAATAAGAACCAAGGGAGTGAGACTAAAATGGCAAGAAGACGAAAGAGTAAGAAAAATATCCCGGCCAAGATTCTCACTCTGTTGATACTGCTTGCAATAACATTCGTAGTGCTCTGCCTCATCACACCAACTGAAGAGGAGATGAAACTTAAGAGTGTTGGAACAATCCAAGGGCTCGAACTGCCAAAGCCTATCGATGGTGAGCAGATCGTAATGCATACTGGATATACACTCAGCTACAACGAAGAGTATGAACAACCCTCCTGGGTTGCATATGAGCTCACAAGAGAAGAGGTTGCCGGAACCTTTGACAGAGTCGACAACTTCCGACCAGACAAGGCGATCTGGACAGGCTCTGCCACTCTCGAAGACTACAAAGGCTCAGGCTATGATAGAGGGCACCTTGCTCCTGCTGCAGATTTCAAGTGGTCAGCAGAGGCGATGGATGATACCTTCTACATGTCCAACATGTCACCACAGGCAGGACAGTTCAATAGAGGCATCTGGGCAGATCTTGAATCTGTCGTGCGCCAGATGGCAGTCGAGAATGGAAACATATATATTGCCACAGGCCCTGTCCTCTCAGATGGCCCATATAAGACAATTGGAAAGAACAGGGTTGCAGTTCCAAACTACTACTACAAAGTCATCCTCGATTATAACGATGATGATATAAAGGCAATCGGATTCATTCTTCCAAATGAAAAGGGCGCCAACAGTGTCGACTTCTATGCAGTCACAGTAGATGAAGTAGAAGAGTTCACAGGAATCGACTTCTTCCCTGCTCTTCCCGATGATGTTGAAGAACTTCTTGAAAGCAATCTTGACAAGAGCAAATGGTCATTCAGAAAGTACAGTGGCTCAGCTAATGGTACTCTGACTCTTGAAAACTCAAGCTATAGTGAAAATTCAACTGTCAAGAATCTGAAGACAGTCTTTGACATGCTCTTCTATACCTTGAAGAAAGAAGTTTTCAAGGAGCTTGGAGTTTCTGCATTAGCTAAGGAATATGGCCTTATCTGATAGAAAAACGGCTCTCTTCAGGCATCCAAGTTCTAATTACCCCGTCGATCGTCCTTGAATCCATACTAGTGAAGGCTTCCTTTTCAAGATATTCATCAAAGAGGCAGCCTTCGAAGCTTGCTTCCCCACATCTTGAAGTATCGCCACTTGGATGCCAAGGACGAGCTAGGTAGTACTTTCTCTTCAAAGGGGATGAGAACCTACAGTTTATGAACCTGAATCCAGGAGTGCCAATATAGGTGCTAGGAGCTGCAACAAAGAACTCTCCAAAGCCATCTGTTATGACGATATCACAATCTTCGAAGATGGCATTTCCTGCACCGAAGATGAAGTCGACGTTGCCTTCAATATGGCAGTGCTTGAAATATGACTTCCCCCTATCGACATATAATGTGTCCTGATAGCCGATGAAAGAGCAATCTTCAAAGGTAGCGTTGTCACTTCCCTCTTCAAGCATCAAAGCAACAGCTTGAGTTCCCACTCTAGCTTCAGGATGCTTCTTGCTGTAGGAAGCAACAGTCATATAATCGAAATCATTTTTGAATGTAATTCCCTTTGCCTTGAAGTTCTTTCCCCTCACTGTCACAGTTGCACTGTGACGAGTTGAAAAGAAAAATCCATCGCGCTCTGTGCCATGATGGTCAGAGAATACAATTGTGGCAGTACCTTCAAGTGTTACATTATCCTCGACTATATCGAGTTTCTCGCGATATACTCCATCAGCGAGGTAGATTCTTTTATTACTTTCAATCAAAGAGGAAATCATAATTCAAGAAACAGAACTACACTTTTTTTGAACAACTTGCAATATAGGAGAGTAGAAACAATGCATAATTTCAAAGAAGACTCACGGCTCTTTAGGGCCCTAGGAGATGAAAACAATCTTTCTCTTCTTGCCAAACTTTTTGAAGGCGAGAAGGAAATATCAACAATTGAAAATACTAGTGGTGATATCGAAGAGCTTTCTGCACTTCAACTAGTTAGGAAAAGAGAAGAGAACGGCAGATGCTATATAAGGATCAACAAGGTTGGAAAATTCAGAGCTATAGCGATTCTTGAAAGCTATCTGAAGACAAGAGATGATATTGCTGCCTGTGGTCATGAAGAGTTCTAGGATACGATATCGAGTACAAATAGTCTTTCACCTTCACACCTGAATTTAACATCAAGATTGGCAAAGCTCATACCATAGATTCTTTCACTATCATCCTGATATCTAGGTCTTGGATCTTGAGAAAGCACGCCGATCAGTGCATCAAGCTTTTCTTCAGGAACTCTTTCCTTGAGTTTCTCAGGAAATACAACCTCAAGAGAGCGTGCCTTTACTTTGTCAGTAAAGCCACCAGTTGCATCTGGGTGGCTATCTGCATATGCAATATATGGCTTGATGTCATAGATAGGTGTGCCATCCATCATATCTGCACCACTTACAACTAGCACAGGACCTACGTCCTTCCTGATATCAAGAGACAATAGCTTGACAGATGAAAGTCCAATTGGATTAGGGCGAAATGGAGAGCGAGATGCAAAGACACCCACTCTTTCCTCTCCTCCTAGTCTAGGTGGTCTCACTGTTGGAGACCAGGTTGTTCTGACAGCTAATGAAAACTGCCAGATGAGCCAGAGGTGAGAAAACTCCTCTATCCCTCTGAAAGCTTCAAGATTTCGATATTCCTTTTCAAAAACAATTTCCCCGCGCAGGGCCTCCACAAGGCCACTTTGTCGGGGAATTCCAAATTTCGAATCGAAATCAGTATGGATGTGAGCGATTATCTTCATCACAGAGAGATATAGAAAGAGAAGGAAGGAGAACCCCAAGTGTCTTTCAGGAATCTCGATACGTTATTGTTGTTTGTGTAGTAGAACTCGTGCTCACAATAGAGCTGAGCATGGAAGATGTTGAAAACTCTGAAGTGAAGCAGAACAAACAGATTTGAATCGAACTCCCAGCCAACCTTTTCATTCCAATTGTTTGTCATTGAGCCACAGCCGAAGCTGGAATCGAGGCCTACTCTGAAATACATATAGGTCTGGTTCGACTTAATGTGAGGACCGATAATAGACAAGCTGTAGCTATCAGCAATTCGATACTTATATGTAGTACCACCAGCAAACTTTGGGATGAAATCGCCACCAAGAATTCTGAAGCTCATGTTATTGCCAAGCATGTATGTGAGCTTATTGAGGTTTGGATTCTTCTTCTGAACCTTTTCATAGATAGTATGATATCGATTCATATATACGTAGAACTCAGTGTAGTCGATCGGAACTTCGAAGATTGATGAGAAGGCATCGTTGACGAGTTTTGGTGAGTAATCGAATCTTGCACCGAAATCGAAGTTCTCAGTACCGGCAATTCTATCAATGGTCCAAGGGAAATCGACACCGAAGGAAAAGACGTTTGCCATTTCCTTCATGTTGTCCAACAGATCGATATCACCCTTTGTGTAATCGGAGGATTTACCTCTGAGGTTTTCAAACGCTGTATAGTTACCATCGACAGTATCGCTTATACAAGGCATTGCCTGTTCCATTCTTACTGCATACTGTGCCCAGAGTCTATAAAGGTCACTACCATTGTACTTGTTATGTTTGAACCCCTGTGTGAATCTTGCATTCATGTATCCAGTTATAGTGCCATAATCTACATCAGTTTTGTAATCCTCTCTCTCGGCATAACCACTCTTGAAATGGAATGAGATGGAGGTAGTGTTACCTTTGATCAGCTGAGGGACTCCCTTGATCCAGAAGTTGTATTCAGCATAGCAAGGGACTAGACCATATCCGAATTCGCCATCAAAACCTACAGCCCCGACAGAGCTGCCAAGATCCAGTGCACAAATTGATGACAATGATAAAACAATCATCAAGACTACTAATATTGTTCTACGAATACGTCTATTCATAATCCCTCGTCAGTAAAATTACCACAGAAACTATATAATTTACAGGTAACTATTACAATCATTGTAAAAACAATCAAAGAAACAAAAGGTAACAAAAACAAATATTTCGTATTTTTGTCTATCTAGAGTTATAATTGCATGCATGATCAAGCTTGCAGCATTCGACCTCGATGATACACTCGCCAAAATAGGAAAAGGAATTACACACACAGATCTTGCCCTACTTGGGCAGATAGAAGATGAAGGAGTGCGTGTAGCAGTTGTTTCAGGAAAGCCTGCTTTCTATCTCTGTGGTTTCATGAGACAGGCTGAAATCAAAGACCCAATACTCATTGGAGAAAATGGTGGAGTGATCGAATTTGGAGTAGATGTTCCCCCTGCCTTCTTCTATATGCTCGACTATAAAAAGGAAGCAAAGGAAGCAATCGATATATTCAGAAGGGAAATATCAGAGAAGTTACCAAAGATCTGGTTTCAGCCAAATAGAATAGGCCTTACACCCTTCCCTTCGAAAATTGAGGATTTCGATGTCATTCAGGAGATTTTGGACGAAAATAGAGATTTGCTTGAATATGTCGATATCTATCGCCATATCGATTGCTTCGATATAACACCAAAGGGGATCAACAAGTACAAGGGGCTTGAGAAATTGACAGAGCTACTTGATATCACTAGAGAGGAAATCGCTGTTGTAGGAAACGGTGTGAATGACTACCCAATGTTCGTGTTTGCTGGATACTCAATTGGTATCAACATACCAGACAAGAGCAAGGTCAGCCATAATGTAGCAACAAGTTATGGTGCACTATCTCACCTTCTTGGTGTAATTCGAGCACAAAGAAGCTAAGATATATCCTTATCAAGTATCTAAATCCTTTAAAAAAAACTCCTTTATCTGTACAATTAGAGTAAATATCTATCTGAAATGGGGTGGAATTTCAATGAATATTGCAGACATAATCCAATTACTTGGTGGTGTTGCGTTATTTCTATTCGGTATGACGCTGATGGGAGATGGACTCAAGCGTATTGCAGGCAACAAGCTTGAAATAATTCTTTACAAGCTATCAGGAACTCCTCTGAAAGGCATATTGCTAGGAGCTGGTGTAACAGCTGTTATCCAGTCCTCCTCTGCAACTTCTGTAATGGTAGTTGGCTTTGTAAACTCGGGGATGATGAACCTTACCCAAGCAATTGGAATCATCATGGGTGCAATCATAGGTACCAGTGTAACCGGTTGGATCATTTCCCTTTCAGACCTATCTTCTGGTAATGGCAGTGGCCTTTTGGGGCTGCTTTCAACTGAAACCCTTTCTGCTGTAATTGCCATAATCGGTATCTACTTCAGAATGTTCAAAAAGAGACGAAAGGATCACTTCCTTGGAGACATCATGCTTGGCTTTGCAGTATTGATGTTCGGTATGAAGAGTATGAGTGGTTCAGTAAGTGATCTAAGAAGCAGTCCCGCATTCATAAAGGCTCTCACAAGCTTCTCAAATCCAATCATCGGCGTCCTCATCGGTCTTCTCTTCACAACTGTCATCCAGAGTGCTTCTGCTGCCATCGGTATTCTTCAGGCACTCACAAGCACTGGAGCTATCAACTTTGAAATTGCATTCCCTATCATAATGGGTATCGGTATCGGTGCATCAGTACCTGTTCTCCTTTCAGCGCTTGGTGCAAGTACAGCAGGAAAACGTACTGCCCTATCATACCTCGTAATCGATACGCTAGGTGCAGTTGTAGTAAGTCTTCTTTTCTACATACCTAATTCAATCCTGCACTTTTCATTCACGGGTTTGACGATGACAAGCGTAAGGATTGCCCTTGCAAACACTGTTTACCGTGTAATTATTGTTGTTGTGCTACTTCCTTTCATCGGCCTACTTGAAAAGCTGGTTGTCAAGCTTGTCAAGGATAACGGAGAGGCAGATAAGGATCTTGAGGATGTCAACAGACTCGAAGAAAGATTCGTCAAATATCCAGCTCTCGCTGTTGAGCAGACAAGACTTGCAATCAATTCAATGGGTGAAAAGACTGAACAGAGCATCCTCCTGGCAACGGATCTGATGAGCAAGAAGTTCACAGACGAAGGTTATGATGAGGTTGCAAGGCTCGAAACCGTAATTGACAAGTATGAAGATAGAATCGGCACATACCTGATGAAACTCACAGGCAGAGATATGCCAAAGACTCAGTCAAGAAATGTCAGCAAATATCTGCACTCCCTGACTGACTTTGAAAGAATTTCAGATCACGCACTCAATATTGCAGAGAACGCAAGGGAGATGAAGGAAAAGGATTTCATCCTCACTCCTGAAGGCCAGCATGATATCAATGTGATCATCAAGGCAATCAACGCAATCACATCGCTCACAATCAAGGCATTCGTTGAAGATAGCTCTGACCTTGCTCATCGCGTAGAACCACTTGAAGAAGTAATCGATGGACTAATCGAAGAAGTAAAGGTAAGACACATTGCAAGACTTCAGAGAGGTGAATGCAATATAAGCAAGGGCTATGTGTTCAATGACCTTCTTACTAACTTCGAAAGAGTTTCTGACCACTGTTCAAACATTGCAGAAGCCATGCTTGAACTTGAAAGTGAAGGTGCTGGCAATGTACACGAGTACACTAACCAGATCAAGAAAGAACACCTTTTCAAGTTCGAAACTTACTTCAATGAATTCAAATCTGAGTATTCTCTCTAAAATAGAAAATAGGCATGAAGAGCACCTCGTGGGGTGCTCTTCTTTTTGTTTAGTGAATACATTTACATCGTTTAAAGGCATCAATAGTAAGGGGTATAAAAACAAATGGAATCTTTTAACATCAGAGTTTTACTTGCAATATGTTATTCTATCGGTCGGTGAACACTAGTTTTTAGCACTTTACAGACCTTTAAAGTAAGGTTAAAATGTTTTCATGGTCGGTAGAAAAGAAGAAATACGAGAACTTAACAATATTTATAACTCTGGCAAAGCTGAACTGGTTGCTATTTATGGTCGACGCCGTGTCGGAAAAACGTACCTTGTTGATGAAACATTCAAGGACAGAATTACCTTCCGTCATGCAGGTTTGTCACCTATTGAAGAAGGCTCTTCTGAAGGTAGCAGCCTGAAAAAACAGCTTGAACATTTTTATTTTTCACTCCAGCTTCAGGGAATGCCCAAATCTCATAGACCAAGATCGTGGCTAGAAGCCTTTTTTATGCTCGAACAGTTTTTACAGTCAAAAGATAATGGAAACCGACAAATTGTTTTTCTTGATGAACTACCATGGCTCGATACACCTGCCTCTGGCTTTGTTACTGCATTCGAAGGCTTTTGGAATACTTGGGCATGTCACCGCTCAAACGTTATGGTAGTAGTTTGTGGTAGCGCAAATTCATGGATTCTAGACAAACTGATCAATAATCATGGCGGACTGTATAATAGGGTTACTCACGAACTTAAACTTAACCCTTTTACCCTTGCAGAATGTAGAGAATTTTTCAAATCAAATAATATTGTTATTTCAAACTATGACATTGTTCAAAGCTATATGATTTTCGGAGGTATACCATATTATCTCGGGTATTTTGAACGCAGTTTAAGTCTTGCACAGAATGTTGACAAGCTTCTTTTTATGTCAAAAGCAAGACTCAAGGATGAGTATGACAGACTCTTTGATTCTGGTTTCACCAATCCTGAAATAATGAAATCAATTGTAAACTTTTTAAGTCAGGTAAATGCCGGATATACACGCAAAGAAATTGTTGAGAAGCTAAAACTCACAGATAGTGGACATATTTCAAAGCATCTGAAAGCTCTCATTGCCAGCGACTTTGTTATTGAATATATACCTTTCTCTCTTGGTAAACGAGAGACTCATTATAAACTCGTCGATCCATTCTGTAGATTCTATCTTAAGTTTGTAAAAGATAAAGAGTCTCTGGATTCTGCATTCTGGCAGCCAAGTGTTACTTCAAGCCAAATTAGCAGCTGGAGAGGTTTTGCTTTCGAAAATGTCTGCTTCAATCATATAAAACAAATTAAAAGTGCTTTAGGAATCAGCGGAGTTATTACCACACAGTCTGCCTGGTCTAAACGAGCTGATGAATCTGGAGAAAGCGGAGCACAAATAGATCTGATAATTTCTCGCAATGATAATGTCGTGAACATGTGCGAAATAAAATTCTACAGCGAAGAATTTTCTATTGGAAAGGAATATCATGAGACTCTGATCAAGCGTCAGTCTCTTTTGAGCTCACTCATTCCCAAAAAATCTGTTGTTCACGGAACGTTGATTACTACTTACGGGCTTACCTATAACGAATATTCCGGAGATTTCATAAATACCATCACAATGGAAGATTTATTTAAAGAATGACCTCATAACGCAAAAAACTACAGATTACTAACTTGAAGTAAGGAATACAATGGGCTCCATTTTCAGAAGCCCTATCACTTTTACTTTGTTACTGTAAATCTCAAGCTTGAGAAGAAGCCATCAGAGAGTGCGTCATATCCGATACGCAGTGTCATTGGAACTCTCTGAAGTCCGATAAGGGATGGAGTAACCTGGAATTCTACACCAATAGAGGTTTTGATATCCTTATAGATCAGGAAGTCAGAGAAGAGAGAAACCTCTAGGTCTTCGAAGATAAGGAATTCACCAGTAGTTGGTGTAAATGGCATATCGTAACCTAGGCTGACAGGAACGATTGTGAGCGACTTCCTTCCAGAAAGTTCAATTAGCCCATTGGACATCTCCTTGTCGCCTGTTATAAAGCCATCAGCCTTGAAAAGAGGCATCATATCAGTGTCATCAAGTGCATATCTGTTCTTTAGGCCGAAATCCAGATAGAAGCGTTCTTCAGACTCAAGGTACAGCCTTGTGTTGGCAGAGAATTGGATAAAACTCTTATAGCCATAATCATTATTGAAGTCCTTCAAGCCGATATAGCCAAGATTCAACTGGAAATCCAGCATCCTGATCTTTCTATGACCTGCAAACTGGGAAAGGAAAAGGAAGCCTTCAAAGTTGTCAACACTCTTAGAGGAGTTATAGCTTGTCTCGAATGCCTCATTAAATTCGAAGGATACATTAGGCTTATTCAGGAACTTGAAATCATATCCCTGTCTAAGGAACAATGTTCCTCCCTGATTTGAATATCTTGCAGAGCCATAGACAGATAAGCGCATATTGGAGAATGGATAGACATATAGGTAACCAGAACCCAAGAGTGCACCATATCTGTCATCGAGGTTTGTAGTATCTGTTTCAAAGCCAAGCTTTACTCCTGATTCAAGGAGAGAATAACGGAAGATATAGTCTAGGCCAAAGGTCATGTTGTCATTCAAATAGAATGGCAGCTTGTTATCCTGGAATGATGCCATTCCAAGTGACCAGGTCGAGAACGGCTCGCTTGTTTCAATTCGATTGAAGAAATAGAGGTTCCTTGATGCCTTGCGGATTACTTCAGTGAGCTTACTCCTTCGTTCTACAGTGCTCGGGTTGATTCCTCCCTTATAGAGCTGTGAAAGTCTTTCACTCTCCTTCTTGGCATCCTCATAGCCGATCTCCATCATCTCACCAGCAGCTTCGAAGTCCATGAAGGAGAAATTCTCAACGCTGCATCTTATCCAGATCATCTTGTCACCGAAGTGTCTAATGTCTTCAGCTGCTCTTCTTCTCTTACCGATATCATACCCAACGTTGATTATCGTAAACATGTTCTTCAGGTTGAGATCTGGGTTATCGTAGAAGGAAGTTGAAACAATTACAGTATCTGAATAGTCATAGGCAACAGAAATTGGAGCTAAGTTTATCGTTCCACCATCGATTAGAAGGTGTCCTCTATACTCCTTAGGTGGGAAATATGCAGGAATTGCAAAGGAAGCAATCATGATATCTGCAAATTTGCCTTCGCTTATTCTGATCTCTCTCTTTGTGACCATATCCTGGCTAATTACCATACAAGGGATAGGAAGGTCCTCTATCTGTAAATCAGAGCCAACAACTGCTTCTATCAGGCCCTTGAAGCCAGATGCTTCAATTAGACCACCATCCTTTGGAATTGAAACCTTGAAGAAGGTTGACAGTTCTCCTGAGTTCACAACATTCATGATCTGGTCTGGTGAAAGACCTGCTGCATAGAGCATGCCGATAATGGACCCCATTGAATTTGTGATGATGAAATCTGGCTCAACACCAATCTCTTCAAGGTATTTCAGAACACCCAGGTGTGCGAATGCTCTTGCAGATCCTCCTGTGAGAACAAGTCCTATTGGGTCTCTCTTCCCTTCAGTTCTTTCTAGGATCCTTGCTCTAAAGTTTTCCTCCCCATAGTAGATAGGCACATCTGCCATACGAATATCATCTGGTGAAATATCATCAGCTGCAGGCAGAACTGCAGTTGCCATAAGAATCATTATTGCAAGGAAAGAGAGGAATTTTTTCATAGCTATAAATGTAACAATAATAGGCGGTTTCTTTCAATAAAGGATTTTGCTTTACAACACTTTATAAATCTGATATTTTTTCAGTGTTTGGCGGCATGGCGAAATTGGTAGACGCAGTAGACTCAAAATCTGCCGGCAGCAATGCCATGTCGGTTCGATCCCGACTGCCGCTATAGATCAGGTCAGAAATTGATACAATCAGTTCCTGACCTTTTCTATTTTTCAGTAATACTTTCATAGTCCTTTGGTTCTGATAAAATGCAAGCCAAAATTCAAGCTTTAAATCTCGAGTCAAATTACAGCAAGCTGAAATACTCGATCGGTGATGAAGAAGAAAATGTCACTTTGGCGTCATCTGTCACTATCGATGTACCAGCAAGTAAGACGACTAGATTCTATGATGAGGGAGCAAAGTTCTGGGAAATTGATTCACAAAGCAGTATCCCGGCAGGATGGAATATCGAGCCAAAATAAAAAGTTTAGCCACAAATCATGATCTGAATCGAATCAAAGCTACCTGAAAGCATTACATTTTAGGTAGCTCATGTTTCGAAATATGCTTTCTATAAGGTCCCTCTACAGAGTATGTCAGTCCTTGCTCTGTGAGGACCTTCTTGAAAGATTCAATATATTTCGTCTTATCAAGAAGCTGCATGAATGAAACGAAGATCTTTCCTTCCATGGATGTGATTTCCAAAAGCAAATGGCCTTCGACAATACAGCCATAAGATTCTACATAATCTGTAACTTCACCCCAATGCATCCAGCCTGTATAGTTGACTATATATGTACCATGCCTTACATCCTTGTTTGTGTAAGGATTATTCTCCTTGTAGAATTCTATCTTGTTTCTGTAACCCTTAACCTGATCTAACCTATCAAGCGCAGTGAAAGTATTTCTAAGGTATGAAGAGCTTACACTTGGATGAATCTGTTTCCTGATCTCACCCTTTGTCATCGGACCAAGCTCTGCCATATCCCTTCTGATCTCTTCTCTGCTGTACTCGACATAGGCGCGTGAGAGAAGATCGGAGTGGCAATTTGGAATCCCAATATCAGCTGTTGGGTTGTGAGCAATTTCGCCCCCTATTATTTCGACTTTCTCAGGCAGGACCTTGTCCATCGTCTTTCCCATCAGTGCAATAAAAAGAGATGCTACACTATGCCCATTTTTCTTTGCATAGGAGACAAGCTCTTCTTGAGGGAAAGTAAACAGGTAGTAATTAGGTTTTCTGAGAAAAGGAATGAACAGTGCAGCAAAGTAGTCCTTTATCATTATGAAAGGATTTCTTGTTGCGTATGTGTAGTTTGGTTCCTCTTTTGACAGCATATCAAGAGTTGGCTCACAAACTTCATTTTCAAGCAAAGGATCCTCTGGCTTCCTGATACCAGGAGCATCGGGCTCTACATTATATCGCTCTCTGACATACTGGAATACATTGGTCATTACCCAAGGAAAGGCACCCTTTCCTCCACAGAGAGAGTGACTTATATTGAAGTAGATATCTCTTCCTTCATACTCGACAAATGCAAGGTGGTAACCAATTTCCTTACTTCCCAGTCTCCTTATCTTCTTTTCCATTGGGAAAACCAGGATTGGCGAGCTGTTTGGAGAAAGAACATAGCCACCTTCCTCATCAAGCGAAACCTTCACAGAGTAGTATGGATAGCGATTTATTGCTTTATTCACTGCTGAATAAAGGATTACAGGGTCGACAGGGTCTTTCATTGTGACCTTGACCTGCAAAGAGAATGAGAAGTGTTTCTCATCATGATAGAGTCTATATGAGTCGATATTGTATTTCATTTAATTTGCCACCAAATTAACATACTCTCAAAGTAAGGATTTGTTTCAAAAGATTGTAAACAAAAAATAGAGACTTATTCATCACAGGAAGGTCATATTTTTTTTAAAATCTTGGCAGATAGCTTCACTTATAATGCAAAAACCTTATCTTTGTTCGATATATACATTGCGCCTGATTCTGAGGCACTTACAATCAGGAATCCTTTCTCTACCAATACACGAAGAATCTTCTTTCTGAAAAATGACAGAAGAGCTATTCTTTTCCTTCTTCAAAGCATGCACCTCCAGCAAAGTTCTAGGGGTTGTGATTTCAAGCCTGTCTTTGAACATATTTATTTCTATCTGGATTTCTTTGATGAAGTAATTTATGTGAGCAATGGCATTCACTACTCCTTCAGTGATAGAACGAGCAGGATATGAATAATGGTCGACTCTACCCTCGTCAGTCTTTCTAAACCCGTTTACAGCGTGACTCTGGATAAATGTTATCGCAAACAAGGTCGAATTATCACATCCGGTAAGGTTTAGAATTATCTAAAAGAGTAGTATCTATTTGTTGTCCTTTCTCCAATGTACAAATATCAGAAAGTCTAACCGTTTTCCACTCGCTCATTTTCTGCTCTCCCTATTTCAAAACCAACGGCTTATTCTTTAACAATTGTGCAATCAGACCACTATAAACAGAAGTATCATCTGTAAGAGTGATGGTTGTTACTTTTCTACCTCCATCTTTTGAGCTGGCACCGCAGTGGTAGATTTTTTCGTCAAGAGTTCCGTAATCAAGAATAATGTAACGATCATGGAAAATCTTTCCTGCTTCTTTAACGTCAATTTTCAGACCAGGAAATTCTTTGCAAAAATCATCATATTCAACTTTATGAAGCCCGTTATTTGTGTTATCGGAGAAGATTGTTACTGCAACATTCTGCTTTGCATTCTTAAAGAGAATCAGGGTTTTCAGAGAAATATAGTTATCTATTATATAAATAGTTTTATTAGCCAGTGTATAAATCTGCTGGTAAGCAATATCACTTTCTACAGGCTGACCGTTCAAAATAAGCCATCCTGCAGGAATTTCAGGTTTTCCAAGATTTAACATAATAGGAGACAGTTCAGATTTTCTGATCATATCACCTAGATTACTTACAACTGTTTCTACTTTATCATCAATTTCTGCAAGCTGTTTTCGGAAGTCAATTATATTCTGAGCATTTTCGGATGTCTGTAATGAAAGTCGTAAAAAATCACGCTGACTTACAACTTGCTGATTTTCTATAACGTAATCCTTCATTTTTTTAAAGAGACGTACGAGAGCTTTGCTCTGTTTTGTGGCAAGTTCACCCTTTAGTACTGTCATCAGCATGTAAACGCCCTGTTCTGTAAAAGCATAGGGAAGACTTCGTGACATAACGCTTATATTTGCGGTCAAAAAATTTGACCGCAAATTATTGGTTTCTTCTTCGGTTAATTGAAACATCAAATCTTCTTCATCGAATTTTTCAATGTTGTTCTTTACTTGCTGATTAAAGGCCTTTGTAGAATAGCCATATATTTCAGCCAAATCCTTATCAAGCATGACTTGAACGCCACGAATCATGTAGATTTTATCTTTTAAGTCGTTTTCGTTGTTTATAATAACTTCTTTTTCCATATTTACCCCTAAAATAAGTTCACGTCTGTCGTACTTATTCTCCCAGCATTTTCTCTAGTTCTGATAAATCAGATTCTATTTCTTTCTGTAAATCCTTGATTTCGCTAATAAGAACTTTTGGAGCCGGATATTCCACCTTTTCATAAACAACTTCTTTGTATTTGTTGATGCTTAGATCATATTTTACACATTAAGATAATCAACGATGAGTTTCGTCTATTCTCTCATGAAGAAGACGGCTGACATAGCCATCCTTCTTCTTTAGCATCTTGGATCCACGAGTAATCCTGCAGAGGCTGATCTTGAGATCGGAAGCAATCTTTCTCTGGGCCTTACCTTCGATAAGGTCATTCATGAGCTTCCAGCGGATAGTGAAGTCCTTGATCTCTGCCTCTGTAAAGATATCTTGAAAGAGGGCCTTCATATCATCCTCATTCTCTATTTCTGAAAAGACCT
This sequence comes from Spirochaetales bacterium, assembly GCA_017478205.1. Classification (GTDB taxonomy): domain Bacteria; phylum Spirochaetota; class Spirochaetia; order Sphaerochaetales; family Sphaerochaetaceae; genus Bullifex. The sequence continues at coordinate 11,291 of JAFVDZ010000049.1, read as the reverse complement.
TCATGAGATCATCATAACTTTCATCCAATGTCATATACTTTGCCCTCCTTCATATTATTCTAAACTACAAAAGTCAAAACCGAAAGCAAGTCAATCATCGGGAACTGCATCTCTAATGCTGAATTCACAGCCACAGTACTGCTGCCGATAGAGTCCAAGCTCCTTTGATAGGATGCAGGAGCGATTAAAGCCATCCTTCTTCTTGAAGTCTATCTTCTCAAACCCCGCAAGGTCCTCGCCCTCCTTGAAAACTTTACCACTATTCTTGAATCTGGAGACAGTTAAAGTTGTACAGAAGTGTTCAATTCCAAGTTCCCTTGCCTTCTCATAAGCTCTTTCAAGGTTGTATCTGAAACATAGTGAGCACCTATCTCCACCTTCTCTATCATCCTCATGTCCCTTAACTCTCTCAAGCCAAACAGCATGGTCCCTCTCTTCCCTTATTACCTCAAGGCCATAGTGCTTTGCAACCTTCTCAAGGTTCTCCCATCTTATATCGAACTCTTCCTGTGGATATATATTGCTATTCGAGTAAAAGAGTACAGGAAGGTAGTCTTCATTCAGAAGACGTTCAATAGAAGCAGTTGAGCAGGGGCCACAGCAACAGTGGACAAGAATCTTCTTTGCGTTCATCATTGGAAAATATAGCAAAAATCACAACAGGAGAAAACTATCTTGGACTTTGGAATTATATCGACTGCGCTGTTTGCAATAGTATTTGTAGTATCCTTCTTCATCAAGGTGCCTCAGATCCGTGCCATCATGATGGCAATCTCACTTTGTTTGATAATCCTCTCAAGACTGAGTGTCATCCTTTACACTCAGGCAAACAAATTGTATCTGAAGAAAACACCAGAAGCCTTCAGAAAAGCAAAGAAGAAATATGAGAAGGCGATCAAACTAGGACTCCCTACCACATACCTAGTTGCTTGTGGCTCAATGCTCATACAGAGAGGAGAACTTGATCTTGGTAAGCTTGCTCTTGAAAAGGCCTTGAAAAAGAATAGTAGGGACAAGAAGCTTAATCAGATAGCAAGAGTCTCCCTTTCCATGTACTACTGGAAGAGTGGAAATCTAGATAGAGCAATTGATCTCTGTAAAGAGGTCCTAGCTGAAGGCTATATCGATCAAAATGTGCTAATCAATCTCTCGACATATCTACTTGAGAAAGGTGATATCGACTCCTTCAATGAATATGCAAAGAGTTACTCCAAAAATGAAAAGCTGATGAAATCACCGGTCCTTGTTGATTACACAGCTGTATCTCACATCCTCAAAGGAGAATGGAAGAAAGCATCCACTCTTCTTTCAAGGCTGTTTGACGATGGAGACTACAGCTTTGCAGACCCATACCTTCACCTTGCACAGGTCAAGATGCACTATGGCAATGTAAAGGAAGCGATCGAAATACTAAGAAGAGCAAAGGAAGAGTGCAACCTTGCAGAAGAGTCCACAATAAGTGAAGAGCTTATTGATGAGATCATCAGAGCACTTGAAAGTGATGATATGAAGCTTTCATTCATGTCAGATGCAGAACTCGATCCATTAAGCCTTATCATTGGAAAGATGCCTAAGAAAAGTGGCAAGCTTGTCACATTTGAAGCTGACAAGAGTGAACCTCTAAAGAAAAAGGAAGAGAGAGAAGAAAAACTCGAAGAAGCCAATACCGAATTGAATGATGACGATGAAGAGTGGATAAAGAACCACCAGTGATTATTCTGAAGGCCTCAAACGAGGCCTTCTACTGTTTCTAATCCTTTAGAGGAATAACAAAACTCATCCTATCCTTTGTAAGGATTGTGTTTGGGAATATCTCCTTCGCTTCCTTCAAAAGAAGCTTCAACTCTTTATCAGAATACCTTGGCGAGTAATGCTGCAAGCAAAGTTTTTCAGACCCGCTATCACGTGCGACCATTGCAGCTTGTTCGCTAGTCATATGCTTCTTTTCCCTAGCATCTTCCTCAAGTCCCTTTTCGAACATCGCTTCACAAAAGAGAATATCTGAATCGTGGACATAGTCTGCAATCTCAGGGAAATACATCGTATCAGTGACGAATGAGAACTTTCTCCCTTCCCTCATAGGTCCAAGCACCATATCAGGTGTAATTATTTCACCATCACTATTTTCTACACACTCACCCTTCTGAAGTCTTCCCCAGAGTGGTCCCATCGGCACCTTCAAGGCTTTCGCCTTCTCTACAGAGAATTCACCTGGCCTTCTCTTTTCACTCAGCGAATAGCCATAGCACTGCTTTGTGTGCTTGAGAGGAAAACATGAAATGATGTATTCATCATTCTCTACTATTGTCCCGATCTCAACAGGAATCACCTTGATCTCGTAGTTGATGTACATATCCAGAATTCGTCTCGAAGATTCGATATACTCCTGAAGCCTTGCAGGCCCATAGATATACAATGGTTCAGTCCTTTCGACTTGACTTGATAGCATCAAGAGACCAGGAAGACCTGTAACATGGTCTGCATGCATATGAGAGATGAAGATCCTGTTGATATGCTTCCACTTCAAATTGAGCATCTTGAGTGAAACCTGAGTTCCTTCTCCGCAGTCGAACAAGAATAGCTCACCCTCTCTTCTTACAAGAGCGCTGGTGAGGAAACGACCTGGAAGTGGCATCATGCCACTTGTACCTAATGAGAAGACTTCGAAATTCACGTCGCTAATTATACCTACAACTTCACCTTATCTCAAGGCAGAGGAGAGAGAAGAGAAAACTCTCCTTGTGAGTGCAAACCTCAGCGAGAGGTATGATGACAGGATCAAAGCAATGAAAAGGAGGCTCAGTGTCTTGAATGGAATAACGATTTCAAATGAAAGGACATAGTTCTGCAGCACCGGATAGCGAGTTATATCGAGGCTTGAAAGAATTGGAGAGACAAGGAAAGAAAGCAATATTCCAACTACTTCTCCAACAAGAGCAGAAATTCCTACGCTGATTAGTGTGATATATCGGTATGATGCTATGATGCTTCTTTTCTCGAATCCGAGCATCAATAGTCCCCCTATATCCCTTCTATCTCTCTCGATATATTCATAGGAAACTGAAATGGAAAAGAAGCCTGCAAGGAATGCAACCAGTATGGTTATGACAAGAAGTAGATCCTTCGAAGTTGCAAGGTTGTTATATATCGACCTATAGAGGCTCTTGTAACTCACAGCATCTGCACCTTCCAAGAGCAACTTGGAAAGAGTTTTATCAACATCCTCGCACCTTATCTCATACACAATCTGACCATCAGTTACATCGATTGATGTATATGCAAGATTCGAATCGAACTCATTGTAGCCAGAAGAATATGTGCCCTCCAGAAAGACAAGCACAGGTCTCACTCTGCCAAGTGCTGTATCATATAGCATGACTGTAAGTTTATCACCCAAGTGAGCACCAAGCCGCGATGCCATTATCCTGCTTATCCTTATTCCTTTAAGGCCTGTATTGTTCTCGACACTTTCAAGCTTGATAAATGAAGAGATATCAGGAGTGAAGTAATCTTCTTCTGTGCCCTTTATGTAGACTATCTGACTTTTATCCTTCGAATAGAGAAGACCTCCTGCTCTCTCTGTTTTCTTTACACTCCCCTCTATCTCTACATCAGGGAGAGTGTCATAGACAGCAATGCTTCCACTACCTAGACTCTGAAGTGTACTGTCTATAGCCTTTGTCATCGAAGAGACAAATACAAGTGTGAATGCAAGAGCTGCTGAAACGAGCAGTACAAGCAGACAAGAAAGATAGCTTTTCAGGCACCAGGATATCTTCTGGCCCTTTCCTATCTTTCTTTCAACATATAGTCTCAATGCTTCATTCATTCATGAAGCTCCTTGAAAGAAAGAGTGAGGACCTTTTCACAGCGGGCTGCAAAGGCACTGTTATGTGTGACAAGTACTAGAGAGAGTTTGTTTTCAGTAACTGTATTGAGGATCAGATCTTCGACCAATTTTGCACTCTCTTCATCAAGTGCACCAGTAGGTTCATCTGCAAAGAGGACAGCTGGCTTTGTTACAAGTGCGCGTGCAAGTGCAACACGCTGTCTTTCTCCACCACTGAGTTCAGTGCTCCTGTGGCTAATCCTATCTTCAAGACCTACGCGAGCTAAGATTTCCCTTGCCATATCATAGCTTTCTTTCTTTGAGATGTGGTTGTTCATCAAAGGGAGGGCTACATTCTCAAGTGCTGTGAAATCTTCAAGCAGAAGACTGTTTTGAAACACAAAGGCCATAGTTTTCCTATGAAGAGCAGCAATTTCTGCTTCATTCATGCACGTTGTATCCTTCCCACCATATATCACTTTACCACTTGTAGGCTTCTCGATCAGAGCCATTATGGAAAGGAGTGTGCTCTTTCCAGAGCCACTCTTTCCCTGAATAGCCAATGTGACTCCTTCAGGAAGGCTAAGGTTTATGTTATTGAGAATCTGCAGGCTTTCAGAGCCACTTTTAAAGCTCTTGGAAACACCCTCAAGACGAAAGATTTCACCCATTCTAGACCTCCCGGATAGCTGCATCTACAGCAGAATTAACTAGCACTCTTCTAAAGGAATTGAAATACAATAAAGCAGAAAGAAGAACTACAAGAGTAATCATAACAGCAAGGCTTGCTGTATCCAACAATAAAGCATCCCCATAGAAGGCAGATGAAAACAGAGGAATCAACTTAAGAACTACATAGGAGAGGACAAGACCAACAAGGCTTCCAAACAGAGCAAGGCATGAAGCTAAAAGTGTGAAGATAGAAAGGATATATCTTCTCTCTACACCCATTAGATAGAGAGCACCGAGCTCTCTCTTTCTACTCTGTGCAAATAGATTGGCATCGTTGTGTATCTCAACAAGAACGATTAAAAAGAGAGATGAAAGCAATATGAGCATAACAATCTTTTCAAGGAGCATCGCACCATAGAGACTTTCCTCAGCATCCTTCCAGAAGATGACATTACCTATATTCTTATCTTTCAATTCTTCATATAGTTCATCTTCATCGATCGTCAATGGAATGAATGCAAGATGATAAAGTGCTTCAGAAGGAGCAGAATCATAATTCATGAAGAGCATCGAAGAGTCAAAGGAATCAGAAAGTGCTGTCCTATAAAGGCCATCTACATTGAAAGATCTTTCTCTGATTGTATTTCTGACTCTGTTTCCACTCTCAAGACGAGAAAGATTAATTTCATAACTGCTACCAAGTGCTCTGAAAATGGAAAAAGGAAGCAAAACTCCATCTTCAAGCTTGCCAACTAGATTCATCGAACCTGCATAACCATCATCGATATACCTTATAAGGACAGGAAGTGTGTTTCCATCTGTTCTGAGTAATCCTTCTCCTGTTCTGTATCTGAAGACAATCGCTCTATCTGAATACTTTTTGATAAGTTCATCGTACATCTCCTCTCCACCGTCAATTACAACAGGAAAGGAGCGAATGCTCTTCAGTTCATCGAACCTTCCCTCCTGCATGTAATCCATGACAGAGAGTACAGTTGATAGCACAAGGGTCGAGAATACAAGTCCTAGCAGGATTCTTATATTCCTGCTTCTATGCCTTGGCTCATGAGATATAAGGTAGCGGGAAAAGAGAAGTCCAATCATCTCAGCATCTTAAGATCCAGCACCCTGAGACCGTCCTTGTCGAGCAATACCTCAGAGTAGGCTCTGCCTCCCTTGTAGATTGTTTCTATTATTCTACCATCACTTTGATAACTTCGTGAAACGTCTATAAGACCAGAAGTGAACTTATCTTCCTTTGTCAGCACACCGCTTTCACTGTAATACCTTATCGTTTCAGTATCACCTTCATTTCTGACAGAGGAAACCAATGTTTCATCTTCACTATAGATATACTCCAGCTTGGAAACTGAAATCTCTCCATCAAATGTTTCTTCAGAGAGCACCAAGCCTGTAGGAGAATATGTAGTTGAGAGGATGTAGGATCCAAGGTTTTCTTTGACAGTTATATTTCCATTTTCCTCAACTTTCGTTTCACTCAGAGAATCCTCAACCTTTCCTTCTCCCTTGTACACTTCCCTTATGAATTGTCCACCAGGAAGGAAGCTTACACGAACGCTATCACCATCATCCACATAAGTAAGGGAACTTCTGGAGTAATAGCTTCGTGAAAGGCTTGTCGATTTCACAGATGAAAGCCCTGATGCAGCAGAATAGCTATATTCAAGGACCTCCTCGGCTTCTCCATCGCGGCTAATTATTGCTCTCTTGAGAAAACCTTCCTCAGAATAGATATATCTTACTAGAGTACCATCTTCCTTCTTTTCGCTATCTCTTCTACCACCCTTGTAGGTGATAGTCCTTGTACCTGCACTTGTTGTTATACTTTCGCTATCATCTGTAAACCTTCTTTCGCTTACAATCTCTCCATCTTCAAAGAGTCTTTCAACGCCTTCTTCCTCTTCAAGATACCAGCCTGATGGAGGAATAGCAGAAAGCTCTTCAAGCTTCTGCCCCACTATGTTGCTTCTGAATATAGCGGCAGGAAGGCTCATTGAAGAGAAAAGGAAGATAAGAAGGAGAAGATAGCGCATCAGATCAAAGTCCTACAAGAGCGTTGAGAAATTCATCCTTGTCAAATGGATGGATATCCTTATAGCTTTCACCAGTTCCAACAAAGGCAATTGGCAAGCCAAGCTGCTGGCCGATCTGGACAAGTGCGCCACCCTTTGCAGCTGAATCATACTTTGTCAAAATTACACCATCAAGTTTGACAGCCTGGTTAAATAGCAGGGCCTGAGAAAGTCCATTCTGGCCTGTAGTTGCATCGATGACGATGAACTTCTTGTAGTTCTCGCTCTTTACACCCCTACCGGCAATGACCTTGTCGATCTTCTGAAGCTCCTTCATCAGGTTTTCCTTGTTATGCATTCTACCTGCAGTATCGGCCAATATAAGTTCATCACCCTTAGCCTGGGCAGATGTTATGGCATCGAAGATTACAGCTCCTGGATCTGAGCCTGTATTCTGCTTTACAATCCTGATCCCAAGTCTCTCTGCGTGTATATCAAGCTGGTCGACAGCTGCAGCGCGGAAAGTATCTGCTGCTGCAAGCATTACCTTCACACCCTGATCTGTATAATACTGTGCCATCTTGGCAATAGATGTAGTCTTGCCAACACCGTTGACACCCAATATCAAGTGAACAGAGAGTTCCCCTTTCTTTATCTTTTCATCGTATGTCTTCACGTACTCTGAAAGATATGACTTCATCATCAACTGAAGTTCTTCAATTGTCTTGATCCTCTCTGCCTTAGCTTCCTGTCTAAGTCTAGTTACGATCTCATCTGTGAGCCTTGCTCCGAGGTCTCCCTCGATCAGAGTATCCTCAAGCTCTTCAAAGAATGATTCATCAATCTTCCTTGAAGAAAAGAGATCCTTGATTTTATTTGTAAACGCTTTGAAAAATGCCATTTAATTCCTCCCTTTTTATCACTACTCCTGCAAGTATGTATCCTTTGCTGTCGAGTAGTAGTTATAGCCATTGTGTATTATAGACAGAACGCCCATTACACTGAGACCCATAGTAATTCCATAGAAAGGTTGCAATTCAGCTCTCCTGTCAGGCCAGATTGCAGAGCTTGCCCTGACTAGAGAATTGAGACCAAAGAAAAGTAGTGTATTCCTTATCGAAGAGTACATCTTCTTCTTTGCTTTTTTGACTTCACCTTCGTTTCCACTCCACTCAGGCCTCAGATGGCTTGTATACAGCCCACTTTCACCATCGATCTGGACAACAGATTTCTTGAATCCAGGACTTGAAACAGTGAATATTGCAGGGCTTGGAGCCTTTTCTAGGTGCAAAGGAGAAGTTCCCTTCTGGTCCAAGAATTCAATATCTGCAAGATAAGGAACTGATGTAATTGTCAAAGGACTTCGCTTCACATCAGAAAACTCCTCATCTATGACGACAACCTTACTAGCAAGAACATTAAGGCGCAGACTCTTTTCTTCCTTTTCATGGGACATGATCAGAATGTCATTTTCACCACTAGGCAAGATCAATCTATCGTGGAGATAGAAAAGACTCTCACTTGCTTTCTTGATGATGTATGGCTTTGGCAATTTCGAGAGATCTACGATTCCAAGGTCTGGAAAAAGGTTTCCTATTATGAAAGCAATATCATCATCGATTGCGGAATAAGGATCTCTTCTGAGTAGTAACTCCTGTGGTTTTTCTATGCATGTTCCATAAATATAGATATACATATCCTTTGACAGGATCATATTATCGCCTTCGACAGAAAAGTAGATTATAAGATCTAGAGAATTCCGGATTGTAAGATACTCAAGTGTACTGAGATTGCCCTTCTTTACAAGTTCATCATACCTTTCATCGTGTGAAAGTGAAACGAACTCAACCTCATCTTTATACCAGTCTGTATAAGTGAAGTTATCATTTACCTTATATTCTCTTCCATTCAAGGCTGCTTGATGCCTTTCTCTATCTATCTTATTTTCATAAGCTCTCTTCTCCCTGTCGTAATTTACTTTATCGAGCAGGAAAGATGAGACTCGTCTTGAGAAAGAAAGTGCATACACATCGTCTACATAGCCTGAAAGAAAATTAGGGACATCAGTGTATAGCCCTACTCTCAGGCGCGAAGCTGAGAGAGGGAAAATAACAAAAAGAATTAGTAGCAATGGGAGATATCTCCTCACTGCTCCTGCTCCTTGGACCAGTTCAGATAGGCTTCGATGAATGCATCGATATCACCATCCATTACTGCGTTGATATTGCCGGCTTCTACCTTTGTTCTATTGTCCTTTACAAGAGTATATGGCTGGAATACATAGCTCCTGATCTGGCTACCCCAGGCAATATCGCTCTTTGCGATAGCATCCTTCTGGTGCTCCTCTTCCTGCTTCTTCTTGTAGTATTCGTAGAGCTTGGAGCGAAGCATCTTGAAGGCAACATCCTTGTTCATGAGCTGGCTTCTTTCATTCTGACACTGTACAACGATGCCAGTTGCATAGTGTGTGATTCTTACAGCGGAGTCTGTCTTGTTTACATGCTGACCACCAGCACCACCTGCTCGGTATGTATCAAGGCGATAATCTTCAGGCTTCAGTTCGATTTCAATATCATCATCGATTTCAGGAGATGCATATACACTGGTAAAGGAGGTATGCCTTCTCTTTGCAGCATCGAATGGTGAGATTCTGACAAGACGGTGTACGCCAGCCTCTCCCTTGAGATAACCAAAGGCGTAGGCACCAGTTACCTTTACTGTTGCACTCTTGATTCCACCTTCATCTTCCAAAATGTCGATGACATCGGCCTTGAACTTATGTCTTTCACACCATCTTAGATACATTCTAAGTAGCATGCTTGCCCAGTCACAAGCTTCAGTGCCACCGGCACCTGCGTGGATCGTAAGGAACATATTGTTCTTGTCGAACTTTCCATCAAGCAGTGTCTTCAGTTTAAGTGGACGATACTTCTCATCGAGAGCTGAAATCTGAGCCTCCATTTCCTTCTGAAGCTCCATATCATCCTCACTTGAGTACATGTCCATAAGCTCTTCTGTGTCCAGAACTTCCTTATATAGCTCCTGCCAAGGGTAGTAACCCTCCTTGAGTCTATTCAGCTCAGCAAAAGTCTTCTCTGCTGCCTTATTATCATTCCAGAAATCACTTTCCTGTGTCTTTACTTCGAGCTCCTTGATTCTCTTCTCCATATCGGATGCCTCAAGACGCTTCCATATATTGGTAACTGCTTCCTTTACTTCATCGAAAAGGGCCTTGTTCTCAATAAACATTATTTCTCCTTGGTACTTGTTATCTTAGTTGTAATGCTATAGCTCTCTGCAAGGGAGGGGGCTATATCCAGCTTGAAGCTCATTCTAGCCTTAGTATACAGATAGAAGAGCTCGCTTCCAAGTGAGGTGACCTCGCTCTGACTCCTGATCTCTTCATTGAAATCAAAGCTCTCAGAGCTGAGGAAAGAGAGCATGAGCTCCTTTGCCTCATCCTTGAATCTGACATACTTTACATTGTTGAGCCCACTTCCGACAAGAAGCTCTCTGTTGGAATCGTAGGAGAAGGCAGAGGAGGATGGCAATGTGAAGAAAACATCTTCATTTGCCACGACCTTGACATTCTTTCCACTCCTATTGGTAATTACAACAGAAAGGTACAGGTTCTGATTCGTAAGCTTGTAGTGCTTTGAGATAGTGAAAGGGAACCTATCATCATCCAAAACGAAATTGAATTCGTTTCTGTTCTTTCCAATGCACTCGACAAAGAATACACAGTCACCAAGGTCATATTCGACTCCATCGAAATCAAGTACAGTCCTGAAGCTCTTTTCCTTTCGTGAAGGCTCTGGGGACTTTACCCATGGTGAGACAGTATCCATTATATTTATTCCTCTTTCGAGGAGATTGAATTCATATACAGACGCACCACGACATGTCAAGACAGCAGAATTCACTCTACCATAGCAGAATTCTTCATCGTAGCCATCATCATCAAGGTCATAGCTATAAGGAACTATATCCTGGCTTCTGAGCATCTCTTCTGCTTCTAACAGGTTTCTATAGAAGGCTCTGTGTTCACTGAGCCTTAGGCATGATGCATAGCTATCGCAGAGGAAAAGAGTGCCCGAAGGAAGGCCTGCAAGGAGTGTCTGCACACTCTTTTTCAAGACCTTGTCCTTCTTGCTGTTCTGGTTAAGTTCAAGCAGAGCTAATGTCCTCAGAAGCATATAGCGATAGCTTTCATTATTTACAAAAAGGTCGTGGAAACACTTAAGGCCACCTGCGTGGACATCACGGCCATACCATCCACTATCAAGATATCCGTTCTTCTCAAATTCTATTTCTTTCATAAGTGAGCAAGTACCGCCACGTGCGATAGTCTCACTTAGAAGGGAAATGATAAGGGAACCTAAACGCTGATCATCTTCCCTATTATAGCTTGCTCCCTGGCAGAGTTGGTCGATGTTGATCGTATAGACCAATGTTGAATCTTCACTTGCATTTCTTACTAAGGAAACAAGACTTGATGACAGGCTATCGAAGCTGATCTCGTTTTGCGCATATTGGCTAATGAGCTTGCTGCACTCATCCATTGTAGGGAGTACCCCTATCTTCTTTGATAGCTCATTCATCATGAATGGGCTCTGAGAGATACTTTTTCTGTTTATTGCATCATATGAAGAGATAAGGAGTCTGTTTATATCTGCAATCTTCATTGCAGATACAATACTAGGGCTCCAGATCTCACCATAGCACCAGAGTGTAGATGCTCTATAGTTATAAGTCTT
>JAFVDZ010000048.1 GCA_017478205.1 Spirochaetales bacterium | reverse complement strand
TGGACATGAATCCTCCTTATTCTGAAGTTTGGGTTAACAACAGTTTAGAGGATTCATGTCTTTTAGTTCAGCTGTTTCTCGTTGCTGATTTCTGGCGATTTTAAGTTGTCATTTTTGGGAGTTTTTCAGTCGCTGCTAACAGGAGAAAATTTTTACAAATTTATATATAAACAACAAATCCCCATCAGCAGGTGGGGATTTGTCGTTCATTAGTATATTGATTACAATCAACCAAGCTTCTTTATGATTGTCATTTCAGCAACATTGCTGCGTACATAAACCTTTACATCATCAGCAAGGTGAGCAACTACAGACTTCTCAAGCTCATCCCAGAGCTCACGAGCTTCCTCATTCTTGTCAATATTCTGCATCAAATTATTATGATATGCAGACAAGGTCCAAGCCAAGGTATCCTGCATAGGAGAGTTGCATTCACTGATTATGCTTGAATAGAACATAGAAGAAGACTGTACATCGACACCGAGATCGAATAATTCAATAAGACGACCCATAAGGGAACGAGCAGCTTCATTCTTACCTGACTTCGACGCCTTTATAAGTTCTTCCCTCTTGTCCTGGGTCATTAGAGTAGTAACACGAAGATGAAGCTCATAAACATCATCCTCATCCTCAATCCAGAACATTCCTTCCCTCTCGCCTGTGATAGCTCTCATCATTCCCATCATTTCTTCAGCGAGAAGTCGAAGATTGTTTGCATCCTTCTTTGATAATTCCTTGTAGGATGCAACCTTTTCTGTCTGCTCAAGTGCCTTTTCTATCTCATTTCCATTGCTGGATATTACAATAACATCAGTCTTCATATCTGACTCCTTACAATAACGATGGAATTATATAATCATTGGATTGTGAAAAACAATAGATGTACAAAGAAATTAAGATGATAAAAATGGACCCATCAGATTGCTCCAAAAGATCCATTTTGTTGTTTTCAATATTTATTCAATATCACTCTTCAGGTACGTCGAAAAGTCCTTCTTCAAGACCAGAGAGAATATCCTGATAGTTACTCTGGAGAGCTCTCTTGTTTGTAGATACCTTCATATGTACACCAAGAGATTGTGTTGACTTTGCAATTGGCTGAATTGTTCCCGCACCTGCTACACAACCACCAGGGCATCCCATACCTTCAAGAAGATATCCATTATACTTTCCAAACTTAGCAGCCTGAAGAAGTTTCTTACATTCAGCAAGGCCTTGAGCTCCTGCAACCTTTACTTCCATTTCTGGATACATTTCGTTGATACAGTTGACAACAGCCTGAGCAACACCACCACCGATTGCAAAGCCTCTACCATCAGCAGAAGCACCATGCATGGTATCTTCACTTGGAAGAGTCTTGAAATCGATATCCTTTGCTTCGAACATACCCATTACCTCTTCAAAGGTGAGAACAAAGTCAACATCACTTCTGATTGTTCTTCTTCCAGCTTCAAGTTTCTTAGCAGCACATGGTCCGATAAAGGCTACCTTACATCCAGGATGCTGTTTCTTAATTAGTCTTGCAGTAAGTACCATAGGTGTGAGTGCCATGGAGATATTATCAGCAAGTTCTGGATAGAGTTTCTTTGCCATAGCAGCCCACGCAGGACAACAGGAAGTTGCCATGAACTTCTTCTGTGCAGGAACTTCCTTTACAAAGTCCTTAGCTTCCTCGATAGTACAAAGGTCAGCACCAATTGCAACCTCAATTGCATCTTCAAAGCCTAAGGCCTTGAGAGCTGGTCTAAGCTTATCTGGAGTAAGATCTGGTCCAAACTGACCTGATACTGATGGAGCGACAGCTGCATATACAGGAACATCACTCTTAATTGCCTGAATTGTCTGGAAGATCTGAGCCTTATCAGCAATAGCGCCAAATGGACAGTTAGCAAGACACATACCACAGCTTACACACTTATCGTAATCGATATCTGCTCTTCCAAGTTCATCAGAACGAATTGCATTCATTCCACATGCAGTTGCACATGGTCTTCTGAGGCGCTGAATTACACCATAAGGACATACATCGATACACTTACCACACTTGATACATTTAGATTGATCAATTGTAGATTTTCCACCCTTGAAGGTAATTGCCTGCTTAGGACAGATTTCCTTACATGGATGAGCAAGACATCCCTGACAACCATCAGATACACGAACTACGTTATCAGGACAAGAATGACATGCAAACTTGATTATATTGATTAGAGGTGGTTCATAGTACTTTTCTTCCTTTACACACTCCTCTGCACCTGCAGAAACAGGAGCCTGCTCAGAAGCAGAGCGTACATTGAGACCCATTGCAAGACGCATTCTTTCTCTTACGATTGCTCTCTCAAGGAATACACTATCTCTGTATGTGGATACTTCACCTGGAATAATTATGTACGGAATTTCTTCAAGCTTGGAAAGATCACCATCCTTATAGTTATAGGATAGATTGGCGATCTCGGCAAAAACTCGCTTTCTAAGATCGTTTACAGAAGTGTAAATACCTCTAATACTCATAAAACGTTACTCCCAAAGTTATTGTTTGCTAATTTATTTTACTTATTATAATTGTAAAAAACCATAGCACAAAGCAAATAATTTGGCTATGGTTCATTACTTTATGTCACTTTTTGCTTACATCAGCTGACGGAACATCTCTTCAAACTGCTCAATTGTTGCAGGGCGAGGATTTCCTGGAGCACAAGCATCAGCTGCAGCTGACTTGCAAAGGAATGTAAGATCCTCTTCCTTGAGCTTTTCGAGCTTGGTAGGAATACCAACATCGACAGATAGCTGTCTGACTGCATCGATTGCTGCCTTTCTATATGTATCCTGATCCATACCTGTAGTATCAACACCAAATGCTTCAGCAATCTTCTTGAACTTCTCGCCAGTATAATCCTTGTTGAAGTCCATAACGATAGGAAGCATCATTGCACAAGCAACACCATGTGGTGTGTCGTAGACAGCACCAAGTGTATGTGCCATAGAGTGAGCGATACCAAGGCCTACATTGGAATATGCCATTGCAGTGACATACTGTGCAAGTGCCATTCCTTCCCTACCATCTGGATCATTCTCTACTGCCTTTCTGAGATTCTTAGCAATGAGCTGGATTGCTTCAAGGTTGAGAACATCAGCAAGCTCCCAAGCTGCAGCTGTTGTATAGCCTTCAATTGCATGTGTTAGAGCATCCATACCTGTTGATGCTGTAAGTCCCTTAGGCATCGATGCCATCATATCAGGGTCGACGACAGCTATATCTGGAATATCATTAGGATCGACACAGACGAACTTTCTCTTCTTCTCTACATCTGTAATTACGTAGTTGATTGTAGATTCAGCACCTGTACCACCTGTTGTTGGAACAGCAATTGTAAAGACAGTTCTCTTCTTTGTTGGTGCTACACCTTCAAGAGAACGTACATCTGCAAACTCAGGATTGTTGACTATGATACCAATGGCCTTGCCAGTATCCATAGAAGAACCACCACCGATTGTGATCATGAAGTCTGCACCAGATTCATTATATGCAGCAACACCATGTTGTACATTCTCGATAGTTGGATTTGGCTTGATATCACTATAGAGTGTGAAATCAATTCCATTTTCCTTTAACAGATCTGTGACCTTGTTTGTAACACCAAACTTTACAAGATCTGGATCAGATGCGACAAATGCTTTCTTATAACCTCTTGCCTTGATAAGGCCTGGAATTTCCTTTATTGCACCATGTCCGTGATAAGAAATTCCATTAAGAACAAAACGATTCACTCCCATATGTTTC
Organism: Spirochaetales bacterium; assembly: GCA_017478205.1. Taxonomy (GTDB): domain Bacteria; phylum Spirochaetota; class Spirochaetia; order Sphaerochaetales; family Sphaerochaetaceae; genus Bullifex. The sequence goes on along the minus strand of JAFVDZ010000048.1, from coordinate 20,063 downwards.
CTCCTAGGAATATATTATTTGTTGTTAAATTAATTATACCAATGGGAATATTTTTTGAACACAAAAAATCTGATTCTTGCGAATAAAAATAGTTAGTGGAAGATATTTGATGATAGATCAGAATGAATAGAGCTGTTTTCTGTGTCTAAAATAGTACAAGGTAACGAAGAAGCAAGAGAAGAACCAGCCAACTGGATATCCAATTATTACATTTAGAATATCTACCCTGAACCTAAATGAAACAAAGAGCCAGATCTGCCTCATAATTATCATTCCAGATATTGAAAGTAACATTGAAACTCTACTTCTATCACGTGCACGCAATATTCCGCACATAACCTGTCTGATACAGTTGAAGGAATAGAATGGCAAGAGAAGATATAGCGTCCTGTTAGCTATCTTCAAGACTTCAGGATTCTTATTGAACAGGAATGAAACAGGATAAGCGAGGAAGAAGAAGATAAATGACAATGATAGAGAGAAGGAAACTGAAATTATCAAGCATTTCCTAATTCCTGTTCTTGTTCTTTCAACATCACCTGAACCTATATTCTGCCCTGAAAGGGTTGTTGCAGCATGTCCAAAAGCATTTGCTGGGAGTGATATGAATTTATCAATACGCTGTGAAACACCTATTCCTGCAACTGTTGCAGTGTTGAACATATTGATATATCTCCAGACAAAGAGATTAGAAAGAGAGATCAAGGAACCTTGAAAGCCTGAAGGAATGCCAATATCTACCATTTTCTTGATGTCTGACTTGCCTTCCTTGATCAAACAACTCAGACTTATACATCTAAATCCTAGCCTATTATGTATCTCATAGAAGCTGATAACAACAGACAATGCCTGAGATATAACAGTTGCAAGGGCAACACCTTGTATTCCAAATCCCATGTATGCAGAAAATATTAGATCGAGGATGATATTCAACACGCTTGAAAATGTGAGAATGATGAATGGAGTTCTCATATCACCCATCGCTCTCAAAATGCCAGCACTGTTGTTATAGATGACTGTGAATATAAAGCCTGCCGCTATGATTCTGTAGTAGCTTAGAGCTTGGTTGAATATCCCTTCATTTGCACCACAGAGTCTGACAATCTGATGTGAGAATAGTGTTCCGACAAGAGATAGGAACAAGCCCAGGATTATTGAAAATGTATATGAATGAAGTATTGTTGACTCGAGTCCAACTCGATCTTTCTTTCCATATGCCTTGGCAACAAGGACAGTGCTTCCAACAGCCATTCCATTACAAAATCCGATCAAGAGGTTTGTAAGGGAACCAGAAATTGATACAGCTGCAAGAGCAACTTCCCCAACAAAATTACCAAGGACCAATGAGTCTACACTGTGGTAGAGGTTCTGCAATATTTCACCAGCCATTATCGGAAGAGCAAATATTATGATATTTCTCGATAATGACCCCTTGGTGAAATCTACATTGACCTTCATGTTATGCCTCAATGAGAAATCTATAACCTCTAGCCAATTTGAACAATAAAAAAAGGAGATCCAAAGAGAACCTCCATAGATAAAATCAACTTATGAATTGAAAGTGTTAAGAAAACGTCTAAGTCGCTCTTCCTTAGGATTATCAAATAGTTCAGTAGGATTACCCTTCTCAACTATCACACCACCATCCATGAAGAGAGCTTCATCGCTTGAACCTTTCGCAAAGTTCATCTCGTGAGTAACAACGACCATAGTCATCTTCTCTTCTGCAAGCCCTCTGATAACCTTGAGTACTTCAAGTGTAAGCTCAGGGTCTAGAGCACTAGTTGGCTCATCGAAGAAGAGGATTTCAGGATCCATGGCCAGAGCTCTTGCAATCGAAACTCTCTGTTTCTGTCCACCAGAAAGCTCACATGGATAGCTATTTGCCTTGTCTTCAAGATTCATCTTCTTCAAAAGATCGATGGCTTTAGACTCAGCTTCATCCTTACTTCTCTTGAGAACTGCTCTCTGAGCTTCAGTAATATTTCTAAGTACAGAAAAGTGAGGAAATAGATTGAAGTTCTGGAACACAAGTCCTGTCTTCAGATTGAGTTCCCTTCTCTTTTCAGCACTCTCGTATACAGCCTTTCCATTAACATTCTTGAACAGAGGCTTTCCAACAAGATCCAGAGAACCACCATCAGCTGTTTCAAGCTGAGTCAGAATTCTCAAAAGTGTAGATTTACCACTGCCTGATGGACCAATGATCGAAAGGACATGTCCCTTTTCAAGAGTGAAGGAAATATCCTTGAGTACCTCTGTGTCCCCGAAGGATTTCATCACATTCTGTGCATTAATCATTATATCACTCATAGTAGTCAAGCTTCCTTTCAACGATATCGAAGAACTTCGCGACAACGTAGTTCATGATGAAATAAAAGACACCAGCGATGAAAATTGGAGTTGTAGAGAATACTCTAGAAGAACTGGTCTGAGCAACACGGAAAAGCTCAGCAATGCCAAGAGTAGATGCAAGAGATGTATCCTTTACAAGTGTAACGACCTCATTTCCAACCGATGGCAGAATCTTCTTGAAGACCTGTGGCAATATAACATGGAAGAATGTATATGCTTTGGTAAAGCCGAGTACCTGGCTTGCTTCATACTGCCCCTTATCCATACTCTGAAGTCCAGAGCGATAGATTTCAGCAAAATATGCACTATAATTCAATACATAGGCAAGAATTACAGCAAAGAATCTATCATAGCTTGCGTGGAAAATATAGAAAGGTGCGAAATAAAAGAACAGAAGCTGAAGAATGAGAGGTGTTCCTCTCATGATCTGGATATAAAGATCTGTAAACCATCTAACAGGTGCAATCTTTGACATCCTGCCTTTTGCAACTACAAATCCAAAGGGCAAACTGAACAATAGTGTCAGGAAAAAAATCCTGACACTGAAATTCAAACCTTTAAATAGTTGAAGAATTAGATTTCCCATCTATCAGTTCTTACCTACAACTGTAATATCAGCACCGAACCACTTTGTAGCAATCTTAGCAAGGGAACCGTCCTTGGCCATTTCGTTCAGCATCTCCTGGACAGCATCGCGAAGTGCGATATCTGCCTTTCTGAAACCAATGCCATACTCTTCATTTGAAAGACCCTCTTCAACAACTCTGAAGTTCTTTCCTGAGCGGTTGATGTTATCATTAGCAACCAGGAGGTCCATGATAACTGCATCGACACCACCAATCTCAAGGTCCATAAGAGCAGTAAGGTTATCCTTGAACTCAACAATTGCTTTGACACTCTTTTTGAAATCTGGAGTATCATCAATTGCATCCTGAGCAGAAGAACCTGCCTGTACACCAATTTTCTTGCCAGCAAGATCTTTTAGTGTATTGAAGTTGGAATTGCCGCGTACAACTGCAACCTGTGCATTGTTTACATATGGGTCTGAGAATGTAAGAGCATTCAACCTTTCCTCTGTGATTGTGAATCCATTCCAGATACAATCAATATTTCCAGTTGCAAGTTCCTGCTCCTTTGCAGCCCAATCGATTGGCTGTGGAACAAGCTTTACACCAAGTCTGGAACAGACTTCTTTTGCAACATCGATATCGAAACCAACGATCTCACCCTTCTCATCTCTGAAACCCATTGGAGGGAAAGAATCATCAAGACCAAGAACGAACTGACCTGCATCCTGAACCTTCTTGAGTGAAAGGTCCTTATTGGATGCTTCCTTGTTTCCACCTGCTGAAAGAACCATAGCTACAGCAACGAGGATAAATAATATAGAGATTAGCTTTTTCATGAATGCTCTCCTTTACAACAATGTGGACATAATAATAAAAATATCTGTGTTAAGAAAGTGTATATTTTTACATTTTTAATACATTTCAACACTTTTGTTAAAATTATATCAAAAAAATTACAAAATTATAATGTATCTAACGCCTTATCCAATGCAGAAAATACCTGTTCAAGATCTCTGAAGCATAGTGCAGCACTTTCATCCTGGTCTGTTGGTTGTGCATTGACTATAACAGTCTTACCACCGTAATAATTGGTAAGCCTAGGAAGAGATGCTGCAGGATATACAGTTAATGAAGAACCTAGAATCAAAGTAAGGTCGGCTTTCTTGAAAGCAATTTCTGCAAGATCAAGAACATCTGAAGGAAGACTCTCTCCATAGAAGACAATATCAGGTTTGATGACCCCGCCACACCTATCACACTTTGGAACTTGGCCAAGTCTGACTGTAGGTGCAACCTCTTCATATTTGAAAATCTTTCTACAACTGGTGCAATAGCTTCTGAGTGCAGTGCCATGGAGGTTATAGACTTTCTTACTACCTGCTCTTTCGTGAAGGAAATCGATATTCTGAGTAAAGACACCTGTCTTCAGAAATCCCTTATCTTCCATCTTTTTTAAAGTAGTATGGACAATGTTTGGTCGATACTCTTCAAGATGGTACCAGACCTCCTCTGCCCATTTATAAAAGATTTCAGGGTCTCTTCTGAAGAAATCGATACTTATGATCTCCTCAACAGACATTCCTTTCCATGGAGAATTGTAGACACCATGCTTTCCCCTGAAATCAGGGATGCCGGACATGGTTGATACTCCAGCACCAGTAAAGACTGCAATACTACGAGCATTGGTAACCATCTGAAAGAGAGTTGTGAACTTCCTTTCAAATATTTCACTGTTTTCAGAAAACTCACCCATCTATCATCTCTCCTAGATATGTATTTCCCTTTAGGCCTATTGCCTTTACAGTTACCATTTTACCAGCAGTTAGAGGGCAATTGGATGCAAATGAGAACATTTCATTGTGCTCATTTCGACCAAGGAACTTGCTCTTATCATCTCTTGTGTTTCCAGTGACAAGAACCTTGCATACCTGGCCTACTCTAGTTTCCTTCTCCTTGAAAAGTCTTTCCATCTGCAAATCTATAAGATGCTGAAGTCTCCTACCCTTTGTCTTTTCATCGATCTGGCCCTCCATCTTTGCAGCTGGTGTTCCTTCTCTTAGATTGTAAAAGTACATAAAAGCTTCAAGAGGATGCATGATCTCCATCATGGATAGAGTCTCTTCATACTCCTCTTCTGTCTCTGTTGGAAAACCGACCATTACATCGGTTGCAAAAGATAAATCAGGGATTTCCTTTCTCATTCTATCAAGAAGTGAAATGAAAGCATCTCTATCAGCTCTTCTGTTCATTAGCTTTAAAATCCTTGACGAACCACTCTGCATTGGAAGATGGATATGTGAAACCAGACGCTCTTCTGTTGCGATCAGATGAATGAGTTCAGATGAGAAATCCTTTGGATGTGGAGATTCGAAACGAACCCACTGGATATTGTTCAATTCTTTTAAAATCAATTTAAGCAGAGATGGGAAATCTACACCATCATAGCTATAGCTATTTACATTCTGCCCTAAAAGTGTGATTTCCTTTACACCTTTTCTTTCAAGGAATCTGATTTCATCCAAAACTTCTTCAACAGGTCTGCTGACTTCCCTTCCTCGTACGTATGGAACGATACAATATGTGCAGAAGTTGTTGCAGCCATTCATGATTGGAACAAATGATGAGTAATCACCATCCTGGTAATAGCTCTTCTCGAAGTTATATCTTTCAGCCTTCTCAAGCCTATCATCAGTTATATAGCTTAAAATTGAAAGTTTATCATTTGTTCCAATGACTGCATCGACATAAGGACAGGAATCCTTCAGATCTTCCTGTAGTCTTTCAGCCATACAGCCGGTAACTATCAACTTAAGAGCTTTCGATTTCTTCAAGTGTCCATAGAAAGATAGACGGCCCCAGATTCTGTCTTCTGCACTTTTTCTGACAGAACATGTGTTGATGATGACAGCATCTGCATCTTCTGCAATGTCTGTCTTTTCAACTCCTGCGTGAATAAGTTCATTTTCAAGTGCTGCAGATTCCGCCATATTCATCTGGCAGCCATAGGATTCAAGTAAAAATTTCATAGCCCTCTCCTTCTTTTGAAGGCAATTAGAGTATTTTCCATCAGCATAGCAATAGTCATAGGGCCAACTCCACCTGGAACAGGTGTGATAGCAGTAACCTTGTCCTTGAGTGCGTTATAATCACAATCTCCGACTAATCTCCAGCCCCTTTCCCGACTAGGATCATCAACTCTATTGATGCCAACATCGATTACAACAGCGCCATCTTTGACCATATCGCCCTTTATGGCCTCTCTCTGTCCACAGGCTGCAATGAGGATATCTGCCTCAAGGCACTCCTTCTTCAGATCTTTAGTATGAGTATTGCAGACAGTGACAGTTGCATTTCTATCCTTCTGCATCAACAGATTTGCAATAGGCTTTCCAACGATATTGCTTCGTCCAACAACTACGACCTTCTTTCCATCAGTATCTATCTTGTAATAATCAAGAAGAGCAAGGATTCCTTTTGGAGTACAAGGAATGAAGCACTCTTGGCCAAGTACAAGTCTTCCCATATTGATAGGAGTAAATCCATCAACATCCTTTTCAGGTAGGATTTTCTTGATGATCATATCAGAATCTATATGTCTTGGAAGAGGAAGCTGTACAAGAATTCCATCCACATTATCATCTCTGTTAAGATCTTCTATTACACTAATCAAATCATCCTGAGAAACAGTCTCATCTAGATCGATATCTCGATGAGAAAAACCCAATTCTTCACATGTTTTCTTCTTTGATGAAACATAGCTTATACTAGCTGGATTTGAACCAACTAGAACAACAGCAAGGCATGGCTTAATATCCAGCTTCTGAACTTCTTTCTTTAGACACTCTTTTATATAGGAAGAGACTTCTTTTCCATCAATCTTGTAAGTCATATGTAATTTATATGTAAATCGATGAGAAATTACAACATCGCTTTGCCAAAGCATGTCAAATGGAATATAGTTTTATCATGTTCAAGAAATTCAATATTATATGTTTACTTCTTGTATTGTTGCTAAGCACTGTCTCAGCAGCAAGCTATTATGATGCAGGAAGCCAGCGCTTCAAGCTTGGCTTGGGATTCATGTATCCTGTATCAGTTACTCACTTCGATACCAATGACACTAAGTTCGGTATTGGAGAAGGTAATACCAATCTAAAACTTGGTGGTGGCGGCTCCATTTCCTATCAGGTATTCAGTAGTCAGAGACTCGCAATTGGTGGTGAAATCGGTTATTCATTCAATAAGATCATTGACGATACGTTGATGAGCAATGTTCCAATCCTCTTCAAGGCTACCTGGTTCCCAGTAAGTGGTGATATCGATATTCCAATTTCCGTAGGTGCCGGTATCTCATATCTCTCAGCCTCTGAAGGTAGCTCTCTGTTTACTTTGATGGCTACAGCAGATATCGGTGTTGACTACTACTTCAATCCACATTGGGGTGTTGGTCTGAATATTGGTTATTGGATTGTTCCTGAGCTTTATCCTGCAAATAAGGAAAAGAATGGTCTTGGAACATTTGCACCAGCTACGATCACATTGACATATAGACAGTAGGAAGGAGGAAAACATGAAAAGATTTATTTTGATTCTTATTGCTTCTGCACTTCTCTTTACTGCGTGCAACTACGATGATGATGGTGTATTTGAATATGTTCTTGCATCTGAACCTACAGATAACAGAGCATTGAATATCATTGGTTCTGTAACTCCATCTGGAGATTTTACAACTATATACTTCAAATCCAGATATGGTCTTGAATCATTCAATAATGGAACTTATGCAACTCTTGATTCCTCAAATGCTGCAAAGAGTTCAACAATATATTCCTTGGTCGGTGACGAATATATCGTCTATATCACTCAGGATACCAATAGTGGTAGTCTATCAACTCCAATCAATGGACTTTATATCTACAACATTTCATCTGGATCAAGAGAAGCAGCAAGCTCAACTAGCTTGACAAATATTCAAGCACTACCTGGAAAACCACTATTTGTCATAAAAAATTTCATCTATTTTGTTGTCAAGGATTCTTCTACTTCCCTTACCTATCTGCAGTCATATGAGATTTCTGTTTCAGGAACAGATGTAACATTGAAAAGTCTAGGTGATTCCAGTTTAAACCTTACAGCTTCAAGTTATGGTTTCTATGATATCGATGGAAACATCCTCACCTATTCCAACAGTTCTTCAGTCAAGAAGTATGTTGCATTGGATGAATCAACTGGTAAGGTTTCATCAACACTTCTCTCAAGTGATGACAACGGACTTCCTTCAGGTAAGAAAGTAACAACCATTTCAGGCTTCAATAGTGGTACTACTCAGTACGTAATACTCCAGAATGATGATGACGTGCAAATCTTCAAGGGTTCAGATTCCTCGTTTACACGTATCCATTCTCGTGATATTACAGCTTCTAGCCATCTCTATACCTATTTCAATGGTTCTCATATCTTCTATAACATCCCAGGCTATGCTGGAATGTATAAGGTCGTTGTAGCTGCAAGTTCTTCAACTAGCAAAGATTATACAAAACTCAAGAATCTATCTATTGCTGGATATTTCAAGCAGTCAGATTCTTCAAATGATCTGATCATTGCAACAAGAGACAATGGCTTCTATCTTCTCAAGGAAGATCTTAGCTCACTCAAGAGATATTGATATAGTATTTTAGCTTTGAATATTGTGGCTGTAACTTGATTCACTTTTCGATGAAGGTTACAGCCATATTTTTTATCTCTTTGATTGCAAGCTAGTCTAGATTGTTTATATTCACATAGTCACTGGAATATATCATTTTCAACTTGAAAACACTACATAAAATGACCAAAAGAAATAAAAAGCTTTCTGTTTATCTCCTAAAGTTAGGTTTTGGCAAGTACACCTGTTATTGAAGAAAAGAAAGACAGAAAGCAAGGAAGATTTACATTGTATCACTAGCACTGAAGCATAAAGACTTTCTGTCTGTCTATAGCGTAACACCATCAAAGGAGTGCTAGCTTAAAATTCAAAACAAGAGATGTTTAAAGAGATAAGGAAATGTTATTGCATAGCAATTTCCAGAAGAATTGTCTTTCCATTATTTTTATTACTTGTTATACCCTGAGTTAGGAATTACTACAGAATGTTTTCTCCTTGACTGACTTTAGCATTTTACAGGTAAGATATCTGAATCCTGATGTTAGATTTTCTTTAGCCATGGCTTTCCATTCCCTCTTGATTCAATATCTAACAATCATATCCATCTAAAGAAGTTCAGGTAAAAAAGATCTATGATGAATTCTTGTCATTATCGATAAATAGAAATGGCTGTGACCTTTATAAAGCCACAGCCATTTCAGTTAGCTAATTTAGCTATTACTTATTGATAGTAAGGTGAAGATCACTGAATGTGACTGAACAGTTTCTTACAGCATAGATACCTACATAGATGTAATCTGAATCTATACCAGTAAGAGCATAGTCGAATCCAGCCGAAGCTGATTCCTTACCATAAGTGAGAGTATAACCATCACTGGTTCCAACAATCTTGAGGTCGACCTCTGCTCCCTTATCAAGATTGATAGCATCTACAGGAGGTTCACCAACAAGTGAGCTGCTCTTTCTTCCGAAGTTTACAATCTTACCCTGGTTGCGTGATCCTGCTGCAACGTAGTCGCCCATTGTCAAAGCAACATATTCGTCGATATAGAGATCATCACGAGCCATGAGACCGAAGGAAACCTGGTTGTTATTTGCAAAGTTGTTGATGGTTGCCTTAGCGTCGAGAGTAAAATTGGTGCCTACTGGAAGTTTTACATAGTAGAACATCATACCATCAGAGCCAGATGCAATCTTACCAGAGTTGTTAAGAACAGAGAGTGTAATCTTGTCGCCCTCGATTGCAGCATTGAAGTTGGATGCTGTGATCTTGTTTGCTCCACCTACATCACCAAATACTGTTCCATGCCATACTCTTTTATCACTATCTGTGAATGTTGGCCACATTGAAGAATTCATCTTCTCTTCATCAGGAGTCTTGTAATCGATAACTACATAATCTTTGTTGATAGATGCGTTGAAGAAATCTTCATATGTTGGCATTGCCTTACCAAGTGAATACTTAGCAAGACGAGGAGCACTCTTCTTACTAAGCTCACTGATCAAGTAAGCATTCATCTTAGCACCAAAGATATTGGTATGTGTCTGATCGAGACCTGTTGCAATGAGAGTAGTTCCATCAGAAGCCTTCTTAGCACCTGTGAATGCATGGAGATACTGAGCTTTATCACCCATCTCGACATTCAACTTGATTGTTGCATCAGTAAGATCGATAAGCTCAACGTAGATCTTAGCTTTCTTCAAATCAGCAGCAAGCTTTCTAATTGCAGCAGCGTAATCACCACCCTTGAATGTCTTATCACCAATTGTTACATCCTCTGTGATATGACCAGATGCACTATTGTAGCTTTCAAGAGTGTTAGCTGTAGTAAGACGTGCAATTGGAGTACAGAGAACTGGAATTACACCGCGATCGACAGCTGGCTTGATGTAGTTCTCATAGAGGTTGTTAGCAAGAGTTCCTTTAGTCTTGTAATTACCATTTGGATCTGAATAGCGTGCTTCTTCACTCTTCTCATCATTATGTCCAAAGCCGATAACGAGGAAGTTGTCAGTTTCAGCATCACCAAGTTTTGGTGTAGTAGCATCGCCATTGATGAGTGTCTCGTACTGAGGCATGGTAAGGAAGTCCTTACTTGATGCACCAGAGCGAGCAAGGTTGTAGACAGTTACATTGAAGTAACTTGCCAATTCTTCACCGTAGCCTCTTCTTGGCAGATAGTACTTATCATTGAAAGGAGAAACAGTTGAGTCACCAACGACCCATACAGTTGCTTCCTGCTGGCCCCAAGCAAAGCCTCTAGCGCCAGTTCCATATTCAGATCTTGCTTCATCCTTCAAAAGCAAAAGTCCATGCATATTAATTGAACCATCCTTATTTCTTTCAGGAAGTACAGATGTATCAAGACTGATAAACCAATCATCACTTACAGTTGTGCCGAGTGTATTTACACTTGCTTTCTTGTCCTTGTCCCAGAAGTAAGAGGAAGATGTATAGACATCAGCCTTCTGCTGTCCCTGGAGATCAAGCTTCTCTTCAAGGCTTGTTCCCTTTCTATAGCTCAGGACACCCTTTGCAGCGAAGCCTGTTACAGCCTTGCTATTACCTGTGTACATAGCAATGTTATAGCTACCATTGTTGTATGTAGTACAGTTATATGCCTTGATATCAGGACAAGAGTTGGAGTCGATACCCTTAGTCTTGTTGTTGTATGCAATGGAGTTGATAAGAGTGTGTCCACCAGCCATGCTAGAGCCACCCATCTTGAATCCATTACCATTACCTGCTTCCATCTCAACACCATTTACAAATTTAAGAGTACCATTTTCATCGCACTCGATATCTGCAAATGCAAATTTTTTTGCTGTGCTACCTTCAGTGACCATGAGATAACCATTCTTATAGGTCAAGCTGTTCTTGATAGTTACAGCACCGATTTCACCACTTGTGATCTTGGCAAAGAGATCCCAACCATCATCAGCATTGTATGCAGAGATACAGCCATCGAAGACGTTGCCTTCTCCAGTTGTAAGCTTTGCAGCAAATCCATCTGCATCTTCAAGTGCCTTATCAGCATTGTTCATTGAAGTACAGTTCTTGATCAGGTTGTAGCTTGGCCATACGCTCTTCTCATCATAGGAAGAACCGGAGACCTGAAGACCTGTTGTTCCATTGTTATAGAAGTTCATCTGCTCAAGTACACAATAGTGGCCTGCAAGCTGCATACCACACTTGCCATTCTTGGTATTGGTTACATTGATCTTTGAAATGTTCCAGTAATCACCCCAGCAGACAAAACCGTCTCCAGTCTTGTTGAAATCGATAGTTGCAAATGAACCATCGGTAGTTGTAAGTGTTATTGGCTTATCTTCAGTACCATTGTGTCCTCTTGAAACTGTAAGAGCATCTTCAATTACATATACGCCTGGCTTCATGAGAATCTTCTGGCCAGGAGATGCAAAATCAAGTGCAGTCTGAAGATCTACAGCTTTCTTGAGAGATTTACCACTGTTCTCTCTCTTACCTTCTGGAGATACATAGATTACGCTCTTCTTGCCAACTGTTCTATGCTCGACATCGAATTCAAGAGTGATATCATCGTAGCTAGAAAGCTTTTCGAAGATAGAGAACTTGAAATCTGGATCAGGTGTGAATACAACCTTTACAGGAGCACCCTTCTTTGGCATATCGATAACGTTAGAGCAGAGCTTTCCGTTCTCGACATTTACATTATCCATTACAAGCTCTTGTCCAACATAGATCTTTGCAAGACCATCAGCATTGGTTCTGAAGATAAGATCATACTTGTTACCACTTGCTGTCTGGTTACTCATGAGAGTGAGAGTTGGATCTACATAGATTGTTGGCTGTGGCTTCCAGCCTTCTGCATTCCAACTACTGGTTGTGAACTTGATATTCTTGAAGGTTGCATTGATGCCACGTGCTACAGAAAGAGCAACGTAAGCTTTATCTGCTTCCTGGAATGTCAGAGGATCATTAAGTTCCTTGTAGGATGAAACAGAGAGGCTGTTAGAATCCTTAGCTGGAATGTAGTATGTATATGAACCGATTACTTCATTTGTCTTGATATCATACTGAGTTGCGATATAAGCATAATCAGTCTTTTCAAGACTTACACGATAGGTTTCGCCAGCCTTCATCTGGTTAGCACCACCCTCTTTTGTCCACCAGCCATATCTAATCTTCCTAATGTCATTTTCCTCAGAAGTTTCGGGAGTATAGATACCGTCATATGCTCTGACACCGATTGTAGCGGCAGCTTCAGGTGAAGTGTTTACACCACCATAAGGGAGCTTTGTGCCAGTGACAGATACGAGGTTTGCCATCCAGTTACCAGATACACCCTGCTCACCCATTGCATCTCTGACCATGAGAGCAAAGCCTTCCTGTCCATCGAGGGAAGGGTTGATCTGGTCGATAGTGACATCAGATTGGAAATAGAAGTTTGTTGTCTGTGGGTTGATTGTAGTGAAGTAGTAGCTACCACCATCTGCTGGTGAGTCTGCAACATACTTACCACCCTTCTTGTTGATAGAACCATTATCCTTGAAGGTTGCAGAAGTAAGTTTTACATCCTTTTCGATTCCATTTCCGCTTGAAACAAGAGTGTTTCTATCAGCACCAACAGATACACCGAAGAATCTGAATTCCCAGTCTGATGCAGCCTTTCCTTCTGCTTTGCTAGCAACTTCACTCTTCTCTACGATAGTAATTGTGTGAACACGAGCACCTCTCTTGAAGGAATCATTGGCAGGAGAAACGATGCTATAGGTTCCACTTGTGAGGTTATATGTCAGATCGACAGACTTTGTTCCATGAACAATATCGATATTCTGTTCGTTCTTAACAACATTGTTGCTGCTATCGATGATAGCAATAGGAGAATCATTGTTTCCACCGGTACTTGAAACACCAATTGTGACTTTGGCTTCACCATTGACAGTGAAAACATATGCACCACTCATAGCCTTTCCAACTTCAGTGGTAGTAACATTTCCATCCTTCCACCTCATAAGAACCTCGCCTGTTGTCTTGATATAACCAAGACCTTCAGCATCTACTCCAGTTCCCTCTGCAAAGGCTTCCTTATCCTTGCTTGCGCTCTGGCTATTTGCAACGAAAGTATGGATAGTCTCAGCTAATTTATTATCAGTCTTGACCTCTTTCTTAACACTTTCAACAACGACTGGAGCTTCCTCTTTAACTGGCGCAGCCTCCTTTACAGGTTCAGGGATGGCCTTAGGTTCTTGCTTGACCTCAGGTGCAGTCTGGGTAGCTTCAATCTTCTCTACTGCTTCAACAACCTTGACTTCTGATACAGGCGCTGAACTTGCTTCAGACGCTCCACTAGAAAAGATTGTTGATAGAGAAAATGAAAGAATTAGAAGAAATACTAAAAACTTCCTCATGACATAAACTCCTATCAAAAAATTTGAAAATAAATTTCCGCTTATAGGATATTGTACAACTAGTTAAAAAGCAAAAATTTTGAAAGAAATTAAGTTCATAAGAAAAGCTGTCTTCTAGGAAATTCTCAAAAGACAGCTTTAACTGATAATTAGTTAAAATAGATTATTTCAGTATAGTGTGAAGGATTTCTCTTACTTCTGCATCATTGTAAACTTCATCGATCTCATCATGATTCAGACCAATGAATTCATGGCAGGTATAGTGAATCCAGCGTGAATCCTCAGGCTTGTTGAGGACATGCTTTCTACAGTAGTAATCTGGCTGAACAGGAAGCTGATTTTCCTTATAGAGGCATACCTTATAGTCATAGACAGCAACCTTGATATCCTCTCTAGGAATTCCTGCTTCCATAACTGTATGGACAAGAGCATTCACTGTCATTCCAGTATCGAAGATATCATCGACGATCAAGACCTTCTGTCCTTTCTTGAGCTTCCATGGGGACCAGGTCCATCCATCGATATCTACATGATCTGAATGTTCCTTCACATCTCCATAGCTTCTTGCAACAACAGCAGCATAGAATACAGGATTCTTACCTTCCTTCATGGCAATCAACTTATAGAACTCACTCATAACATTGGCCATATACGCTCCGCCCCTGAGTGAATCATAGATGACATCTGGAACAAAGCCATCTTCCTTATACATCTTCCATACAAGCTTAAGGGCCGCATCTCTGATCATGTCGCATGTGATGAATTCTTTAGCCATTTTCAATTTCCCTTCCCAAAATTATAAAGTTGTGAGTACTTCAGCACCCTCTTCTGTAATTGCAACAGTATGCTCCCAATGACAAGCAGGCTTTCCATCGAGAGTCTTGACAGTCCAGCCATCTCTAAGTGTCTTCACTCTGTATGTTCCCATGTTGATCATAGGTTCGATTGCGATGACCATACCTGGCTTCAGACGAGGATTTGGCATCAGCTTGGAAACAAAATTAGGCACTTCTGGATCTTCATGAACAGCTAAACCTACTCCGTGGCCAGTATAGTCCTGAACAACGCCATAGCCATTCTCGATTGCACACTTTCTGAATACAGCCTGGCCGATATCCTGAACTCTTGCACCCTTCTTTCCTGCAGCCTTGATTCCAAGGTCTAAAGCTTCATGTGTTACTACATTGAGCTTATGAACTTCATCAGAAACTTTTCCAATCTCAAATGTTCGAGTTGAATCGCTGACATAGCCATTTACAGTAAAACAGATATCAACAGATACGATATCACCAGCTTTCAAGATCTCTTTCTTGGAAGGAATTCCATGAATGACTGTATCATTTACAGATACACAAGTTGTATTTGGATATCCACAATAGCCAAGAAGGGATGGAATGCCTCCTCTCTTCTTTATGAAATCATAGCAATATTTATCAATATCCAGAGTGGACATTCCCTCTGTAATGATGTCATCAAGGGAATAGAGGCATTCAGCAAGAAGCTTGCAGCTATATCTGATTCCATCGATCTGTTCTTTTGTCTTCAGCTGAATCATTTATGGACCTCTTTCTTGAAAATGTTATCAAGAACACCATTGATGAACTTATATGCAACATCAGTACTGAGTGACTGTGAAAGCTTTACAGCCTCATCAATGACGATAGTTGGATGCACATCCTGGCTACAGTATAGCATTGAGAAAATTGAGATACGAAGAATATTCCTATCGACACAATTAATCTTCTCAACTGGTCTATTGATGGAATATCTACCAATGATCTCATCAATTTCATCAAGATGCTCTAGCGTGCCTGAAATCAGATATCTTGCATAGACAGTGATATTGTCAGAAAGCTCCTTCATCTCCTCCTCACTCTTTCCAGGGAGGACAGAAAGATCGAAGCTTTCCTTTAGTTGATTATTGAAATCCATAGCGTAGAGAGTTTCTACTGCAAGTTCTCTAGCTTCATGTCTTTCTACTTTATTGAAATCTTTCATTTTGAACCTTATTTGTAAAGAATTCTTACTCTAGCTTCGCCTCTGAGGGACTTGACCAAAGAGTCGACTGCATTGTTGTAAGCTTCCTCAAGCTTCTGGTTAGACAGAACCTGGGCAATGTAATCATGGATGGTCATGCTTTCCTCAGGAGAGATGCTATCAGTCAAAGCAAGCATCTTTCCATCATTATGGACACTTACCTTTACGATGTGATAGCCAACATTGGATTCGATAACAGAGCTGATTTCACCAGCTTCGAGAGCAAATGCCTTGTCAATGAAGTTGTCGCCCAAGGCCCTGATAGCACTTTCGTTTGAAAGTGTGAGCCAACCGATATCTCCTCCGATATTTACACTATCTGGATCCTTGGAATACTGCTTTACAGCTTTTTCAAAGGAGATTCTGTTTGCTTTGATATCAGCAGCAATCTTGTTCATCAAGGTAGCATTCTGGCTATCTACAGCATTATCTCCTTCCTTTGGAATGAAGATATGTGCAAGCTTGATGTGCTCATCCTGATAGAAGTTAGACTTATTCTTTCTATAGAAGTTGTTGATTTCAGTTTCAGATGGTGTAACATCGAGACTTCTGAGTTCATCACCCTTAACCTTATCAACATAGGAATCGAGAATATATTGATTCTTCAAGGCATCCTTGAATTCCTCGACAGATCCGAGAGCATTGATAGCCATTTCATCGAACTGCTGCTGAGTAATAGTTGTACCAGTACTATTCTCATAATTCTTCTTATAGTTTCGATACATCTCTTCTCTCTGCTGATTCGATACTGTGATGCCATCTCTTTCTGCGCCCTGGAGGAATACTCTGTCGTTGATCATCAAATTGAGAACATCGAGTCTGTTCTCTTCTGGAGCATTGTATTTCTTGACTTCCTTATCAAGCATGTCATAGGTAATGATCTCATTTCTGATGAGATTGACAGTTGCTGCAGGGCTAGTACCAACTGCTGAAAAGAGAGGTACAAGCACAAGACTGAGTATAAAGACAAGCAATAATTTTCTAGCGTTCATCTATAATTCCTTTTTCCCAAAACCCCTTAAAGGATAAAAAATCTTTATTTTTAAGCAAAGCTACAATGCTTTATATCACACTAAAATAATACCTGAAAATAGAAAGGTAAATATTTCAATCTGATTTTGATAATATAACATCTGACAGGATTTTGAAAAATACTTCAAATATATATTCTATGTGAAGAAAAAAAACCGACCCCTAAAGGTCGGCTTAAAGGTAAAACCCCAATTAGTTAGCCTGTACTGCGTCCTGTGCGTACCAGTTACTGGAGTTCTGACCAGCTGCGCTATCAAGAAGAGTATCAGATGTATTACTCTTGTTGATGAAAGCAACGAGAAGAGCAAGTACCAGGAATGCGATAGCTGCGCCGATTGTGACCTTGTTCAAGAAGGAGGAAGCTCCTGTACCGAGAGCGGATTCAGATGAACCACCGAAGATACCACCAAGGCCCTGTGAATTCTCATCCTGAACTGCAATGAGGAAGATCAGGAGAAGAGCAGCGATAACGAAAAGGACAAGCAGGATAACACTCAAAACACCCATTATAATTCTTTATCTCCAATAATTACTTATTAAAAGTAAGGACAGGAAGGAACTTCTCAACAGAAAGGGAGGCTCCGCCAACCAAAGCTCCATCGATATTTTCCTTTGCCATCAATGCTTTTGCATTTGAAGCATTAACAGAACCACCATACTGTATAATGAGATTTTCTGCAATATCAGAATTGAACATTTTCTTAACAACAGATCGAATAAATGCATGTGCATTATCTGCATCCTCTGGTGTTGCAGTCTTTCCTGTGCCAATTGCCCAGACAGGTTCATATGCAATTGTGATAGCCTTCATATCTTCATTAGATACATCCTTAAGACCCTCAGTTACCTGACTTGTAAGAACACTTTCAAGCTTGCCAGCTTCTCTTTCCTCAAGAGTCTCACCAACACAGAGAACAACTTCCATATTCTCAGCAAGAGCAAGCTTTACTTTCTTGTTGATGAATTCATTAGTCTCTCCGTAGTAGCTTCTTCTCTCACTGTGGCCAAGAATTACAGTGTCAACCCCAAGATCCTTGAGCATATCAGGAGCAACTTCACCAGTATATGCACCACTTGTGTGGTCGTTCATATTCTGAGCTGCAACGATGATGTTTGTACCCTTTACAGCTTCTACAACTGCAGGAATGGTAACAAATGGTGGAGCAATCATAATCTTGCAATCAACACCATTGTCCTTGACAGCCTTTGCAAGTTCCTTTGCAAACTCAGCTCCCTTGCTTGGTGTCATATTCATTTTCCAGTTACCAGCGATATATGGTCTTCTCATAAATTCCTCCTTAAATGATAGAATCAGGGGAGACAACCCTGCCTCCCCTATTATTCACTTACTTCTCAAGTGCCTTGATACCAGGAAGGATTCTGCCTTCGAGGAATTCGAGGGATGCACCACCACCAGTTGATACATGGCTGATCTTGTCAGCAAGACCAAACTTGTTGATAGCTGCAACAGAGTCACCACCACCGACAACAGAAATTGCATCAGATGCTGCGAGAGCCTTAGCAACCTCCTCTGTTCCCTTAGCAAAGGAAGCAAATTCGAAAACACCCATTGGGCCATTCCATACAACAGACTTAGCGCTCTTGACTGCATCGACAATGAGCTTGACAGTCTTAGGACCGATATCCATACCGAGGAGATCAGAAGGAACATCTGCACCATCTACAACGACAGGAGCAGCATTTTCATTGAATTCAGATGCACAGACGTGGTCAACAGGAAGAATGACCTTTACGCCCTTCTCTGCTGCCTTGTCGAGGAATGCCTTAGCAGTTTCAATGAAGTCCTCTTCGAAGAGAGACTTACCAATCTCGTGACCCTGTACCTTGAGGAAGGTGTAAGCCATACCACCACCGATTACGATAGTGTTACAGGTCTTAGCAAGAGATTCGAGAACTGTAATCTTGGTAGAAACCTTTGATCCGCCGATAACAGCAACAAATGGCTTCTCTGGGTTTTCAAGAAGTGGAGCCATGAACTTGACTTCCTTCTCGATAAGGAAACCAGCATAAGAAGGGAGGAAGTGAGAAACACCCTCTGTAGATGCATGAGCTCTGTGAGCTGTACCGAATGCATCGTTACAATAGATATCGCCATAGGATGAAAGCTCCTTGGCAAATGCTTCATCATTCTTTTCCTCTTCAGCATAGAATCTGACATTCTCAAGAAGAAGAACTTCACCTGGCTTAAGAGCGTCAACTGCAGCCTTTACTTCATCGCCGATTACATCGCTTGCAAGCTTGACTGGGGAACCGAGAAGCTTCTCGAACTCCTTAGCAACTGGAGCGAGAGAGAAATCTGGATTCTTCTTTCCCTTTGGTCTTCCAAGGTGAGTCATGACAACGAGACTTGCACCACCTTCGAGGATGAACTTGATAGTAGGAAGAGCTGCCTTGATTCTGGTAGCGTCTGTGACCTTGCCCTCCTTGAGAGGTACATTGAAGTCAACTCTGATAAGGACCTTCTTGCCCTTCAAATCTGCTTCTCTGATAGTATTGAGAACCATGATAATACTCCTTTAAATAAAGAGCCTGCCAAAGTCGGCAGGCCCGTTTGTTCCGGACCTTATCCGGAAAAGACATGAGTCTTGAAATCGGCTATTAGCCGTTGACCTTCTTCATGTGAGCGATGAGATCGAGAACCTTGTTGGAGTAACCAATCTCATTGTCATACCAAGAAACAACCTTGACGAATGTATCAGTAAGAGCGATACCAGCCTTAGCGTCGAAGATAGAAGTTCTTGGATCGCCGAGGAAGTCAGAAGAAACAACTGCATCTTCAGTATAGCCAAGGATACCCTTGAGCTCGCCCTCGGAAGCCTTCTTCATTGCTGCACAGATCTCAGCATATGTTGCTGGCTTTGCAAGATTGACTGTGAGGTCAACAACAGA
Organism: Spirochaetales bacterium; assembly: GCA_017478205.1. Taxonomy (GTDB): domain Bacteria; phylum Spirochaetota; class Spirochaetia; order Sphaerochaetales; family Sphaerochaetaceae; genus Bullifex. The sequence continues at coordinate 125 of JAFVDZ010000048.1, read as the reverse complement.
AACGTCAAGAGTAGGAACTCTCATTGACATACCTGTGAGCTTACCATTGAGGGAAGGAATAACCTTACCTACAGCCTTAGCAGCACCTGTTGAAGATGGGATGATGTTACCTGCAGCAGCTCTAC
>JAFVDZ010000047.1 GCA_017478205.1 Spirochaetales bacterium | reverse complement strand
CAGTCCTTCATGGAAGGTCCATCAACAGTCTTCTGAGTAGCTGTTGTGGAGTGAACTGTAGTCATGAGGCCGTCCTTGATACCGAAGTTATCATTGAGGACCTTAGCGATAGGAGCAAGACAGTTAGTTGTACAGGAAGCGTTAGAAACGAACTGAGTTCCCTTTACATAGGTGTTCTCGTTAACGCCACAAACGAACATAGGAGTGTCATCCTTGGATGGAGCAGACATAACAACATACTTAGCACCAGCGTTGATGTGAGCCTGAGCCTTCTCCTTTGTGAGGAAGAGACCAGTGGACTCTACAACATACTCTGCACCAACTTCGTCCCACTTGAGTTCGTTAGGATCCTTGCAAGCAGTAACTCTGATCTTCTTGCCATTTACGATGAGGAGAGACTTATCAACGTCTGCTTCTACTGTTCCTTCGAACTGACCGTGCATTGTATCATACTTGAGCATGTAAGCAAGATAATCTACAGGGCAAAGATCGTTGATACCAACAACTTCAACCTCTGGTCTAGCCATAGCTGCGCGGAATACGAAACGACCAATTCTTCCGAAACCATTAATACCAATTTTCATATTATGATTTTCTCCTTATAAGGTTTTTTTTGATTTACACGAAAAATATACTTAGTTACCAATATCTCGTCAATTGCAAATAATTAATGGAACACAATTAGTATTTATTTTCGTATGATGTAATTGTGAAAACTAGAACATAAATGAATCTTTTAGAACATTAAGTATCTCTTCTTGCCTAATTAGCATCGGTTCAGTTGAAAAGTCATTCGTTTTATGATCATTTCCAGCTAGATGCATCAGGCCATGAAGACAGAGTCTCAACAGCTCTTCCCTTTCGCTGACAGAGAAAGTCTTGGCGTTTTCCTTCATCCTCTCAAGACAGATGAAGATATCACCATATTCCTTTTCAGGTGCATCCTCAAAGGAAGAGAAATCCGGGAACTCAGAATCGTCTTCAAGAGCAAAGGTAAGAACATCAGTTACCTCATCCTTGTTTCTATAATCTCTATTGAGTTCCTTGATCGTCTCAGGCGAGACGAATGTCAAGGAAAAGGAGCCGTCGAGTGGGACAAGAGATGCACACTTTTCAACAAAGTCTCTTATAAGCTCTTCAGGGGCATCAAGCTTGAAAGCTTCATCATCATAATATAGGTCGAACATATCACTCCTTCTTTTCACTCTTGTCGTTATCGTACTTGATTCTGTGGTGGTCACGAGCAATAGCCTCGTGGATAAATACTCTCTTGATAGTATTCAAATCATTCATTGTAAGTCCACAGTCATTGAGCTGGCTACGAGTAATCTTGCCGACAAGAATAGAATTGAAGAAGTTCTCATATCTCTGTCTTGTAGGTTTATCAAGAGTCCTAGAGGCTGCCTCGAAACAGTCTGCAAGCATGACAGCTGCGGCCTCTCTGGTCTGAGGAGGATCAGCGTTATATCTGAAATCATCTTCGTTTACACCATAAGGGTTCTTGTTCTGGTCGACTTCTTTCTTAGCTTCGTTGTAGAAGTATTGGATGATATCATTTCCATGGTGCTGGTAGATGATATCGATTACTTCCTGAGGAAGACCAATCTCCTTGCCCTTCTCAACTCCAAGTTTTACATGGGACTTGAGAACTGCTGCAGAAAGTGATGATTTCAGATCATCGTGTACGTTATGGCTATCCTTTGGCTGATTTTCAACAAAGTACTCAGGGTGTTCGATCTTACCGATATCGTGATAGAGGCCACCGACCTTTGCAAGCTCTGCATTTCCACCAATCTCCTTTATCGCTTCATACGCCATGTCTGCAACATTGTTTACATGGTTATATGTACCAGGTGCAGCAATTCTCATTCTTTGCAGAATTGGTGAATCTGTAGTACAGAGCTCATGGAGACGGAACACTGTTGGGATATTGGTTATATGCTCGATGATTGGAAGGATTATCGAAATGAAGACATATGTAATTGTTACATTCAAGAAGACTGTCAATATCTCAGCTAACAGCATGTTGATCGGATTATGATTCATCAGATGGAAGATCATCGTCAGAATCGAACAGAAGAGTGCTGTATAGAAGGTCTGGAAGATCATATCGATTCTATTGACACCGAATTTGACAAACATGATACCAACAACGATCATCGAGAAGATGTAGCAAAGTGTGAATATGTTGTTGTCTGTCAAGAACATCATATAGAAGGAATATAGCAGACCTGAGATCATGCCAAATTGCCTTTTGTTTGTGAGATGCATAATCAAGATAGGCATGAAGAGAAATGGCATTGCCTGATCTCTTATAGAATTGACATTGATATATCTGACCAAGCTCTGCATCAAGTATGACAGAGCAAGTACTAATACAAAGGAAATCAAGAATGCATAGGAAAAGGCAACAATTCTATATTGCCTTTCCGTCATTACAATAAAATAGATGAGACATATTGAAGTACAGACTGAAAGAATGAGAAATCTACCGATCAACTCAGAAAAAGAATAGCTTACCTTTACTGAGTTGATCCTATCTATTACTCTCAACTGCTGCTCAGTTACCAGAGTATCTGTTTTCAAGATGTAATCACCCTTTTTGATATCGATATTGATATCATTTACCTCGGATGCAACTCTAGCTCTTTCAGCATCTGTATACGCCTTGTCGTAGAAATAGTTAGGAACAAGAATGGTGTTTACTGCATTGAAAACAAACTTAATGAATGCAGGAGAATATTTGATCTCATACCTAGATAACCACTCAAGGAAGGCATCATAGAGAAATTTATCTGAAATGAGTTCGCTCAGAAGCTTAGCGTTGTTACTTCTTTCGATCTTTCCATCACGATAATACTCAACGATGACATAGCTGTAGCCTTCATTCCTGAGTCTTGTTATATCATTATCTGAAAAGACTCCCTGGTTAAGAGCATAGCGGACAAAATCTCGAGTTAGGAGAAGTGCTGATTTTCTATCCTCTTCATCTATAGTCTGATATTCAGAATATAGTGCATCAAGATATAAATCCTTATACTTGTCACTAACTCTATCATAATACTCACCGCCAAGGTCAAAAGCTGTGACGAACTCTTCTGCAACTGCACCATTCCAGATAGTATCCTGAAGAGAACAGGAAAATATTGGAAGAACAGAGCTTGAAGCCATGCTCCTCGCCTGATCTGTAGCAATTTCATCAACGAAGGAATAATCATCAGGCGATATAATATCCTCATCTGCAAGCTCACCAGGTTCATACTCCTTGGTGAGAACGATGCGCTTCATTGCGTTGGAGTTCAAAAGCTGTGGAGCCAAAAGACCAAAGGCAACTGCAATTACAAGAAGAAAGGTCAGAAATATCTTCTGCCCTCTAGTAAAGATATCAGATATCTCACTAATACTTCCTCTGGACATCACCTTCCTCCTCGCTATATCTAGAGATGATAGCCTTTACAATCCTACTTCTCACAACGTCCGCCTGTGAGAATCTTATCACACCAAGGCCTGAAATGTCATGAAGAATAGAAAGTGCCTCAACAAGACCACTCTTGTCCCTGCTTGGAAGATCTATCTGAGATGAGTCTCCTGTGATAATTGCCTTGCTGTCTTCACCAAGTCTAGTGAGGAACATTTTCATCTGTCCTCGAGTAGTATTCTGAGCTTCATCCAATATGACAATCGAACGGTTCAAGGAGCGTCCTCTCATATATGCAAGAGGACTGATCTCAATTGCCCCAGTCTCTTCAAGTTTCCTGATCTGAGAAGGAGTAAGAAAATACTCCATAGAATCGTATAGTGGCTTAAGGTATGGATTTAACTTCTGCGAAAGATCGCCTGGCAAAAATCCAAGAGACTCCCCTGCTTCGACAACAGGCCTTGTCAGGACAAGTTTGTTCTTCTTTCCTGTCATCAATTGCATCAGTGCATATGCTATTGCTATAAAGGTCTTGCCTGTACCGGCAGGTCCTTCGGAAAATGTTATCTGATTTTCAAAAAGTGATGTAATATACTTCTTTTGAACCCTACTTTTAGCAAAGACACATCTTGAATTGACACTTATGCTATATTCCTTGTCAGAAAACAGCGACTTTCCTTCCTCAAGATCTTTGAGTTTTGGCTCAGAAAGTAACTGGTATTCCATGAAGATTTCACTTTGAGAGAACTCTTCATTCCTTGAATGACTCAGTTTTGACAGTCGTTCGAGCAATCTGATTGCCATATCTGATGGAGGATTGAAGGCAACCATGTTGCCTTTCACACTTATTTCGATTCCAAGGAGCAATTCGATATAGGAGATGTTCCTATCGTTTGCGCCAAGGACCTTCTCCATCTCACCAATATCACCAAAATATAGATAATTTGCCAAATGCTTTTCCTTTATATTACTTTCCATAGACACTCTCTGTACTTGTCCAGACTTCGTTGCGCTTTCTCCAGTTCTCATCAACCTTGAGATCAGGCATAGTCTTCCATTTGAGATAGAAGGTGACAGTTGGAACCCAGGAATATCCAGAGGAAGATGATAATACAGCAGCAGTATATTTACAATGAAGATCCCAGTCCTTCATGTAGTGTACAAACTCAAGAGAGACAGAATCCATGATGAACTGAGTCGAGTTGACTCCACTACCCCCAAAATCAAAGGAGCGGAGAAGATCTTCGTACATATTCTTAAGGAAGTCACCATTCTGCTTATATCTATAGTAGCCATTGTTCTTAGTGACAAGTGATAGATTGATATCCAAGAATTCAGCTATAGAGAAAGTAAGCTTCGTCGTCAATGACGAGTAGATGTTATAAGGGTTGTTGTAATCGTAGTGGAAGATTGCACTTACATCACCAAAGAATACTGCCCTATTCTTCCACCAATATCGTGCGATATTCGACTTGGTGAATTTGACTTCATAGTAATCGCTCTTGAGCTCCTCGTTGATCGTCTTGAAGTTGTGAGTAAAGAGCAGGACAGGTGTGACGATATAGGTCTTCAATGATTCGATTTCATTCCTGACTCCATTATCATATGCATCAAAATTAAGATACTCTGTAATCGAATACGCTTTATCCTTGCTTCGTAGAGAGAGAGAGCTTGTAAAGCTCAGTGGTTTATAGATATCAGAGGATGAATAATCCTGCCAATCATAGATAGCCTTGAAAGATGAAGTCAAATATGTTCCAAGATATCCAAGAGAGACATTCATTGTCTTTCCCCTGTATATATTTTCTTTTGTGTCTTCAACTATATTGAGGTCAGCTGCAAATGTGAAATTCTTATATTTCAAAGAAATAGCAGGAGTTATGATGCCATCTAATGGGTCAATGATATACTTTATCGATGGTGTTATAGTAAATCCATTCTTGCCATAGCTCTTCGAGAATGAGATGTAGTGCTGCTTTACACTCTCCTTATCCCATCCAAACTTTTCAGTTTTCTCAGTTTCAGAGCTATTGTTCTCGACCTTGCTATATCGATAGAGTTGTGTGTTTATATACCAAGTGAATCCTATCTTTGGTATCTTTATCGTATTTGTATTGTTGAAGCTGAGAATATCAGTCTTCTGGTTATTGGACTCTTCATAATATGTATAGCTGTAGCTAGGAGTAAGAGTTGATGTGAAAGAGAATTTGTTCTGTGAGTTTGCATCGAGTGTAATTGTGCTACCAACCTTGTTGACAGTAGACTCACCGATGAATTCATCATTCTCTCTACCAGTGTAGTTTCTTGTAAACTGTTCATATGCTGTATATGAAAGTTTCAGTGAAGAGGTTGTAGTTGTTGATGAACTGCCACTCGAACTTCTTTTTCTTTCGTTTTCGTACAGTGGGAATAAAAGACTATCAGAAAGGATGAAATATTCAGAAAGAGAATAGACCTTCTCTTCTTCTACCTTCTCGATTATTGCTTGCTTTTCCTTAGTCTTGGAAATACCCAGTATCGTACCTGAAGCCTTCACATTGATCTCAGGGTAGACAATTTCAGTAAGTTCATACTCCTGCTTCCTGCTATTCCATTTCGATTTAGATGAGAGTGTAAACGAAGAAACCTCAAGAGAGTCAAACATCCAGATTTTCTTTACAGGTACAGTAAGTTTACCCTTTATCGAAGTTGTATAACTTGTAATATTGCTAGAGTATGTTGCAGGGAAGTTCTGAGAAAGACCGAATATTGAATCGATAGAGAAGCTTGTCAGACGGTTACCGTAATCTACAAGCACATATGGGTCTGAATAGAAAGGGATCAGGCCAGTCAATGTAAGATATTTAGATGTATATTTAAGTTCGTTTATCGAATAGAATCGCTTATTGGAATCGTTATATTTTTTATTTGAAAAACTCAAAAGTGAGTTCGATGAGAATGTAAGATGTCCATTAAAGAGCTTCAAAAGTGAATCTGTACCGACATCGAAGCCAGTATGCTCATATGTATCTGCCAACAGAGTAATATAGCTTTTGCTATTCTCGGCCCAAGCAGCGAGCTTGCTGTTTGACTCTAAGCCATCTTCATAGTAAAGGCCATTACTCCTTTCACTACCATTGTCACTTTCCTTCAAGAGAGCTGAAAATGAGCTAACTTCAGATGATGAGAACTTTGGATACTTTCCCAATAGCTCATATGTCAAAGACAGGAACATACCTCTAGTTGAATTGAGACCAAAAGCTGGATTTCCAGTAAGTCGGCTACCTGGATAGAAGAAGTATGGGAAATAAAGGACAGGAACTCTACCGATATTCAAGGTTGCCTTGGATAAGAACATGTCTCCACCATCTAGGAATGCAATCTTTCTTGCACTGATACTTGAGTATTGGGCTTCAGGGTCACTTGTGATATAACCATCCTTGAAGAATAGCCCCTTTTCCTCGGCCTTGTAGACAAGTGTGTCTCCATATGTATAGAAGGTAATTTTGCTACCTTCACTATTCTCTCTTTCTGTAAATGTAGTTCCTCCGGAAACAACAAGGTCACCATCCTCCCAGAGAAAGGTGACGATTTCTGCATTCATGTTTCCAAGTCCCTTGTCCAAGGATTCATCCTTGAAACGGACCTCTCCGAAGGCTGTAATACTCTTTGCCTTGCTATCAACAATTAGATTCTTTGAAGAAATCGAGCGTGTTTTTTCAGAACCTTCCATCAGAAAAGCAATTTCGACATTGCCAGTAAAGAGAAGTTTGCTGTCTGAAATAGTTTCAAAATTGTCGGCTGAAACGATATTTATTGTATATTTCCCATCCTCTTGCTCAGCAAGCTTCTCTTCACTTACCTCAAAGCCTTCATGGGAAAGAATTCTACTACGTAACTCATTATCAGATAAACTTGTATCTATGCCTCTCAGAGAGGCCATAGCAACAAGTTCATCATGCTCAGAAAGAAGAATTTTTTCATATAGAGGTGATGCTTGCAGCAAGAATGCTGAAGCAGCAAACAGAATTAAAGATATGAAACATCTTCTAACGCTTTTCAATGTATCTTCTCAAATATTGACCAGTATAGCTTCTATCTATCAAGCTTACATCCTCAGGAGTTCCACTTGCAATAATTCTTCCACCGCCTGAACCACCTTCTGGGCCAAGATCTATGATGTGGTCAGCACATTTGATAACATCAAGATTGTGCTCGATAAGAATTACAGTATTCCCCTGCTCTACCAATCTTTGAAGCACCTCAATGAGCTTCTTCACATCAGCAAAGTGAAGTCCAGTAGTAGGTTCATCAAGGATATAAAGAGTCTTGCCTGTACTTATCTTTGAAAGTTCAAGAGCAAGCTTTACTCTCTGAGCTTCACCACCAGAAAGTGTCAAGGCACTCTGTCCAAGATGGACATAGCCAAGGCCTACAGACTGAAGCGTATTCAGCTTGTTCATGATGGAGGGGAAGGCCTGGAAGAATTCACATGCTTCACTGACTGTCATGTCGAGGATATCGGAAATACTCTTTCCCTTGAAATGGACAGATAGCGTTTCCTTGTTAAATCGCTTTCCATCACACACATCACACTTTACAAAGACATCAGGAAGGAAGTTCATCTCGATCTTGAGCTGTCCATCTCCCTGACAGTTTTCACATCTACCACCGGGGACATTGAAAGAGAATCGTCCACTCTTGAAACCCCTGGCCTTTGATTCAGGCAATGATGCATATAGCTCTCTGATTGGAGTCCAGAGACCTACATAGGTTGCAGGATTGGATCTAGGAGTTCTACCGATAGGTGTCTGGTCGATGTTGATAACCTTATCGACATTCTCACATCCCTCTATCTTCTTATAACCATCCCTCTCACCTATTGAGTTCTTGTCCAGTGCATCCTTGACTGCTGGAACCAATATCTCGTTGAGCAATGTAGATTTACCGGAGCCAGAAACACCTGTGATCGCAACAAGAGAGCCAAGTGGAATAGAGACATCGAAGCCGGTGAGATTATTCTTCTTGCATCCATAAAGCTTCAAGAACTTTCCATTACCTTTTCTTCTTGTCACAGGAACAGGAATCTCAATTCTCTTTGAAAGAAAAGCTCCTGTTACGCTATTTTCATTTTTCTCGACCTCTTCGGGAGAGCCTTCTGCAGTAATATAACCACCATGTTCACCGGCTCCAGGTCCAAGATCTACAACGTAATCAGCTTCGCGGATTGTATCTTCATCGTGCTCAACAACAATGACAGTATTGCCAATATCTCTGAGGTTCTTTAGTGTACCAATGAGTTTGGAATTATCTCTCTGGTGAAGACCAATAGATGGCTCATCAAGGACATAGAGGACACCAGAGAGAGCACTTCCAATCTGAGTTGCCAACCTGATTCTCTGCGCTTCACCACCAGAAAGGGTTGCGCTTGCTCTATCGAGCGTGAGATATTCAAGGCCAACATTCATCAAGAAATTCAATCTTGACAATATTTCCTTCATTATCTGCCTTGCAATTTCCTTTTCAGTATCTGTCAATTCAAGCGCTTTGAAGAATTCAAGGCTCTCTGATACAGTCATTGCAGTTACCTGCATGATATTTAGCCCACCTACAGTAAAGCCAAGTGCTTCAGGTCTGAGTCTCTGTCCTGAACATGTGGAACAGGTCTTTTCCTTCTTGAAGCCATCGAGCCATACCTTTATCGCAGCAGATGGAGTCTCATAATACCTTCTCTGTAGCTCAGCCATTATCCCAGGATATGGCTCTCTCTTATGATATGTTGCAGTTCCCCTACCATTTTCATAATCGAACTCAACATTCTTTCCTCCACCATAGAGGAAGGCATTATATGCACTCTTTGGCCACTTCCTGATAGGAAGTGAAAGATCGAAGTCATATGCCTTGGCAAAGGCAGACATATATGTACTGCTAAATCTTGCCGAAGGATTGTGTGTAACAATTCCTCCTTCAAGATAACTCTTGTTAGGATCTGGAATGATCTTATTAATATCGAATTCGCTCTTTACGCCAATTCCATTACAGTCAGGGCAGGCGCCAAATGGGTTGTTGAATGAAAAGAGTCTAGGCTCTGGCTCAGGAACTGTAATTCCACAGAATGGACAGCTGTTCTTTTCAGAAAAGAGCTCCTTCTTTGCTTCATTCACGAATTCGACCTCGATAAGGCCACCAGCCATAGAGGCTGCAACCTCAATTGAATCAGCAAGACGTGTTCTATCACTTTGCCTGTTCAATAGTCGGTCGATAATTATGGTAATAGAATGCTTGAAATTCTTATCAAGCTTAGGAATACCATCTGATAGGATTACATTCTCACCATCCACGACACATCTTGTATAACCAGCTTGCAGAGCATCCTCAAATACTTTCTTGTACTCTCCCTTCCTACCTCTGGCAACAGGAGCACCGATAATGAGTCTTCCACCATCTTCATGAGTGAAGATTGAATCGATGATCTCATCGACGCTCCTTTCTGTGATGACTCTTCCACAGTTTGGACAGTGAGGTGTACCAATACGAGCCCATAGGAGACGGTAATAGTCGTAGATTTCAGTAATAGTTCCTACAATTGATCGAGGATTTCTGTGAGTAGATTTCTGTTCGATTGCAATTGCAGGAGATAGACCTTCTATGGAATCGACTTCAGGTTTCTCAAGCCTGCCAAGAAACTGTCTTGCATATGCAGAAAGGGATTCTACATATCTTCTCTGCCCTTCAGCAAATATAGTATCAAATGCAAGAGAGGACTTTCCTGAACCAGAAAGTCCGCTGATTACAACTAGCTTATTCTTTGGCAAGGTCACATCTATATTCTTCAAGTTGTGACTTCTTGCACCCTTTATTACAATTTTATCATTCATCAGAATTTATCAATTTCCTCAAAAAGTGCTTTCTCGGCACTCTCTATATCAACCTCTCTACTTAGTTCACCACGTACATAAAGAAAGGCCTTTCTACCTATTCCAGTTACAGCCAAATCTGCATTTTTAGCTTCCCCTGGTCCATTAACCTGACAGCCCATAATTGCGATAGTGAGATTTCTATCAACAGAAAGAAGACTTGTTTGAATTCTATCAAGAAAACCTTGAGAATCAAATGAATGTCGTCCACAGCGTGGGCATGAAACAATTCTTACTCCACCCTTCTTCAAACCTACTGTCCTGAGAATCTCAATTGCAGCCTGAACTTCAGTTTCTATACTTCCAGTGATAGATACACGAATTGTATCACCAATCTTCTCCTTCAATAGATTTCCAAGTACCCAGGATGAACGGACACAGCTTGTAACTGTGCCACCAGCTTCAGTAACTCCAAGATGGATTGGATATGGGCAGCTTGATTTCAATTTTCTATTTGCCTCGAGTGTAATATCTGGGTCACTTGCCTTAAGGGAAATTACAGTATCTTCAAAGCCCCAGGATGAAAACCAGGATGCATATTCTAGCGCTGTTTCGACCATGAGATCTGATTTGGAAAGTCCCTTGTCATTCTTCGGAAGTGAACCACTGTTAAGACCTATCCTGATTACAGCACCCTTATCTTTTGCAGCTCTTACAACCTCTTCAATCTTCCATTTTGCACCAATGTTTCCTGGGTTGATCCTGATTTTGGGAGCACCGCACTCAAGAGCTTCAAGAGCCATCTTGTAGTCAAAGTGGATATCTGCAACAACTGGCATGATATTCTCGCTGCAGATTCTTGTGAAATTCTCCTTATCATCACTAGATATATAGGAAAAGCGAATGAGCTCACAGCCCATGCTCTTAAGAAGCCTCATCTTATGAAGTATCGCTTCAACATCTTGACCAAAAATTACATTATCATACATTGTCTGGACTCTTACTGGGTTATCACCACCGAGCAGAAGACCTTTGACATTTACAACCTTTTGACTGAACATTGACTACTCCAAAGTATACTTCAAAATCTTCCCAAGTCCCTTTACAAGGAATTGTTCTGATGGGAAAAAGAGAACAAAGTCCCCTTTTTTAAGCTTGATAGCTGCAGTGACATCACTTCCTCCACTGACCTCTCTCCAGGTAGTAGCACAGGTGCACTCACCTTCTTCAACATAGAACAATGTTGATTTTTTCCTATCTTTCTCAAAGTTCTTCATGTCTTCCTGCAAGGAAACTGGAAACGAAGAAATCGCTTTCAAGGATGGAAGGATATCATAATATGCTGAAATGTTTTCATAGCTATCTGTAAGCATAAGGCGATTATAGCCAAATGAGAGTTTCTTGTCATCAAAAGAAAAAAGGGCGGCATGACAAATTGTCACACCGCCAATAATGTATCCGCTTTATCTATTAGCCGAGGAGAAGCATTGAGAATACGAGTGTAAAGAGTGCAACTGTCTCAACGATACCGATAACGATGAAGAAGTTTGCAGCACCCTTACCTGTCTCTGCAACAGCATCAGCAGCACAAGCTGCAACCTTGCCCTGGAGGTAACCAGAAAGGCCAATTGCCATACCACCGAAAACACCACAAGCGACAGCAAGAGGAGTGTTTCCGTTGCCAACAAGAGCAGAAGAACGGATAAAGTTCATGAGAAGGAAGCCGTAGATTGTCTGTGTGAGTGGAGCACCAGAGAATGCTACGAGAATGAATGGAGCTGGCTTACCTTCGGCATAGCACTTCTTCCATCCACCGACAGAAGCCTGTGCTGCAGTACCAGCACCAAGACCAGAACCGAGTGCAGAAATACAGAGTGCACATACCATACCGATGAAAGCGTAATTGGACATAATTTGTCTCCTTTATAATTATTTACTATTTTTACTGACCGTTACCCTGAACGGATCATAATTGTATCCAGACCACTCCATTCCGAGCTGATTGGAGAATTCCATGAGGTTCAATCTGATACCATGTACGACAACAGAAAGAAGTCCCATAACAAGATTGAGTGTATGACCTAGGATTATTACAAGAATACCCATAGGAAGAGCCAGACCAGTCATTGCACCACCCATAGAGTTGAAGGATTGTGCAATAGCAAGAGAGGCCATACCGACAGCAAAGAGTCTGATGTAGCTCATAATATTCGAAAAGCAGCTGATGGTATCTAGGAAGGTTGTGAAAAAACCACCCAAGGATGCCAACATACCCTTTACGAATGGAACTCCAGGACCCTGTTGAGAGAAGAGGCAGACAAGAGTAAAGCCAGTAATTACACCATAAAGTACAATACTAGCATTCATGCTCTCCCCGATTACAAGGTAAAGTACAAGCATGTACAGTACCAATGTATCGATGAGCCAACCTAGATCTGCCAAGAGTGAAAGATCCTTGTTCTTCACCTTGCTGATGATATTCAGAACACGAGCCACAGAAAGGTGGCTTGCGCCAAGGATGAAGCTGAACTTCATTACCATATTCTGAGTATATGTGCTGGTAATCTCAGGATTGCCAGTAAGCTCAGGGAAGTTGGTAATTGAATCGATCATCAACATTCTCAAAAGGCCAATATGCTCAATAATCCAATAGGAGCCGAACCAGGTTCCGGTCAAAGCGCCCCAGATTACAGTACAGGTACCCATAGCATAGAGAAGGATAACTGCATCACTTGCCTTTCCAAGCTTCTTGTGTAAAAGTGCTGCGACCAAGAGGAAAATAAGGCCATAGCCCGCGTCCCCGATGATCATAGCAAAGAAGACTGAGAAGTATGCAAGGAACCAGGAAGAGATATCTCTTTCCCAATATCCTGGAACTGTACCAAGGATGTCATAGATCGGCTGCATGATCCTAACGATGCCCTTGTACTTCAAAAGTGTTGGAGGAGCTTCCTCCTGTGTTGGATCATCGATAAGATATGCCCAGGCTTTTTCTCTTGCAAGAGTCTTGAATTCATCGATCTTCTCTTCAGGTACATAACCTCTGAGAAGAGAAACTCCTTCAAAATCTACAGTAGTGGCACTTACCTTCTCGAACATCTCATCCTGTTCAAGTTTCTTGATCTGGAGCATGTAAGCTTTCTCGAAGCAATTTGCTTCTTCTAATATCTTCTTGATCTCAGCAACCCTATCATTGAGTCTATCCATCTCACTCTTCATAGAAGAAAGTGACATCTGTGGAAGCTCAAGGAGTGTTGCCTGGATCTCTCCATCAAGTGCCTTGTCAAGAACAGCAACTGCTGCCATCTTGTTTACATCTTTCAGGCGGATGAACTTGAAGTTCTCGCTTGCTGTAAGCTCAAGTAGCTCCTTCTTGCCAAGAGTATAGAAATAGAGTTTTACTCCATCATCAGAAAGTCTTTTTACCTCTTCAGGATCGAAGTCTCCCCATGATGAATATTTACCAATTTCAGTAGATAGCTTTCTTGCTCTAGCTTCGGCTTCAATACTTTCGTTATAAAGACCAAGTAGTTCAGAGTGCTTCTTATCAAACTCTTCGCCATCAAGAGGAATCTGATCATAGACCTTCTTTTTGGCCTTTACTTCGCCTATAGCAGAAAGAATCATAGTGACAGATGAAATATCCTTTCCAACCTTCTCGATTCTTTCACATCTTCTGACAAGAGAGTCGATATGCATTATTCCAGCTTCACGGAGGTCATAGAGTAGATTGCTTCTGCTCTTTTCTGTAGCAACTACTGTAACATTGTACATTCGTTCAATCATGCTCAGCCCTCCTTTACAAGCTTCTTCTTAGCTATCTTACCGCGAACGACAGCTGCGGTCTGCTGATCACCGATATAGATACCGATTCTTCTGATATTCTCCTTTGCTTCAGGAATCTTTACCTTCTCAAAGAGGTTAACTCTCTGAGTTGTGGTCCTGAGTTCCTTTGCAAGTAAGGAAATCTGATCCTCAAGAGTCTTGATGATAGCATCGTATTTTGCACAATCCTTAAGTGCGACAATGCCTCTATCGACCCAGAGTGGGTATTCATACAGGTCATATGGAATATTTTCAAATGTGAGTTCCTCGAAGACAGGAATCTTTACACCTGCAATATTTCCAATTCCCTTTTTGATGGTATCTACAACGACGAGTTTTTCTATGCTATGGAGATTATCGAAGGATGGATTCTCTCCAAAGACAGAAATCCAGGATTGAAGTGTACCGATAGCTTTTCTCTGCTCTTCTCGGTATGACTCAATCTGCATTTCTATCTGTCTGATAACAGATTGAAGCTGTTGTTTCTTCAGCTGAAGAGTTGGCAGATATCTCTGGAACTGCTTCAGCGAATCCTTCTGCTTCTTCTGTTCATTCTTCGTCAGCTTGACTGCCATCTAGAAACTGCTCCTTTTATTTTGGCCAATACTTGTTGATAAGATCGGTCTTGAGACCAGTCTCGTTCTTCTCGAAGCAATCAGCAAGGATCTGCCAACCAAGATCAAGAGCCTCTTCAAGAGGAATGTTTACAGAAAGGTCCATAAGCTTGGTCTCAAAGAGATTACCATACTTTAGAAGCTTCTCATCCCATTCACTCATAGAAAAGCCCATGCTCTTCTTTTCAACAGAATCTTTATAGGCTGCATAGAGTTTGATCATAGCGTCCATGAGGGCTCTGTGGTCATCTCTAGTATCCTTGTTGACCTGCTGCTTAAGTCTAGATAGCGATCCGAATGGCTCGATATGACCATTCTTGAGGTAGTACTGACCTTCAGTGATGTAGCCTGTGTTATCTGGTACTGGGTGAGTTACATCATCACCAGGCATTGTTGTAACGCCAAGGATGGTGACTGAACCAGCAGAGTCGAAGTCAACAGCCTTCTCATATCTAGATGCCAGTGCAGAATAGAGATCACCTGGGTAACCACGGTTAGAAGGTACCTGTTCCATGGTGATTGCAGTTTCCTTAAGTGCATCACAGAAGTTTGTCATATCAGTAAGAAGCACAAGAACATTCTTTCCATCCAGAGCAAAGCGCTCTGCAACAGCAAGAGACATATCAGGAACGAGTGTACATTCAACTGTTGGGTCAGATGCTGTATGGATGAACATTGTTGTTCTGCTCATTGCACCACTCTGCTCAAGTGTATCCTTGAAATAGAGATAGTCATCATACTTTAGTCCCATACCTCCGAGAACGATGACATCGACCTCTGCCTGCATAGCAATTCTTGCAAGCAGCTGGTTATATGGTTCACCGGATACAGAGAAGATAGGAAGCTTCTGGCTTCTTACGAGTGTGTTGAAAACATCGATCATAGGAATACCAGTTCTGATCATATTCCTTGGGATGATTCTCTTTGCTGGGTTTACTGATGGACCACCGATATTGATCATGTTATCAGTCAGCTCTGGACCATTATCTCTTGGCTGACCTGCACCATTGAATACACGTCCCAAGAGATCGTTTGAATAGCTGACACGCATAGGAACACCCAAGAAACGTACGCTATCGCCTGTGCTGACACCCTGACCACCTGCAAATACCTGCAAGGAAACGAGGTCTCTATCAAGCTTGATGACGTTTGCATAGCTCTTTCCAGAGGAAGTAGTTATCTCAGCAAGATCACTATTTCTTACACCTTCAGCCCTAACAGTAATTACGTTACCGACAATTGATTCAATCTTAGTATAGATCTTCTGCATACTTTACCTGACCTTTCCCTTGTACAGAGAGATGAGAGAATTCTTCATCTTTTCATACTCTGGGCTATCCTGAGGAATACCATTCCAGTCGAGGAATGCCTGGCGTAGCTGGTTGAAGAAGTTTCTTACGTCATTCTTCTCCTCGAAATCATAGTCAGCCTTAAGGATGTCATACATGATAGCAAATGTATCTTTTTGACGATCGACAGGTGCTGCAGCATCGACTGCATCGAATGAGTTCTGCTGCAGATATGCGGCATCAAGCAGTTCACCCTTCTGATAGATGATATAGTCTTCTGTAGAAGTACCTTCTTCACCTACAACCTTCATCATCTGATTGACTTCATTGCTTCTTCTGAGGATGCGACCTGCTTCAGCAACCTTGGCCGAATCGATGATTCCTTCATACTTTGACCAGGAATCGAGAGGATGGATTGCAGGATACTTTCTTGCATCAGATCTTTCTCTTGAAAGACCGTGGAATGCACCAACAACCTTGAGTGTAGCCTGAGTTACAGGCTCTTCGAAGTTACCACCTGCAGGAGAAACAGTACCACCGATCGTAACAGAAGCTGTTCTACCATCCTTGAGCCTTACCTTACCTGCTCTCTCATAGAATTCAGCAATCTTGGATTCGAGGTATGCAGGGAAAGCTTCCTCACCAGGAATCTCTTCAAGTCTACCACTCATCTCTCTCATTGCCTGAGCCCAACGTGATGTAGAGTCAGCAAGCATGAGAATATCGAGGCCCATGTTTCTGTAATACTCCGCAAGAGTTACTGCTGTGTATACAGATGCCTCTCTGGCAGCAACAGGCATGGAAGATGTATTACAGATGATGATGGTTCTTTCCATCAAGCTCTTTCCAGTCTTTGGGTCGATAAGCTCTGGGAACTCTTTGAGGATTTCAACAACCTCACCAGCTCTTTCACCACAAGCTGCGATAATTACGATATCGACATCGGAGTTCTTGGATTCCATGTGCTGGAGGACTGTCTTACCTGCACCGAAAGGACCAGGAGTACAGAATGTACCACCCTTGGCAACAGGAAGGAATGTATCGATGATTCTTACCTTTGTTACCATTGGTTCTGTTGGTCTGAGCCTTTCCTCATAGCACTTGATAGCCTTCTTGACAGGCCAGGTAAATACCATTGATAGCTCTTTCTTTACGCCCTTGCTATTTTCGATTGTAGCGATTGTAGAGCGAACATTATAAGTGCCCTTTCCATTGATGCTGACAACCTTCCACTCTCCTAGCAGATCGAAAGGAACCATGATCTGGTGAGTGAAAACACCCTCTGGGACAGTACCAAGGGTATCACCAGCGACAACAGTATCACCTACCTTGCTTACTGGAGTGAATTCCCAATCACGATCAGGAATTGCATTGAGGTATACACCTCTCTGAAGGAAGAAGCCACACTGCTCAGCCAAAGCTGGCAGAGGGTTCTGCAGACCATCATAAATCTGAGTGAGAAGGCCTGGGCCAAGCTCTACAGAGAGCAGTTCACCAGAGAATTCAACCTTGTCACCAACTGCTATACCTTCAGTCATTTCATATACCTGAAGAGCAGAGACGCCTTTGTTGATTCTGATAACCTCACTCTTGAGACGAGTATCGCCTACAACGATGTAGCCTACCTCGTTCTTTGCGATGGCATTCTCGAACTCTACGTTAACCATGTTGCCGTTAACACTGACAACATGACCTATGTTGTTTGCCATATAATCTATCCCCTTACTGGAATATCTGTGTTCTCAAATTACCGAACAATCTTTCGAATTCGGCATTTCCCTTATCAAGATCGAAGAGAGAGAGTCTGGAAAGAATCTGAAGTCTCAGCGAATAGCCTAGAAGGAAGGTAATGTCAAAATAATGACCATTTCCAATATGCTCTTCCAGATAATCCCAATAGAGGCCCAGAATTATCTTCTCGCCTTCAAGTGGATTATCCTCTGAAACAGCCTTTCTAATCCTCTCAGTAATCTTCGACTCCTTGTCGCCCTTGTTCTCGTACTTTGCATCCTTGATCTTGAGCTTGTTAGCTCTCTGGAATGCAAGTTCTTTTTCTACCATGCTCCTGAAGTGAGTAAAGTCCTTCATGAACTTACCATTGGCAGTCCCGTTACCTGAAAGAGTTGCATTTTCGAGCATCTTATAATCACGCATCGTGACCTTATCCTTGCAAAGGGAAAGGAATTCACTGTGGCTCATATATTCGCTCATATCCTTTCTGAGCATTGGAAGAGTGGCGACCAGATAGTAGTACTCTGACATCTTCTACCCTATTTCAACCTATAATCTCTCTGAGTGCAGGAGAAAGGGATGGCTTCATCAGGGAAGCAACCTCTTCAGCAGAGATATCGACATAACCGCTTCCGTCCTTAGAAGAAATCCTGATTCCACTCTCGATTGCACTGTTTGCCTTGATGACAAGCCCCTTATTCAGCTCATGAGCCAGCTCGCTCTTGACAGCTTGTGCGACAGCCTTTGCATCAGAATCTGATACTTCAAAGACACTGTCCTTCAAATCTGCTTTTACAGCAGCTTCAATAAGCTTTGCAAGAAGAGATGAATCCATTGCCTTTGCTATATCTGAAGCAAGAATTCTGTCGAACTCCTCTTCGATCTTCTTCTTGAGTGCAAGAGCTACATCTCTTGCAGCCTGACTGAGAGCAGCCTTGGCACTCTGGTCTCTCAAAGCACATTCGCTTTCAGCATCTGCAATGATCTTGGCACTTTGCTTCTTGGCATCCTCAAGAATCTTAGAAGCTTCTTTCTTTGCCTTATCAAGGAGTTCATCAGCTTGTTTCTTGGCTTCGTCAATTCCTTCCTTGCGGATAGAAGCTACCAGATCCTGAATCTGTTGTTCCATATAAACCACCTTTTTAAAAGTTTTTTTAGCCAAATAGTGCCCATACAGCGTTGCTTGTAAAGACACTTCTCAAAAGCATATTATAATATATATAAAAATAAAGGAACAAAAAAATACCCTTTAAGGACTGAATATTTACAATGATTGTTAACGAAAAATTCGATATGGAAAACTATCTAATTGGTGATAGTAATTCTGGTGTATATAGAATCTACAATCTGAAAAGTGATAGATCATATCTATCAACAACAACCGACATCAACAAAACAAGAGCAGAAGAGCGCTTCAAGCTCGATCTTGGGATGCACCCATGCAAAGCACTTCAGGAAGACTATACAAGAACAGGCCTCGAAGTATTTGTAATCGAGCTTGTCAGAGAAGAAAAGGATTTAAGCAAACTCGAATCCTTACTTGAAGAAGTCAAGAAAGAATTTATTTCTTCTGGCATCGAGCTCTATCCGCAAGGATAAGCTCTCTTACACCTTCTACAGCAACTCTTATTGCATTTTCTGTATCATGAAGCTTTGGATTCTCCATGCCAAGCAGTTCTCTTTCCTGGTTTCCAACAATATGGAAACAGCTACCACAGCGCACACCGAGACTCGATGCAACTACAAATAGAGTATCTGATTCCATTTCAGAACCAAGAACACCCAGCTTCTTCCAAGCATCCCACTTATCCTTCAGCATTTGCCCTACTGCCATCCTGTCAGGGTCATGCTGGCCATAGAAGGAGTCCTTGCATTGGACAATACCTAAATGGGATGTCAAACTGAGCCTATCGGAGGCCCTCTTGAGAGCTGTAACGACATCATAATCTGCAACAGCTGGAAATTCGAGCGGTGCATATTCCCTGCTAGTTCCACCCATTCTGACTGCTCCTGTTGCAATTACGACATCACCACCCATAACATCGAGTCTGATACCACCACAGGTACCCATTCTGATAAATGTGTCAGCGCCACATACATTCAGTTCTTCCATGCAGATTGCAGCTGAAGGACCACCGATGCCAGTGCTTGTAACTGAGACCTTTTCCCCTTCTAGATATCCTGTATAGGTCATATATTCTCTATGGTCTGCAACAAAGACAGCGTCATCGAGATATTTTGCAATGAGTGGAACTCTCTTTGGATCTCCTGGAAGAATTACATATCTTCCAACATCTCCTTTCTTGATTCTAAGATGATACTGAAGTCCTGTTCCATTCATGTAATCTGACATTATGAACCTCCTAGGTCTATTACTTTATTCTTTACGAGAGTTAGAATTGATGAAAAGGTATCCTTGTCAAGAATTAGTGGCCTTGTATATGGATCTATCAGAAAGCCTTTACTTTCTTGTATAACCTTTTCAAGTTGATATATATCGAGATAGAAAAGCGAATATTCATAATCTTCAGGAATCTCAGACTCTTCAGTGAATGAAAAAATGAGATCATCCTGCATAACTAGTGATTTTCTGGAACTTTCGATATCTGCATTTCCATTTTCAAGAGAAGTCATAAACTCTTCATTCTCCTCAAAGGAGATGGAGAATGGAACAATTAGACACTCTCTCGAAAGCTGGTAGATAAAAGCATAGAAATCATCTGGACTCCTACTTTCGAGATAACGCTCCTTAAGGCGTGTAAGTAAATTTACCTCTTCCATACAACCATTCTAACAGAAACTGTTGCCAATAGAAGGCAAAAAAATCTAAATTATCCCCTATGAGTCAGCTTTCAGCATCTTTATTACTTTTACTCACAGCTTTTATCTGGGGAACAGCCTTTGTCGCTCAGGATGTTTCAACAGAGCTTGTTGGAACATTCACATTCAATGGAATCAGGTTTTTGATCGGTGCACTCGTTCTTATGCCTTTCATAATCCAAGGAAGAAAGAAAAGAACAGTTTCCCCAAAAGAGAACAGAAACCTTCTGAAGGGAGGCTTTCTCTGTGGCCTTGCTCTGTTTTCAGCAAGTTCCTTTCAGCAATATGCAATGATAGGAGCAGGAGCAGGCAAGGCTGGCTTCATTACAAGCCTTTACAACATCTTCACTCCTCTCATGATGATAGCAATCGGGAAGAAGGTTTCAAAGAAAATCTTCTTCTATGCACTTCTTTCCTGCATTGGAATGTATTTTCTATCAATTACATCAAGTTTCACTATGGATTCTTGGGATATCTATCTTGTTGTCTGTGCCTTTATGTTCGCACTCCAGGTAATGCTGATAGACTACTTCATCAAAGATCTCGATGGGCTTGAACTATCTCAAATGCAGTTTTTTACTGTTGCAATCCTTTCACTTGCAATTGCATTTCTATCTGAGGATATCAACCTTGACAACTTGAAAGCTTGTGCCTTCCCACTACTCTACACTGGTATCTTTTCCTGTGGTATTGCCTACACACTCCAAGTTGTTGCCCAAAAGTATGTAAAGCCAAATATCGCAACCTTGATAATGAGTCTTGAATCTGTATTTGCAGCTCTTGCAGGCTTTATCATCCTTTCAGATGCACTTACTCCTAGAGAGATATTTGGCTGTGTGATCGTATTTGCTTCAGTTCTATTGTCTCAGCTCACTTGAGTTTTACGTAAGTCTTTCCCATTCCACCATCCTGAGGAAGAGCAAAGTAATACTCCTCAACATTTGGATCCTTTTTAAGGTAATCTTGAATTCCATGGTTCAAAACTCCATTTCCAATTCCATGGATGATGCTGAATGAAAACAGTGAATGGACAAGACAGCCTTCTATCTGGCTCTTGACAGCTTCAAGTGCCTCCTTGAGTGTATAGCCTCTGAGGTCAAGAGTGAGTTTTGGCTTAGGAGCCTGAGTCTTGTAAGCTGCTACAAATGGCTTAGTTTCACTCACAGCAGGCTCAAGATCCTTTTCGTGCAGTGTAATTCTCATGGAATCAAGAGATACCTGCCACTTTCCTTTTCCAAGGTCCTTAAGAAGGATTCCTCTTCTCTTGAATGTGCCGCAATAGACCTCCATGCCTTCAAGGAACTTATATTCGCTCTTCTTAGATAGCTTCTCTTCTTCGACTTCTACTTCTTCATCAGCTACCTTGCTCTTGTTTTCAATCTCCTTGATGAAGGCTTTTACCTTCATTGTCTTTTCATGGTCTAGCTTTCCTGTAGAAATATCCTTGACTAGCTTCTCAAGTTCTCTTCTGGTGTCCCTCATGAAGATTCTGAGTTCATCTGCCGATCCACTCTTGATTTCATGCTTCAACTTCTCAAGTTCACTTCTTGTCTTTTCATTGTCACTCTGACTTTTCAAGAATCTGCGTTTCTCTATCTCGACTTCATTTATCTTTCTGTCCAGTGCCCTATTTCGGCTTGTAAGCTCGTTAATCAACTGGCTTACAGTTGCACCTTCACCAAGATGCTCCCTTGCAACAGATAGGACATCTTTAGGAAGTCCCATCTTCTTTGCAATTGCAAGAGCGTGGCTATCTGCAGGAAGGCCAGGAATTATCCTATAGGTCGGACGTGATGATTCCACATCAAATTCCATACCTGCATTCAACATCTCTTCATCGTTGTATGCATACATCTTGACTTGGCTATAGTGGCTTGTGACAAAGACTGTAGACCTTTTCTTCTTAAGGTATTCAAGGATACCAATTGTCAAGGCAGCACCTTCACTTGGGTCTGTTCCAGAACCTATCTCATCTAGAAGTACGAGACTTTTCTCAGTACACTCATTAAGGATTCTGGACACATTGGCCATGTGACCTGAAAAGGTCGAGAAGTTTTCGAGAATAGATTGGCCATCACCAATATCAGTGTAGATGTTATCAAATAGAGGAAGCATGCTATCTTCATCTACTGGTGCATAGCCAGATAACTGGTTTAAAAGAGAAAAGAGAGCAACTGTCTTCATAGTGACAGTCTTACCACCTGCATTTGCACCAGACAGGACTACACCACGACAGCTTTCATCAAGCTCAAGTGAGATTGGAACAGCCTTTTCAAAAAGTAATGGATGACGAGCATTTACAAGCTTGATCCTATTTCCAATCTTGACTCTTCTTGAGCGTGTCTTCTTTATAAAACGCTCAAGAGAATAGTGGAAATCGAAATCAGCAACAAACTTTATACTTTTTTTGAAGTAATAAAGTTTCTCTCTTATCCTCACAGATAGATCGTTGAGGATCTTATGCTTCATATGCAAGATTTCTTCTTCAGCGAGTACAACATTGTTATTCATCTCGACTAGCTCGAAGGTTTCAACAAAAAGTGTTCCCCCACTCTGGCTCGAACCCTGAACATAGCCAGGAACTAAATTCTTGTCCTCCCTCTTGATCGGAAGCACAACTCTTTCATTTCGATAGAGTGCATTCTGATTTTGAACAATTGAGCTGTGTTCTGATAGAAAGTTCTGGCTATACTGCGCTCTGATGTTCCTGGCTTCTTCAACTTTCTTGTAAAGAGGAACAAGTAAAGGATGGGACTCCTTTACAGCTCCATCCTGACTGATTGCAATATCGATATCATTTGACAATGTTTCAAGATCTGAATCGATGAGAGAATCATCTTGCAAGAAGCGAGAGAGGACTTTCATCGAAACAAGGAAATCACCGGCAAGGAAGATGTCGATTCCATCAAAGGCAGCATGTGTATGCTCGGCAAAGGTGAGAAGATTCTTCAACGAAACAAAACTTCTCAGACTCTCTTCAGCCTGTTCACTCAATGTCTCGATCTCTTCAATTCTTCTAGCTCTTTCTTGAATAACAGTTTCATCAGAAGTAATAGCAGCTTCACAAAGTAGCTCTTTTCCTTCCTCTGACAGGCTGAATGATCTTATCATTTCCAATATTTCATCAAATTCAAGATCTTCAATGGTCCTTTTCTTCATTGCTTGTTCTTCCTGAAGTGAGTTCTAGCCCATTTTGGGCTTCTTTCTTTTAGAGATTGCTGCATTCTCAGATAGCTTTCATATCTATCAACGTCAATCTTTTCATCTTCGATTGCTTCTTTAACTTTGCATCCTGGCTCATCGATATGAAGACAGCCATCGAAATGGCATTTGAATGCAGAAAACTCAGGAAAAGAAGACAAAAGCTCCTCAGGTTCCTCCATAGGAGATAGGATTTCTCTCACACCCGGAGTGTCGATAAGTCTGATCTCATCCTTTTCAAGGTATATCGAATGGTTTGTTGTATGGTTTCCTCTTGAGTACTTCTCGTTGACATCCCCAGTTGCCTGCATGATTTCAGGTGAGACAAGGAGATTTACAAGTGTAGATTTACCAACTCCAGATTGACCTACCAATGCAGTTGTCTTTCCATTCAATAGTTTTTTCAGATCCTCGATATTCTCACCAGTAAGTGCAGAAACTGCTATGATCTTGTAACCTAGCTTGTGATAGAGCGCCCAGCGTTCAAATTCATATTCAGTCAGCAAATTATCGCACTTATTCATGCATAGAATAATTTCACATCCCTTTGTGCATGATATTGCTCTATCAAGAAAGCGTGGACGAAATGGAGGAATTCCGGCAGAGCAGACGATCAACACTTGATCCATATTGGCAGCAATTGTCTGATTCTTCTCAAGTTTTACATTCCATCGAGTAAAAGAGCTTCTCCTGTCATAGCGCTTGGTAATTAGACCCTCATTCATGCTATGAGGAGTGAACTCGACTTCATCTCCTACTGCAATTGGATTGTATTCATAGGACTCTATATCGAGCTTTTTTCCCTTCAATCGACAGCTATAGATTCTTCCATCCTCAAGAGAGAAGACTGTATAGAAGTTGTTTATTGATCTCCTGATCTGACCTTTCATGAGATTGAGTTTAACTTTTTAACTGTATAATTGACAACAGACATTGGATGAAATCATTCTTTCCTGCTTCGCATTATTTAGTTCTTTTCAGCTCTCTTTTGACGACATTCTTAATTCTATCAGGCATCTTGGATCTGAAGCACATGCGATTATTATTTATAGGATGGTCAATTTTCAACATAAATGAATGAAGACACATAAGACCATCATAGAATTTATCCTTTCTTCCATAGAGCTCATCGCCAAGAACAGGGTGCCCAATTGATGCCATATGCACTCTGATCTGGTGTGTCCTTCCTGTCTCTATCTTAAGTCTTACTAGAGCGCAGTTTTCAAACTGCCTCAAAACTACATAGTTTGTTATAGCTCTCTTACCATCATCACTTACGCAATATTGTTTTCTGTTTACATCATTGCGCTTTAAATAGTTATCAAGTCTGCCTCTCTTCTTTAAAAAGACACCTTTGCAGATTGCAATATATATCTTTTCGTTGGAATGAGATGCAAACTGAGATGCAAGATTTCTGTGAGCCTGTGCTGTCTTTGCGACAACCAATACACCTGATGTATCCTTATCGAGGCGATGGACAATACCAGGTCTCAAGAGATTCTCTTCTTCATCATCAAGTGTCTGAAAGTCTTCGCCATACCTAAATAGAAGTGCATTTACAAGAGTGTTCTCGTAATTCCCAGCTCCAGGATGGACTACCATCCCTGCTCTTTTATCGATTACGAGCATCTCATCATCTTCATATATCACATCAAGAGGAAGATCTTGCGCAATGAGCTTTTCAAAGAAATCCTCAGTATAATCGACAGTGACAACATCACCAACTTTTACCTTGGAACTTTTCTTTGCAACTTTCCCATTGATTGTAATTACAGTGTCATCCCTTGAAAAAACAGGACGGGCAAGAAGATTAGTTCTATCGACTCTGCCATCAAAATCAGAATTGAATGTAATGGACTTATTTCTGATCATGTGCTTGTTTCTTGCCAATTAGATAATCTGCAGTTGTGATAGTAAATGAAAGCGCCGATGCAATTGCAGCTCTCTGAATCATCCTATCTACACTGTCATCTGGTGCCTTTATGATCCCATTGTTAGTAAGTGCACTGTATATTATTGAAGCCACGGGATAAGTAATTACAAGAGAGCCAAAGAAGATGCATTCAGCTCTTCTTAGCTCCATCGTCCAGATAGGAAATTCTTCCTTTCCATATGGCTCATATGAAAGACGAGCCTCCGCAGGAAGAGAAGAGATTAGTAATGCAAAAATAAGAAATACTAAAATTACCTTCCTATGCATTGTAATTCCTTTCACCAAAGATAGCAGTTCCAATCCTGACAAGATTGCTTCCCTCTTCTATTGCAGTTGGGTAATCTGAACTCATACCCATACTAAGAACATTGACAGAAGGTACAATAGCCTTGACTCTTTCAAATATCTCTCATGTATATCTGAAAGCTTTTCTGTTCTTCTCGATATCATTACCAAGAGGACCTACAGTCATTATACCTTCAAGCTTTACATGTGGACAATTCTTAAGCTCATTGACTGCATCAAAGAGCTCGTTTTCGTCCTTGAATCCAGATTTCTGTTCCTCATCAGAGCTGTTGATCTCAAAAAGGATACTTCTTTCTTCTGAAAGTCTATCAAGTTCCTTTTCTATGAGATGAAGGAGCTTGATAGAATCGACACTGTCAATTCTATCAACTAGAGGCAGGACCTTTCTTACTTTGTTGCTCTGAAGATGTCCAATCAGACAAAGATACATACCTTCAGGTCTATCTTCCTTCTTTGGAAACTTTGCAGCGATCTCTTGGACATGGTTCTCTCCGAATAGTCTCTGTCCCTTCTCATAACATTCGAGAATATTTTCGTATGTATGGAGCTTAGAGACAGCCATAAGAGAGACTTCATTCTCTCTCCCTGCTTTTATGCATGTCTCTTCTAGTTCTCTTTTAACTTCATCAAGTTTAACCATTCTTTCTTTCCATCTTTGCCTTTTTGAATTTCTCTACAATCTCTGCTCTTCTTGAAGAAAGCTGCTCTCTTGCATTGAAGATGACCTCAGACTTGAACTTCTCTCTGTTGGTAAGTGTTGGGTTATCACGCAAAATGAACCTTATCTTGCCAATGAGCTGATCCTTTCTATCATTGAGCTCCCAGATTCTCTTCTCTCTCTCATTATCGAAGATCTGCTTCTGCTTTTCATGTTCAAGTTTGAATCTCTCTTCAGCTTCAGCAAGGTTCTTCATGAACTCATTAGAGCGTGCGTTGATCTCCTTTGAAATCTTTTCAAGCTCTGCCATAGCCTTCTTGAAGGAATTGAGCTTGATGACTGAAAGCACAGTATCGACTGTAAGGATAATGACAATCATGACAGAAAGCGAGTATGCAGCTATGTCATTTAAGGAAAAGACAACATTCAAGAGAGGAACATTGACTACATACATTACAAATAGAGAACAGATTCCAAAGAGAATCGAATTTCTCAAGCATATTCTTCCATTCAGATTGAAATGATATGTAGAGTAATCCCAAAGTTTTATATTGAAGATTTTTTCCATTCCCCAATGAGCTATATATTCAAGGATTGAACAGACTAGCATTCCAAGAAGGAAAATCAAGATTGGTGAATAGAGAAATCTTTCAAGCAGTAGGACTACTGCCATTGCTCCAGAGCCATAGATAGGCAGATATGGTCCATACAAAAAACCTCTATTGACCCATTTTTTTGAAAGCAGGAAGCAATAGACTTCCTCACAACACCAACCAAGAATGCAATAGACAAAGAAACATATTGTAATAGTATTAATATTCCACATAACTAAGGGAAAATATCTGCTAGTAAAAGAAAAAGGTCAAGTATCATTACTTGACCCGATGGAGGATATAAGGATTGAACTTATGACATCCTGCTTGTAAGGCAGGCGCTCTCCCGCTGAGCTAATCCTCCGAACGTCCTTTACTTTAGAATATGATAAAGAACGTGTCAATATATCAAAAGACGTTTTCTATTTGACTTCTATGCCCTGCTTGTCCTTCAAGAGAACATCGTGCGCACCACCTTCTACAATGGAAACACTGGAAACCAATGTAAGCTTTGCCTTGCTCTTGAATTCATCAAGATCGAGGGAACCACAATTTGCCATTGTCGATCTGATCTTTGCACAGGTCAATTGAACATTGTCCTTCAATGCTCCTGCATATGGAACATAGGAGTCAACTCCTTCAACAAAGGAAAGCTTCTTGTCTCCTCCAAGATCATAGCGCTGCCAGTTCCTTGCCCTGGCACTTCCCTCGCCCCAGTACTCCTTCATATATGTCCCGTTGATCGTGACTCTATTAGATGGAGATTCATCAAAACGAGCAAAGTAGCGACCGAGCATTATGAAATCTGCCCCCATGGCAAGAGCAAGAGTCATATGGTAATCATAGACGATACCGCCATCAGAACAGACAGGGATATAGATGCCTGTCTTTCTATAGTACTCATCTCTGGCATTGACAACATCGATAAGAGCACTTGCCTGGCCTCGACCAATTCCCTTTGTCTCACGAGTTATGCAGATAGAACCACCACCGATACCGACCTTGACAAAATCAGCTCCACAGGATGCAAGGAAGTTAAAGCCTTCGGCATCGACAACGTTTCCGGCTCCAACCTTTACACTATCTCCATACTCTTTTCTTATGAACTCAAGTGTCTGCTTCTGCCATTCAGTAAAGCCTTCAGATGAGTCGATACAGAGAACATCTGCACCAGCTTGAACAAGTGCAGGAACTCTTTCTTTGTAATCACGAGTATTAATACCAGCACCAACTAGATATCTCTTTTTACTATCGAGCACCTCAAGGGGATTCTTCTTGTGACTCTCATAATCCTTTCTGAAAACAAAGCTGACAAGATGCATATCATCATCGATTATAGGAAGTTGATTCAGCTTGTGCTCCCAGATGATATCATTGCACTGAGAAAGGGTCATGCCTTCCTTTCCATAGATAAGTTTGTCAAATGGAGTCATGAAAGATGAAACCTTCTCTTCTCCACTCATTCTGGAAAGACGGTAATCTCTAGATGTAACTACACCTAGAAGTTTTCCATCTGCTTTACCATTATCAGTGACAGCAATAGTTGAGTGCCCAGTTTGTCTTGAAAGCTCAAGTACGTCAAAAAGAGTGTTGTCTGGTCTAATGTTTGAATCAGAAACAACAAAGCCTGCCTTGCTTCTTTTGACACTTCGAACCATATCTGCTTCACTTTCGATGCTCTGGCTTCCATAGATGAATGAAAGGCCACCTTCACGAGCAAGTGCAGTTGCAAGCTTCACACCCGAAACAGATTGCATGATTGCAGATACCATAGGTATGTTGATTTGAATTGGACACTCCTCTTCACCCTTTCTATACTTTACCAAAGGTGTTGTGAGTGAAACATTGTTTGGAATACAGCTACTTGATGAGTAGCCAGGAACTAATAAGTATTCTGAAAAAGTTCTTGAGACTTCAGGATAAAAATATGCCATTAGATACTATAATCTCCTTGGCAATAACTTATTAGCAAGAAAGAAATAATTTTTCAATACAAAAAGGAAAAAGATATAAATTATGAGACAAAATACAAAGTCCACCAGTTTGACCGATGGACTTATATAACTAACTCTTATTTCTCAAGTGCCTTTACCATGAGAGAAAGTACTTCATCTGGGCTCTTTGATGCATCGACATCGACAAGAAGACCCTTTGCTCTGTAGTACTCGATCAGAGGAGCAGTAGAAGCTTCATAGACTTCAAGGCGATTTCTGATAGCATCTTCCTTGTCGTCATCTCTCTGAATAAGTGGTTCTCTTGTCTCATCATCTATACCCTCAACCTTAGGTGGATTGAAGAGGATGTGGTAGGTTCTACCAGTGCTCTTACAGACTCTTCTTCCAGAAAGTCTCTTGATGATCTCATCCTTATCGAGGACAAAGTTTACAACTGCATCAAGACCTGTCATTTCAGAAAGAGCATCAGCCTGAGCTATTGTGCGTGGAAAGCCATCAAGGATGAAGCCATTCTTTGCATCAGCTTCCTTGAGTCTCTCTCTTACCATTTCGATGGTAACTGAATCAGGAACCAGATCCCCAGAAGCCAATATAGCCTTGACCTTCTTGCCAAGCTCTGTTTCGTTCTTGATGTTAGCTCTGAAAAGATCACCAGTTGAGATATGTGGTACCTTGTATACATCCTTTGCCTTTGCAGCAATTGTGCCCTTTCCTGCACCAGGAGGGCCTAGGAAAACTAGATTCATTTCTAATACCCCTTAGTTAAATTAAGTGTTTAAAATATAACTCAATCAACGACAAGTTGCAAAGCCTTGGCAATAATCTTAAGATTCAATAGCAATGAAAAGACTTTTATTACTTCTTATTTTCTCTATACTCATTTTTTCTTCCTGTACAAGTTCAAAGGAAGAAACGATTGAAATACCTGTATATTCAACAAAGGAAGAAACATTGTCAGCACTTGAAAAGAGCTACAATGCAAACAAGTCTTCTCTTGTTATTGGTTATGATTATGCCTATGCACTCGCAGCTGAAGGAAACTATGAAGAAGCGATAAGTGTTATAGATAGTCTGTCACTAAAACATGTCGATTCACTCAGACTTCAATATCTGAAGTTATATGCTCTTCGCCAGGGTGGATATGATATCAAAAAGACACTCGAGGATATACTCTCCTTTGATAAAGGAAATATCGATGTTCTTCTGATGCTTGCAGAGTATCATCTCGATAAGGGCAATGAGAAAAAAGCAAAAAACTATCTGATGGATATAATATATAGAGATATAAACAACAGTAAGGCACTTAGCCTACTTGCAAAGATAGACCCATTTTATAAGGCAATTGAAATTGTTCAACCAGCAACACAGGCTGACAACACAGTAGATCCTGCACAGAGTGATACATCTCAAGTGTTAACAACTGACACTTCGACTACAGAAACAACTTCTGACGAAACTGCTCAGAGGGCAGCTAGTGAAGAAAAGAAAGATAACGCAACAGATTCTGTACAGAATGATGTATCCAATAAGGAAACAAATGAGACTGTAAAAACAGGATCCGATGAAATTGCTCAGACGACAGCTAGTGAAGAAAAGTCAAACAGCTCAACAGATTCTGCACAGGATGAGGTTTCTCAAGAGAAAACAACTGATACTTCGACTACCGTAGAAACAACTTCGAATGAAACTACTACAGCAGCCAGTGAAGAAAAAACAAATGACACTCAAGCCTCTGCGCTCTGATTCTTAATCTTTTTCCACTCAGCTACTGCAAGTTCATCACAGCGGTTATTGAATTCATTGTCAGCGTGGCCCTTTACCCAATTGAAGACAATTTCATGGCGGCGATATTGCACCAATAGCCTCTTCCAAAGTTCTTTGTTGGGAACTTCCTTGTTTCCCTTTCTCTTCCAATTGGCCTTTTCCCATCCGAATATCCACTTCTGAAGAAAGGCATCGACAAGATATTTACTGTCTGAATATAGCTCGACATGACAACTTTCCTTAAGTGTCTCAAGAGCAACAATTGCACCCATAAGCTCCATGCGATTATTTGTGGTCTTCTCCTCTCCTCCGCTGATTTCCTTCTTCTTATCATTGTAGCAAAGAATAGCACCCCAACCGCCAGGGCCTGGGTTACCAGAACAAGCACCATCAGTGTAAATAGTTACGCTTTTCAATCCTTAACTCCAGTCTTCTTTATTATATGATATCCGAATTGAGTCCTTACAGGAGTGCTGATCTGACCATAACCAAGACGCATAGTGGCAATTTCGAATTCTTTTACCATCTGGCCTGGGCCAAACCAGCCAAGATCCCCACCCTTTGCCTTGCTTGGACAAGTTGAATATCTTCTTGCTTCTTCAGCAAAGTTCTTTCCTGCCTTCACTTCACTATATATTCTATCTGCCAATGCTTTATCCTTGACTAGGATATGGCTTGCTCTCATTTGCATCACTTTCCATCCTTTGCTTCGAGTTCGCTTAGCATCCTATTATAACCTCGAGCCTCGATATCTTTTTCACTATATCCGAGAGAGGAGAGAATATCAAAGAGTTCACGTTTTAGAGACCCTGTTGAGGAAGGTGAATTGTCCTCACTGATCGTCTCCATCTCAAGAAACCAACCAAGCCTCGTTACGCACAAGAGTTCGATATGGACATCCTTGAAGTGCCATTCCCATCCTGTTTTCCTTTTCTTTCTGAGAATTTCATATCCAAGATGAGAAGCCATTTCGAGCATGATATCTTTGTCACTGACATTTTCATGGATAAATTCAAGTTCCTTGTTGCACTCAACGCCCTTGGCCTTGTGCTTTTCCTTGGCAGTGACAAGGATACGATTTCTTTCATCCCTGATCCTAAATGAAGGTTCTGCATCATTTGGGAGATGAAAGTATATATCTTCCTTATCTATATAAAGACCAAAAGAACCAACAAGAGAATCTATCCTCTTCTTGAGTTCTGGTTCTTTCACATCTTCGTTTGCAACACGTACCTTGATTTCAACTTCGTAGCTCATAGGTAGTTTTCCTTGTCAATTTCATAAGCGATAAGCTCTGACATTGAAATCTTCCTGCCTGCTGCTTCTGGATGATTCTTGAGATAATCATATTTGAGCATCAGAATTTCAGTTGCTTCCATATTCATTAGCTGCAAGAAGCTTGCTCCCGGAATGAGACCAAGTGTAACTAGAGACAGAATTGAGAATACAGTATTGAGTAAAGCAAGAATGAATGAAAAACCAAAGTTGTCAAATAGGACGATGAACGATTTCTTTGTTGTTACAAAGGAACTGTCTGAAGACACTTCCTGATATAGTGGCATATAATAATTGAGTGCCATAGAAACGAAGATGACAACCCAAGAGAGAATGAAAGCAGGGATCAACATGAATCCGCCTAATGATTTTGCAGATGGGATTATATAAGAGACGAGAATCAGCATCAGGACTCTCAATAAATATAAGAATGCTGCGTGTCTGAAATTTCTCTTGCATCCAATAGCAAGTTCATTGATGGATCCTCTTCTCCCCTGTGTCCATTCATAGATTGCATTGAACTGTCCAGAATCATAGACAGTGTAGATGAACATCAATACAAATAGAAGGAAAAGGAATACAGCTGCATTCTGTCCAAATAGATAGAAGTTATACAGGAAGATTATTCCAAACAAGATACTGAATATATTGAAAATGAAGAAAGGAACGATATTGTTCCAAACGTTTGCAAAAACCTTTTTTAACAGATAGCCAACCATGAATCTAAAGATAACTTCTTGATTGTAAAAATACAATCTATTATTTTGCATATAATTATAGTCGATATACAAAAAATATTCATCAAATTGTCAAATTTCTTAAATAAATATACAAAATATACTTGAAGTTATGTGTTATTTATGCATAATTCTCTTCTGGTAGGACTACTCCTACAAGGAGATTTGATAACAAAATGAGCAAGGAAAAAGTAATTCTGGCATATTCTGGTGGACTTGATACCTCTGTAATTCTCAAGTGGCTTGCAAACAAGGGCTTTGAAGTAATTGCATATGTAGCAGATGTAGGTCAGCAGGAGGATTTCGATTATATAGAGAAGAAGGCTTATGCAACAGGTGCAAGCAAGGTCTATATCGAGGATCTCAAGAATGAGCTTGTCAAGGATTATGTAATTCCTGCACTCAAGGCAAATACAATCTACGAGGGAACATATCTTCTCGGTACTTCCCTTGCAAGACCTATCATCGCAAAGAGGCATGTAGAGATTGCAAAGAAGGAAGGCACAAAGTATGTTGCTCATGGCGCAACTGGCAAGGGTAACGACCAGGTAAGATTCGAGTTCGGCTACTATATGAACATGCCTGACGTCAAGATCATCTCACCTTGGAAGGATGCTGAGTTCCTCTCTGAATTCGAAGGTAGATCAGATATGCTCGCATATGCTGAGAAGTACAATATCCCCGTAAAGGCTTCCCTTAAAAAGCCATACAGCGAAGATGCTAACCTTATCCATATCTCACATGAAGCAGGTATCCTTGAAGATGCAGGCTCAAGATGTCCAGAGGATGTATTCTCATATACAGTTTCTCCAATGGAAGCTCCAGATAAGGAGACACTTCTTGCAATTGACTTTGTAGATGGTGCTCCTGTCAAGGTAACAAATGAGACTACTGGTGAAAGTGTCTCTGATCCACTTGAAATGCTCACCTATCTAAATCAGGTTGGCCATGACAATGGAATTGGAAGAGTCGACATGGTAGAAAACAGATTTGTAGGCATCAAATCTAGAGGTGTCTATGAGACTCCAGGCTGCGATATTCTCTGGAAGGCACATCACAACCTAGAAGGACTTTGCATGGACAAGGAAGCAATGCACTTGAGAGACATGCTTTCTCCAAAATATGCTGAGCTCATCTACAATGGTCTTTGGGGATCTGCAGAATTCAATATGCTTACATCCCTCTTCGAGACAAGCCAGAAGAATGTAACAGGAAAGGCAAAGGTTGCACTCTACAAGGGCAATGTAATCAATGCAGGTCTCTTCTCTGACAAGAGCCTTTACAACCAGGAGCTTGGCTCCATGGACAAGGCTGGTGGCTATCACCCACTCGATTGCAAGGGCTTCATCAACATAAATGCAATCCGCTTGATGGCATTTGCTCACAGAGAAGGTCAGATCTGATTAATTCAAACATAAAGATATCAAAGTGGTGTGAACAAATCGCTCCACTTTTTTATTTCTCTCTACTTGAATACAAATATCACAATATGGCATATTTAGATTACTGTTTTCGTAGGAAGCAGAATTTCCGGTACCAAAAGGTACTGAGATCTAGAGAAGGGGCTCCTTTAAGGAGCAATACGTAAGGAGATTACTATGGCAGTAGTAACAATGAAGAGCCTGCTTGAGTCAGGCGTACATTTCGGCCATCAGACCAAGAGATGGAATCCAAAGATGGCTCGTTTCATCTTCACAGAGAGAAACGGAATTCACATTATCGACCTTCAGAAGACTAGCGCATGCATCGTAGAGGCATATGAAGCAGTCAGAGCACAGGTCAAGAACAACAAGCAGATTTTGTTTGTTGGTACAAAGAAGCAGGCACAGCAGACAATTGAGCAGGAAGCAAAGAGATGCGGAATGCCTTATATCAACAACCGCTGGCTCGGTGGTATGCTCACCAATTTCACAACAATCAAGAAGTCTATTTCCAAGCTCAAGAGAATTGAGAAGATGGAAGCAGATGGCACTTTCGATTCCCTCACAAAGAAGGAAGTTGCTCTCTATACAAAGGAGAAGGCAAAGCTCGAGAAGAACCTTGGTGGTATCAAGGACATGACTGAGCTCCCAGGCGCTCTCTTTATCATCGACACTAAGAAGGAAGCTCTCGCAGTTGCAGAAGCCAAGAGACTTGGTATCCCAGTTATTGCAGTTGTCGATACAAACTGTGACCCAACTGACATCACCTACCCTATCCCAGGTAACGACGATGCTATCAGAGCTATCTCCCTCTTTGTTGAAATCATCGCTAACGCAGTAGTTGACGCTGACAACGAGGCTGGTATCCAGATCATCGAGACTCTCGGAGATGAGGAAGAGACTGAAGTAGCTCCAGGTCCAAAGACTGAAGAGATCGACGAGGCTGACTACAGCAAGTATACAGAAGAAAAGGCCGAAGCAGACGCTGAGGAAGAAATCTACACAAAGTAAGGAGATATTTATGGCAATCAGTGCAGCAGAAGTAAAGAAGCTTAGAGATATCACTGGCGCCGGCATGATGGAGTGCAAGAAGGCACTTACTGAAGCTAATGGCGACATGGCTGAAGCTGAAAAGATCCTCAAGGAAATGGGTCTTGCAGCTGTAGCAAAGAGACAGGATAGAGCTACTGAGAACGGTAGAGTATTTGCAGCAACCAACGGCAAGAAGGCTTGTCTTGTTGAGCTCACATGTGAGACTGACTTTGTTGCAAAGAACGAGCAGTTCAAGGCTCTTGGTGAAGACATTGCCAAGGTTGTCCTTGCTAAGGAATATACAGACGTTGCTCCAGAACTTGTTGATATGGTCAATGGTCTTATCGCAACAATCAAGGAGAACATGTCCTGCAAGAAGGTACAGCTTATTGACATCCCAGCTAATGGACATGCAGCTACCTATGTACACGGTGAAGGTTCTGTAGCAGTTGTAGTCGTATTCAAGGCAGACAACGCTTCTCTCTTCGAGAACGAGAATGTTGCAACATTCTGCCACGACTGTGCTCTCCACGTAGCAGCTTACAAGCCACAGTTCCTCAACTCCTCTGTTGTTTCCAAGGAATTCGAGGATGCACAGCTTGAGATCTTCAAGGCTCAGGTCGAGCAGCTCGACAAGCCAGAGAAGGTCAAGGAAGGCATCGTAAGAGGCAAGCTCAGCAAGCTCTACAAGGAAATCTGTTTTGTTGATCAGGCATTCGTAAAGGACGACTCAATGTCTGTTTCCAGCAAGATGGCTGAAGTTGCTAAGTCAGCTGGCGGCAAGCTCGAGATCGCATCCTGCGACTATTTCGTTGCTGGTGTATAAGAGGGACTAAAAAATGCAGACTGTTCTTTCAAACTGCGAAGCAAAGATGAAGAAATGTATCTCATCTCTCGAGAATGAGTATCAGACAATGAGAACTGGCAGAGCTAACCCTGCCCTCTTCGATAAACTCACTGTTGAGTACTATGGTGCAGAGACTCCTCTGAACCAGGTTGCTTCCATCAGTGTTCCAGAAGCTCGCCTTGTTGTTATCCAGCCTTGGGACAAGACAGTTCTTCCTGCTATTGAAAAGGCTATCCAGAAGTCTGAGCTTGGACTTAATCCAAACAATGACGGAAAGCTCATCAGAGTCAATTTCCCAGCCCTTACAGAGCAGAGAAGAAAGGAACTTGCAAAAGCTGCAAAGCAGACTGCTGAAGGTACCAAGGTCGCAATCAGAAATGTTCGCCGTGATGCTATGGAAGAGCTGAAGAAGATGCAGAAAGCAGCTGAAATCAGCGAAGACGAGCAGAAGGAAGGCGAGACAAAGATCCAGAAGATGACAGATAATGCCATCGCTGAGGTCGGCAAGGTTGCTGAAGCTAAAGAAAAGGAAATCATGGAGATCTAATGGAAGACAATCTGCACATTGGACTTATTATGGATGGAAATGGTCGCTGGGCTAGCGGCCGCCATCTTCCTCGCACAGCTGGACACCTTGCAGGCTTGAAGGCGCTCAAGAGAGTTGCCCTGGGTGCAATAAACAACAATGTCAGATATCTTACTCTCTATTGTTTTTCAACCGAAAACTGGAAGAGACCCAAGGATGAGGTCGAGTACCTCATGGGTCTCTTTTCAGAAAAGGTTATCGGAGAGCTTCCTTTCTTTAATAACAACGGTATCAAGATTCTTTTGCTTGGTGATAATTCCCCTCTTCCAGAGGACGCAAAAGTTGCTCTTGATACAGTTATTTCTGAAACCAGGAATAACGACAAGCTCATTATTCAGCTTGCAATTAATTATGGCGGTCAGGATGAAGTATGCCGTGCCGTCAACCGTGCCATAAATAAAGGCATCAAAAATATCACACCAGATGTCATCCGAGCAAATTTTGACAATCCCGAAATTCCTCCTGTCGATGTAATTGCCAGAAGTGCTGGAGAAATGCGACTTTCCAACTTCCTTTTGTGGGATTCTGCATATGCTGAATTCATTTCTTACAAAAAACTTTGGCCTGATTGGGATGAATGTGATATTGTATCTATAATTGAGGATTTTGGAAAACGAAACCG
Source organism: Spirochaetales bacterium (assembly GCA_017478205.1). Lineage (GTDB taxonomy): Bacteria > Spirochaetota > Spirochaetia > Sphaerochaetales > Sphaerochaetaceae > Bullifex. Next base: position 54,230 of record JAFVDZ010000047.1, on the reverse strand, counting down.
CAAGTTCGGAGGTTTGGGAAAGTGAATACTTCATTATTCAAGAGAGTTATGACAACTGTAATAGCTTTACCAACCCTTCTCCTCATCATCGTTCTACTTCCCTATTACAACTATCTAGCCTTTACACTCCTTGTCATAGTCATATCGATAATCAGCAATGCTGAAATACATGATATGCTCACAAAGAACAAGGAATTGAATTTAAAGGTTCCATTTTGGCTTGGAGGACTACTTCCTTTATTTGCCTATATTCAACTTGCATTCATGCCATCTTACGACCTGATTTCATTGGTCTTGATGGTTCTCATCATTTTTTCTTTGTCCCTTGAAATCTACTTCGGACATAAGATTGATGGATATAAAGGTTCAAGAGACAGAATGGCAATTTCAGCCTGCATGCTTCTTTACCCTTCACTTCTTACAACCTATTTCATCAGATTCTGCTTTCTAGATGATGCATGGGTCTGGATCATCACCTTCCTTGGTCTCTGCTTTTCAAGCGATACATTTGCCTATATCTTTGGCATGCTACTTGGCAAGAACAACAGAGGATTTATCAAGGTAAGTCCAAACAAGAGTATAGCAGGATATGTAGCAGGTATTCTCATCCCTGGCCTTGAAGGTATCCTGCTTACATCGCTCTTTTCAATCTATAAGATGAATCCTGTCCAGGGTTTTGTTCTTGGTTCACTTACAGCTTGTGGTGCAGCCTTTGGCGATCTTATTGAATCCTGCTTCAAGAGAAGTGCTGGTGTTAAGGATTCAGGACACATCATTCCAGGTCGTGGTGGTATGATGGATTCAGTTGATTCCCTCATCGTAGCAGCCCCAATCTTCTACTTCCTCATCTTCTTAATGGTATGAAAAGAGTTATAGTTCTTGGCGCAACCGGTTCTATAGGAACAACCTTCCTGAATGCTGTAAGAGAAAACAAGATTGATGTTAAGGTTTGTGCTCTTGTTGCACACTCATCCCTTGATAGACTCAAAGCACTTTCAAATGAATTCCATTGTCCATATGCACTCAATACAGATGGCTTCGATCTCGAATCATTCATCAAGAATCAGAATGCTGACATGGTCCTTAATGGCATTGCTGGTGCAGATGGATTGAAAGCATCTGTTGCTTCGATAAATGCAGGAGTAAATCTTTCTCTTGCAAACAAGGAAACCATCGTCATGGGTGGCTCCTGGTTTTTATCCTATGCAAAAGAAAAGAGTGTCAAAGTTATCCCTGTTGATAGCGAACACTCTGCAATCTATCATCTTCTTAAAGGACACACAAATGTTTCATCACTTGTAATTACAGCATCTGGTGGACCTTTTCTTGGACGAAAGAATCTTGAGAACATTAAATGGCAGGAGGCTGTAAAGCATCCTACATGGAAGATGGGAAGGAAGATTTCCATTGACTCAGCAACGCTTGCAAACAAGGGACTTGAAGTAATTGAAGCAGGCTTTCTATTTGGTTTCGATGCAAAGGATATCGAAGTCACTATACACAGACAATCTGTAATCCATTCTATGATCAGGATGAGTAATGGCTCTGTATATGCACAGCTTTCTCCTCCTGATATGACACTCCCTATTCTCTCTGCTGTAAATGAGGACGCTGAGAGTTTACTTGATAGTGTCCGTCCACTCTCCTTTGAAAATCTTACTCTTACATTCCAGTCGTGGGACAGAGAGGAGTTCCCTCTTTTATCACTTGCATACACCTGCCTTGAAAGAAAGGGCTCCTACCCTATCGCTTTCAATGCATCTGATGAAGTTGCTGTCTCTCTATTTCTTGAAGATAAGATACGCTTTACAGATATTGCAACTATAGTAAGAAGAACTGTTGAAGAGTATGATTGGAAAGAGAGTGCTAAGAGCCTCGAAGATGTACTGAATCTAGATTCGAGAGCTAGAAGCATCTCAAGAAAGATTGCTTATGAGCTACTACTTAACTAAACTTTCCTATCTGATAATAGGCTTTCTAGGTATCTCTCTTGTACTTTTGATCCATGAAACTGGCCATTTTCTAGCAGCAAGATTGATGAAGGTCGAGGTCGATGTCTTTTCTTTAGGTATGGGACCAAAACTTATTTCATTCAAGGGAAGAAGAACTGAACTCCGTATTTCCCTAATACCCTTTGGTGGTTATTGTTCAATGAAGGGTTCTACAGATCTCACTAAGGCTCTCAAGGATGATGCAAAGAGATTTTCAATGACAGAACAAGGCTCATTCTTTGGAACAACTCCCCTAGCAAGATTCTTTATCTTCCTTGCAGGTCCGCTTTCCAATCTGATCCTTTCCATTATCCTTTTTGGCTTTACTGCAATAATTCCAGTCGAAACTATCGTACATGATGCAAAAATTGTTCCAGCATACCTATATCAAAAACAATATAGTGATGTAATTGAGCAAAAAGAGCTCAAAATGGGCGATATCATATTATCCCTGAATGGAACTCAAATTTCATCCTGGGAAGAAGCAGAGGCCCTATTTTTATCATCTGAAGGCAAACCTATCGATCTTGTCATCTTACGAGATGGAGAAATAATAAATACAAGAGTTCAATCGAAAGATAATCGATATGGAATAGCTCTTTATGAAGAGTGTGTCTTGGGACGAGTTCTTGAAGGAACCCCTTTCAAAGTTGGTGATAAAATTGTCAAGATCAACGGATATGATGTCAATTGCTCACTTGATATATATGAAAATTCAAAAGGTATAAATGATTTTACAATCCTGCGTGATGATGCTCTTATCACTATCACATATGATACAACGAATCTTTATCCTTTTGCCTGGCAGACTGAACTTGTAAAGAAAAGAGAGAGTGGATTTTTTGAAGGTATTTTCACTGGTTTTTCAAAAACAAAGAAGAGCTTTGTAAATACTGTAGATGCACTTTTGAATATCGTAAGAAGAAACAGCAAGGCAGAAAATGAGATAACAGGAACAGCTAAAGCTGCCTCCTCAATCGGCTCAATCACAATGCTTGGTATGAAGACAAGCTTCTCATCAGGCTTCAGAGCATTCTTATATCTTCTATCTATCGTTTCAATTTCAATCTGTGTTGCAAACCTGCTACCAATCCCATCTTTTGATGGAGGACAGATGTTGATAAATCTGATACAGATAATCACAAGAAAGGAAATGACTCCAAGAGCATACATCATTTTCCATATCCTTGGCCTTATCTGCACAGCCCTCATCATGCTCTCGATGTATATGTATACTATAAGAAGCCTTTTGCATCTCTAAATAGAAAACGGACCATTTGGTCCGTCATCTATCAATTCTTTCTATAATTTCCACCACCTGAAGAACTTGGATCATCTGGGATATCGAAAAGGATATTCTCAAAGGAAGCAGTATCTTTCTTGAATCCTACCTTGAATTCACCTGTTTCACCATTTCTCTGCTTGGCAACGATGATCTTAGTTGGCTGCATTCCATTTACAAGCTTCTCATCATCGATCTTTCTAGCTCTGTGAAGGAACATGACCATATCGGCATCCTGTTCGATAGCACCAGAATCTCTAAGATTATTGAGCTGTGGTTCATTCTTATCACCTTCAGCATCTCTTGATACCTGACAGAGAACGACTACAGGAATCTTGAGGTCTCTAGCAAGTGCCTTGAGACTTCTAGAAACATGAGCAACCTGCTCGAATCGTGCAACTGTAGAAGGAAGACCTGCATCTACAAGACCAATGTAGTCGATGAAGATAGCTTGAATATCCTGCTCTCTTTTCAATCTTCTTGCCGATGCTCTGATATCAGAAAGCTTCATGTTAGGAATATCATAGATGAAGAGCTTGGAATCGAAGAGCTTGGAAGCTGCATTCATGACATTCATGAAGTTAGGATCTCTATTTCCTGTAAAGGTTGCATTTCTGATAGATTTCAAAGGAACCTTGGAAATTCCAGTCAAAAGTCTCTGAACTACTTGTACTCCACTCATTTCCAATGAATAGAAGACAACTTTGTAATCTCTTTGGATCATATTCTGGATGATCGAAGTACAGAATGCAGTCTTACCGATTGATGGACGAGCGGCAATGATAATGAAATCTGTAGGATGGAAACCACCATCAGTCATAGTATCAAGGCGGTCGAAACCAGTTTCAAGGTTATCGGATTTAGCACCTTTCATCCTTGATTGAAGCAAAGAAACAGCTTGCTTCAAAAATGGCTTTATGGTCCTATCTCCACTACTTTCACCTTCATCCTGTTCAAGATCGGAAAGTTTTCCCGATGCTTCAAGAAGGATATCAGTTATTTCACGGCTCTGATCATAAGAAGATGAGATGAAATTCTGTGATAATGTGATTAAGTTTCTTCTCTTTGCAAGATCATGGACGATCTGAGCATGAACCTGGAGAGATGCCGTGTTTGAAACACTATCTGTAAGTGTTGAAACATAGGCAACACCACCACATCTTTCAAGTAGTGTTCCACCATTCTTTTCAGGTGAATTATTGCTCTTTAAAAAGTTGATGATGGAGACAAGATCCAGTGTCTGGGCCTGGTTCTTTTCTGCATAATCAACAAAAGATTGGAAGATTATCTGGTTTCCATGGTGATAGAAATCTGAAGCCTGGACAATCTCCATAGCGGTTTCGAGAACAGATGAATTAAGAAGAATGGCTCCGAGTACAGCCTTCTCAGCCTCATCATCGTGAGGTAAAGTATTGGACTTGTAAAGGGAGCCATCTGCCATTTGAGCGTTCCTTATATCTTAGTTCTCTTCAGTAGCTGGAGTAGCAGCCTCTGCAGCTGCTTCACTAGCCTTCTGAGCTTCTTCTGCAGCCTTTTCAGCAGCCTTTGCAGCTTCAGCAGCAGCCTTCTGAGCTGCTCTTTCTCTTTCCTTTACCTGCTCGACAGACTCGATAACAAGCTTGACATGAGAAAGCTCTGATTCATAAAGGTGTACTGTAATTGTATAGGTACCAGTCATCTTGATAGCATGAGTTGGAACCTCGATCTTCTTTCTCTCGACCTCGATACCCTGCTTAGCAAGATTTTCCTGAACCATCTGGCTTGTAACAGAACCAAAAAGCTTACCAGACTCACCTGCATTGACAACAAGTGTAACTGTTGTTGCATCGAGCTTCTCCTTGAGGGAAGCAGATGCAGCTCTCTTTTCAGCCTTTCTCTTCTCGATCTTAGCAGCTCTGGATGCTACGATAGCAAGGTTAGCCTTGTTGCAGAGAACAGCCTGACCGGTTGGAAGAAGATAGTTACGAGCGTAACCGTCCTTTACTACTACTACGTCTCCCTCTTCGCCGAGGTTGACTACATCATTACAGAGAATGATCTTCATTTGTGTAAACTCCTTGTTTACGTTTTCTTAATGTGATCCAATTCTCAAGGACACCCAAGAGAGGAAGTCCTATCCATAGGATCAGGTTCGCACCTACAAAGAGAAGCATTAGAAGAGTCACAAGGAAGAAAAGTCTCATGACTCGAAGCTTCTCAAATCGCTTCTTCAAATTGAAATATACTATTGCAAAGCCCTGCATCCCATAGATTACCAAGGTAAAGAATGCAAGATTCATGACCAGCAAGAGTATAGATGCTTTAACTTCAAAGAAATTGAAGAAAAGCATACATGCCCAAAGGATCAGGAAAGGATAAATGAAATATCCAGGAACCTGGAAATTCATTATCACTTTATCCTTCTCTTCATCTAAGTAGGATTTTCCTGCCATGGATGAAAGGAAGGCATTGGAAATATTCACAAGGCTTGTCAGGGAGACAATGGCTCCTAGAATGCCATACATGAATATCTGGAATACAGCATCACTTGTTTCATTGGTCTCACCTGTCAAAGCTTTGACCATATCAAGATACTGACCTCTATATTCCTCCATAACCCTTAATGCAAGCTCAGGTTTTATAGTAAACCAGAGCTCGAGGCCGAAGAACACCAGAAAGGAAGGAGCACACATCAATAGAATTCTATTAAATAGCTTTACCTTTGCAGTGTTCACCCATACCAGCGCGCCCAGTATGAGTGAGAGCGGTACGAACAGATTGATACCTATCAGAGCAGACGTTAGGGCATCCGAAAGACTCTCTCTATATGTATAGAGCTGCTTAAGGAGCACCAGCACCAGCACAGCAACGCAGGCGGTGTCCGTCTTTTCCCTGGAGGTGCGCTTTGAAAGAACAAGCAGGGGAAAAGTAAAAATAAGATACCCAAGGCCGAGATTATACATCGCAAAGGATGCAAGTACGGCCAAGAGTAGATCTAACAACTGTCCCCTATTTCTCACTGCTTCTCAAATGGAAGGTAAGCGAGAACTCTTGCCTTCTTGATTTCGTTGTTGAGGGCTCTCTGATGCTTTGCACAGGTACCGGTGATGTGAGCAGGAAGAATCTTTCCTCTCTCGGTAATATATCTGCGCAGTGCGTCTGGGTTCTTGTAGTCAGCTGCTGGTACGCCAGCCTGACAGAACTTACAGACCTTCTTCTTGAAACCCATCTTGCGAGCACCTAGCTTTCTATCTCTTCCAGCTGCATCCTTGTCATTTACGAATGATTCGTTATCGTCACGCATTTTTTTTAATCTCCTAACTGTTAAAATGGTACTTCGTCGTCAGAGTATTGCTCTGGTCCGACATTGAAGTCAGGCAAATCTTCACTTGAGGATTGTCTCATAGTGTAGCTACCTGCCTGTCCTCTATTACTGTTCTGAGTGGTCGATGGCCTGGAATACTGGGAAGAATTATCCGAGTTCCAATTGCCATTTGAAGGTGCACTGGCACTTCTCTGTCCACCACCCTGAGGGGAAGAAAGCAACTCAAGATTGTTAACAAAGATTTCTACAGTCGAACGAGCCTGACCCTGCTGGTCTGTCCATCTGCTCTGTCTGAGCTCACCCTGGATTGCAACCTGGCGGCCCTTTTCAAGATACTGATTAACAGATTCAGCTGCCCTACCCATGTAGACACAGTTGAAGAAGTTGGCTTCATCTTCCCAATTGTTCTCACCCGTCCTCTTTCTGCGGTTGACAGCAATTGAAAAACGCACAACAGCCCCACCATTCTGAGATACACGATATTCGCTCTCTCTGGTGAGTCTTCCAATTAGAAATACACTGTTAATATCTGCAGGCATATATCTTCCTCCAAATCCCAGTAAGAATTACTTCTCTGGGTTTACGAACAGGAACTTGAGAACGAGGGTACTGAGCTGGAATTCGTGACTGATCTTTGCGATCTTGGAAGGATCTGCAGAGAGCTCGAAGTAGACGTAGTGGCCCTTCTCCTGCTTGTTGATGAGATATGCGAGAGTCTTTACTCCCATATCATCCTGCTTGGTGATTTCAACACCATTCTTTTCGAAGGTAGCAAGTACGAACTTGAGACCTTCAGCCATCTTATCATCATTCTGATCTAAGATGACGGTGAACTCATAATTTCTCATGAATTCCTCCTTATGGACTAAATTGATCCGCCCTGACCGAGCGGATAAAGAGGCTTAATTATACTATCATGCATGGTACAAAAGCTCAAGCAGGGTCAGGAACTTTTTTCCTTTCTATTTGATAAAAATAGATGAACAGACAACAAGGAAAAGATAGATGCAAAACATATGAATAGAGCAAGCTCCAAACTCTCATTGTCAACAAACATCATATCAAGAGCAATTGGGAGATTTCTAAGTCCAAATATTGAAAAGATAATGTAAGAGAGAAGCTTCAGGTAGTCTTCTGGAAGGCGTGAACTCAAGAGATAGCCAACCATCATGCCAATGATGTCTGCAGCAAATAATCCCAATGACGAGCTCAATATTATATACAGAGCATTTTCAAGCCCCTCATTTGCACCAAATGTTATCGCAATAAGCTGAGTCTTATCTCCTAGCTCTGCGATAAAGAAGGTGCAGAATACTGCAAGTGGAGCAAATGCAATAGAATTAGTTCTGGCATCAGAATCATCAGAATCAACTCTCAAACAAGAAAGTGCAAAGTAAAGAAAAGCAAGGGATGCGATCAACTTGATCATATAAAGAGGAATGAACTTCCCAACAAGTCCACCTGCAAGCACAGCAATGATATTTAGAACAAGAATTGCAAAAAATGTGCCAACAACGATATCCCTTACCTTATATCGATTCGTAAGTGCAACAAGCATAAGTTGCGTCTTATCGCCCATCTCAGCGATAAAGACTGCAAGGAAAATCTTCAAAAACAACATAGAACTTTCTCTAAAAAATCTAAGGTGATCCGAAGAGTATCGAATCACCTATGAGATTAAAGTCTATCGATCAAACATTCAAGTCTTATTTGTCCAGGCTCTTTGCAAGCTCTCTATTTCTCTCTGGATATGCAGATAGCATTGGTTCGATATCCTCACCATCCTTTCTTCTGAAATAGTTGTCACTAATCTTGACAATAGTTCCAGAAAGGAGAACGAGAGCAAAGAGGTTTGGAAGAGCCATGAGAGCATTGAACATATCAGAAAGCTCCCAGACAAGATCTGACTTTGCAATCGCACCAAGGAAAAGCATTACGACGTAGACAAGAAGGAATACAAATGATGCTTTCTTTACATGCTTTGAAAAGATAAAGGTACAAGCCTTAACACCATAGAAGGACCAAGCAAGAATGGTCGTAAATGCAAAGAGAGGAATGATGACAGAGAAGATAATCATACCGATAGAACCAAATGTCTCGCTGAATGCCAATGATGCAATATCATTCTTGCTAATTGCGCCATTTGCTGCGATATTGGCAAAATCGATAACACCTGAGCTCTTACCTACAACTATCAATGTGATTGCTGTGAGTGTACAGATTACAAATGTATCGAAGAAGACTTCGAATATACCCCAAAGCCCCTGAAGAACAGGTTCCTTTGTGCTTGATGCAGAGTGTGCAATTACAGATGAACCAAGACCTGCTTCATTGGAGAATACACCACGAGCAAAGCCATATCTCATACCCATTGTAATTACATAACCAAAGACACCACCTGTAACTGACTTTAGTGAGAATGCTCCGGAGAAAATTTCAGAGAAAGCGAATGGGATATACTTGTAATTAACAATCAGGACGATAACAGTACAGATCATGAAAAGAAGTGCCATGAATGGAACAAGCAAAGATGCAACTGCACCGATTCTCTTGATACCACCAAGAACAATAAGACCTGTGATAACAGAAACTATTGTACCAATGAAAAGTGCAATAGCAAGTCTCTGGTTAGGATCTTGTGAAATAGCGGCCTGTACAGTTCCAGAGAGTGAATTTGCCTGAACCATACCCATACCGACTGCAGCGAGAAGACAGCAGAATGAGAAGATGAATGCAAGGCTCTTCATTCCAAGACCTTCGCTGATGTAGTACATAGGACCACCAGAGATATCTCCAGCCTGGTCCTTCTTCCTGAAATAGAGACCAAGGACATTTTCTGAGTAGTTGGTTACGAGACCAAAGAATGCAGATACCCACATCCAGAATACAGCACCAGGTCCACCTGCGAGCATAGCACCAGCAACGCCAACGATATTACCTGTACCTACTGTTCCACTGATAGCAGCTGAAAATGCCTGGAACTGGGTAATCTCACTCTTTTCCAAATCTTCATTGTCCTTGTCGGATTTGAAAATCGACTTGACAGTTGGAACAATTGTGCTTTCCAGGGATTCATTGAATTTCCTGACCTGCAAGAACCTTGATCTGATACTCAGAATCAAGCCAGTGCCCATAATGGCAACAATTAGAGGAATACCCCAAAGGATATTCGAGTTGATGAATGCAATTACATTGATTAGAGCTTCCATGCCCTTCCTCCTGAATCTGATCCATCACATCTTCTCCAGAAGGACATGTCCACAACGTGGAAATAAGTCCCTTCTCCTTCCTTTTACCTGAGAGATTGAGGAAGCGCTTGCTTCCCTTGCCCCTTCGGTACCCAGTATGGGATTCTCCGGAGTGCTATCCAGCAGCAGTTCAAACGTTCTGAAGCCTTCATCTAGCTAGTGATTTAAAAATTTTGACTGTAATTTAGTACTTTTTTTGTAGTTTTAACAGTACATTTTTAATATTTCTGTTTAAAAATTCACAAAAAATGGACAAATATAACATCATTGATGTGTTTTTACCACAAGAAAAGCAGCTAAAGCAAGCTGAAGCAGCAAAATCAAGGGCATTCCATATTTGAAATACCAATGCTGAGTCTTGTGATGAAAACTCTTCATTCCAAGAATGCTACCCAAACTTCCACCCAAGAGAGCAAAGGTAAAGAGAGCTCTCTCAGAGATTCTCCTCTTTTCTTTGACCGCAAGTCTTTTATCAATGAACATAGAAAGAAAACCAAAAAGATTCATACACAGAAAATAGATCAGCACCAATAGAACAAACTTATTCATTATCCCTCGAAAGTATACAGAAGTCTTTAAAACTGATAGGCCTAGAGAAGAAGAATCCCTGGATAGAAACGTCACCAAACTGTTTGACATAATCGAAAGTTTCTTGCTTTTCGACACCTTCAAATATGATATTATAACCAAGCTCCATGAAGCATGGAATAATAGCTTTCAGGAATATATCAGATTTCTCATTACCATAAGCTGCAACCAGAAGTGTATGGTCTAGCTTGATACATTCAAATGGTAAATTGATATATCTCGATATCGAGGAGTACCTCGAACCAAAGTCATCAAGATAGAAACCAATTCCCCTTTTTTCAAGTGAAAGCATTGCTCTTTTTACAACATCATAGTTCTCAATGAGATAACTTTCGGTGATCTCAATCTTTATATACTTTGCTGGAACAGAATATTTTTCTAAAACATCGACAACTGAAGAGACGATATTCTTGCTATAGAATTGACGTGCCGAGAAATTGACAGAGATAATCGGTGCCTTTAGCCCGTTATCAAGTGCATCCTTAATTATCTTGCAAGAAGATTCAAGACCAGCTCTACCAATGGCGCCAATAAGACCTTCCTTCTCAGCAAGTGAAATGAATTCTGATGGTGGGATATATGTTCCTGTCTTTGGGTCATAGAGCCTCGCAAGACACTCTGCATGCCCATTGTAGATACCGTGCTTGCTGAAAATCGGCTGGAAGCAGAACTCCATCTCACCCTTCTCTAGCGTCTTTATCAAAAGTGAAAGCACATACTCCTGTCTGTATATCTTCTCTTTCATCTTGAGGTCACAGATATTGAAGATGATATTGTCTGTATCATTATCAGTGATGAATCTTGTTGAACTTATGTATTCGAATAATCTAGTAAGCTCACTCATATCTTTTGCAACAACAGGACAAGGAATCAGAGTAATTTCTGTCTTGAGACCGATATCGGAGCCATCGACATGCCACATTTCTGAAAACAGATTGAGAAGCCTTGTACAGAAGATATTCGAACTACCTTCTGATGGTGATGGTCCAACTACTACGAACTTCTCCTTATTTAGGATTCTGAAAACCTGCTTCGTTTCTGCCAGGGATGAAAGCTTAGTAGCAACATTCATCAAGAGGCTATCAGATGTTCTCGGCCCAAGTTCATTTCTGAGTTTCTGAAGATTGCTGATGTTAATCACAAAGAGACCGAATTCAATATTCTTGTCAAAGAAGTAACTTAGAGATGAGTTCATCAGCTTCATGTTGCCAAGGCCTGTCAATGTATCAGTAAGCAAAGTATTGGATGCAATGTTCAGCAGCCAGAAGAAGGCAACAACAAAACTTATCAAACCTGTCAGCTGCATATTTCTAAATGAAATCTGAACAAGCATGATGAGTATTGCAAAGAGAGGCATATAGCCAGTAATCCTCATGAACTGAGGTGGAATATACTCTCTTTCGAGCAAGAAGCAGATTATTATGATGAAGATCATCAAGGAACCAGGGATTGCGGATATAAAGTTGAGTGGTCCCCTTACGTACAGTTGATGTTCACCTTCAATTGAAAAGATCAAGGCAGACTTGAAGTTCAAAAGGATACAAAGAAGTCCCATAAGGGCAATTGCCCTTGATGCAATAACAAATATATCCATTCTCTTCTGGTTTGGTGTATACAGCCTGATAGTCCCAAGGATCAGATCGAACATGGCAACCTCAAGATAGATGACAAAGACATAATAGAGTGTCTGCATGACAAAATTGAGGGGCTTTGGGAAGATCAGGATACCCATGACCAGAAGGGCTGAAAAGAAATTCTGAACTATAGTAAGAGTTGCCCAGATAGCGACACGGAAAAACCTTCCCCTATCTTCCTTTCTGAGCATTTCCTTCTCTCCGAGGACATAGATAGTTGTTATAAGATATAGAAGAAGAGATATAGCTTCTGGAATCAGGTGGTATACAAGCATTGATTTATTTTGTCCACTCTAGTGAACTTTGTACAGTAATTACTTCAGGATTGGTGTAAATTATTGATATGTTCGACTCTCATGCACATATAAAGGAAATAAGGGACAATTGCCTTGTCGCATCATCTTTTCTCGATGAGTATCAATTATTGAAGAATTACAAACATAGAGCCTATGGTATTCTTTTTCCCAAAACCAATTGTAGCAACATACTCATCGAGGCACTTGAAAATGACAAGAGTGCTCTATGCGGGGAGATCGGGCTTGATAGAAGATTCAGAATGGAATGTGATATTCCATTCATGAGCGATATGCTTTCCTACCTTAAAGAGAGCAAGCGTCCTTTCATCTTGCATCTAGTTGGTAGATATGATGAGATGCTTCGTCTTCTGAAAGAATATAAGATCGATACTCCATTCATGCTTCATGGCTTTACTGGTTCATATGAGAGTGCTCTATCCTTCACAAGGCTCGGTGGAACAATTTCTCTTGGTCCGAGATCACTCAAGACTAGAGATATCAACAAACTCATAACACTACCCTTCGTGCTTGAAACAGATATGGAAGTTTCAAATGAAGAGCAACATGTACTTGAGAATGTCTACAATGAGATTTCAATTCTTACTGGACTTGATCGAGAAGAACTTGAAAGTAAAGTCAATAAAAATATATCGCCATTCCTACAATGAAAAAAAAAACAGGAGTCCAAAGACTCCTGCAGATCAAATAAAGCAATTTATGCATCAAGAAACTTACTTATGCTTATGTCTATTAGCTCTAAGTCTTTTCTTTCTCTTATGAGTTGCAATCTTATGCTTCTTTCTCTTTCGACCACAAGGCATTTATATGCCCTCCTTATAGCTATAATTTGTAAATTTACGCGTGACAGTATGCACTTTTTCAAACCTCATGGTCAAGTGGATGATACAAGTTTTATCAATAGAGCAGCTTTCCCTTGACCATTTTGTGTCTGACAGACTTCTCTGGCGACATATATGCATACCTTTCAACTCTTTCACTAATTGTGAGTCTTGGTACGATCAAAGCATTTTCTTCTTCCAGGACAACAAAGGAAGCATCAAATCCTTTTTTGAAACTGCCTGCATTCCCAAAGAAGGAGCCACCTCCTTCTGTCGCGATATAGAAAGCTTCTGGGAAAGAAAGTATTCCATCATCCTGATCGAACATTCTATACCTTAACTTACTTGCTTTGACAGCATCAGTGATCGCTCTGAAAAGTGAAAGGGAAGATCCACCTGCAACATCTGAACCGAGGCCTATATTTATCCCACTGTCAAGATAATATTTTGAAGGAGCTATACCTGAATAGAGATTTGTGTTCGAATCAGGACAGTGAGCTACATATAAATTTGGATTTCTAAGAAGATCATCTTCCTTTATCCTCGACCAGACACAGTGTGCCATAATAGTCTTAGTCTCACCCCAAAGTCCCCTATTCTTATATGCGTCAGCATAGCTTGAACTTTCAGGGCAGAGCTCCTGAACCCATCCAATCTCGCTCATATTCTCAGACAGATGGGACTGGACAGGATAACCACCTTCCTTTGCAAATCTTCCAAGCTCTCTTGCTAGATGGTCTGTTACAGATGGAATGAAGCGTGGTGTAATTATAGGCTTCGAGAGTTTTAAATCAAGCTTCTTGCAATCCTCAAGCCACCTTTCTGTCTCCTTTATCGACTCTTCTGTCGTCTCTATGTAGTAGTCAGGAGAGTTTCTATCCATGTTGACCTTTCCGACATAGGAAAGGACACCACTCTTTTCAAGTGCTTTCATGAGGTATAGCGTCGCTTCTCTATGTATAGTTGCGAAAGCGACAACACCGACTGTGGCACTCTTTGCTATTTCAGAAGTGAAATCATCATACGCTTTTGAATAGAATTCTTCACTCTTGAAATGGCTTTCTTCTGGGAATGTATAGTTGTTGAGCCAATCAAGGAGTTGATAATCCATGAAAAGACCCTTGAAGTGGTTCTGTGGTGCATGTGTATGAAGATCATAGAATCCTGGAATGATCAACTTTCCAGAATAATCAAGAAGTTCAAATGAGCGATACTTCTCATCAAGTTTATCAAAGACACCGACAATCTTACCGTTTTCGATTACCAGGTATCCATCCTTCAAACTCTGAAGCTCACTCTTGCTCTTACTCCATGCAAGATCACCTTTTACAACAAAATCATTCATATCGGCCTCCAATAGAGGAATTTGAATGATAGGAACAGGATTTACAGTGGCTCCTGGTAGAAACGCCCACCCATATCGAGGCTTATATCATCAACATTAATTATAAACAATCTTTACCAAACTGCAATAAATTAATGTAACCTATCTCCCTCGTTTTAGTTTAGAATTTAGAATACTAAAGAGGGAGAAAGAGAAATGAACATACTGGTGCTAGGCCTTGGTCTCAATGGTGGTGGACGAGCTGCAGCACTTTATTTTGCCCAAAATCCCTTAAACACTGTAAGAATTTCCGATATCGCCAAGAGAGATGTCTTTGGCGATGGTGTCAGAGAACTAGAAGAGAAAGGTATCCAGTGCATCTTTGAAGATGTCGACCCAAGAGAGAATATTCGTTGGGCCGATGTTGTCATAAAGAATCCTGCAATTCCTCAAAACCAGCCATACCTTTCTCTTGCAAAGGTCATATCCAATGACTTTGCATACCTTTTCAGAAGTGAAGATATAAAAAACATGAAGGTAATTTGTGTTACTGGCACAAAAGGAAAGACTACTACAGTTGCAGCAATACACCATGCTCTTACCAAACTAGGAAAGAAAAGCATATATTGTGGAAATATCGGTGTTTCAGCTTTCACAGTTCTCGAGGAAATCGAGAGAAGAAAGAGAGAGAATGAAGAGATGCCAGAGTATGTTGTCTGTGAGCTTTCTTCCTGGCAGGTTCACGACACTTGGATTGCTCTAAATGGTCAGATGCCATCAATTGAGCTTGCAATCTTCACAAGTATCTATGCAGACCACCAGAACTCATACAACTCCGTATCAAGTTATGTAAATGACAAACTGAAGCTGTTTGGTCCTCACTGCAAGTATATCCTCATCGAAGAACACATAAAGAAGTTCTTTGGCAAAAACACTCATGGACTTTCAAAGAAGACAAAACTCTTCCCAGGTCATTACAATCCATATATCAAGCAGCAGCGAGAACTCTGCTGTGCATTTAGAGCACTCAAGCTGCTTGGTTTTCACAAGAAAGATATCATGAAGGCAATATCTAGTTATAAGGGAATGCCTCATAGAATCGAGAATGTAGCAATAAGCAATAACATAATGTATGTAAATGATAGTGCAGCTACTATAAGCGAAGCTGTTACATTTTCATTCAGCACCCTCTTCCCTCTTTCAGTCCATCTGATCTGTGGTGGCACTGATAAGGAGCTGAAGGCAACTGGAATGCAGAAAGCAATCAAGAGAGCAACTTCAGTTACACTTCTTGATGGTTCTTTTACAAGAAAGAAACTCTTACCTCTTCTCAAGAAGAACAATATCAGCTACTTTGGTCCATTCAAGAATATGGAGGAAGCATTCTATACAGCAAAGAGCTGTGCTGAAAAGAAGAGAGATGAGAGTGGCAAGATGCAGGTCGTACTACTCTCACCAGGAGCTGCCTCCTTTGAGCACTTCAAGAATGAGTTCGACAGAGGAGACCAATTCAAAGAGCTTGTCAAAAGCAGTTTGAATCAAGATTAAAAAATTTGAGGGCAAGAAAATATCCTGCCCTCTTTTCTTTCTAATGCTCTAAACTCAACCAACTGGACCGTTGATATATTTCTTTGCAGTAAGGTACTTGCCACCAAAGCCAACACCCTTACCATCGACTGTAACTACACCGTTGACAGTATTGATTGGCATTGCAAAGAAGTGGTCTGGCTTAATATAGGTTGTTACCTTCTCGACTTCGCCCTGGTCATAAAGCTCAAGAATTGTACCTGGCTCGAACTCATCAGCGAAGAGAACCTCACAAGTTGTGTGCTCAGGTGCCTCTGGGTCAGATGCAGCAAGGAGCATACCATAGCTCTTTACACCTCTGAAGTTAGCTGGCTTGAGGTTTGAAACGAGAACAATATTGTGTCCCTTTAGCTCTTCAGCTGTGTAGTAAGGAACGATAGAGGAAACAATAGTTCTCTCTTCTGGTTCACCACAATCAAGCTTGAGGATGTAGAGGATATCACCATTAGGGTGCTTCTCAACTTCAACAATCTTTGCAACCTTCAGTGTTACCCTTCTTGCAAACTGCTGTGCGATAGTTTCATCAACACTTACTTCATTATTCATATTCTTCTTTTCCTTATTATTTACTTTAGCTTCCTTGTTTTCTTCTCTCTCTTCCTGGGTGCCTGCATAGCGGTTTCTAAGTTCCTCTATTCTTGCATCCTCAAGCTTCTCAAAGAGAAGTGATACATTGCCAACACTCTCAAGATCAGTGAAAACACAGAGATCCTTCCAGGTCTTCTTTCCACAGCCAAAGAATGAAAGAATCTTCTCTGAAGTCTGAGGTGTATATGGCTCAATCATGATGGCAAGATCCTTTATTAAATAACAGAGTGTCTTGAGAAGGGATGCTGCCTTTTCAGGATCCTCTTTTCTTGCCTTCCATGGCTCGCCTGACTGGAATGCTCTATTACCGACATCAGAAAGAGCAAAGATTGCTCTAAGTGCATCTCTCTCATCAGCTCTTTCAAGAAGTGCTGTAATCTTCTCTTCTGCTTCCTTGATGTTCTTTACAAGTTCTTCGTCAAGGTTTCCTTCTGGGACCTTTCCGTCGTAGAAACGAGAGACAAAGGTGAGAGTTCTGTTGACAAGATTTGAAAGATTTCCAATGAGTTCACCGTTGATAAGCTGCTGGAATTCCTTCCAGGAGAAGTTTACATCTCCATTCTCTGGACGGTTGTAGAACATATAGAATCTCCAGCAATCTGCAGGGATTCCAGTTTCCTGAACATCGTTACCGAATACACCTACCCCTCTGGACTTGGAGAACTTGCCACCTTCATAGTTGAGGTACTCAGTAGATGACATATGGTGGAGCATTGTCCACTTTTCACCTGTTGCGAGAAGAGAGATTGGGAATATTACAGTATGGAATGGAATATTATCCTTTCCGATGAACTGGAAGAGCTCAGTGTTTTCAGGATCCTGCCACCAATACTTCCAATTCTCTGTAGCACAGCTTGTAATTGAAATATATCCAATTGGAGCATCGAACCAGACATAGAATACCTTATCTTCGTATCCTTCCTTAGGAACAGGAATACCCCACTTGAGGTCTCTGGTGATACATCTTTCCTTAAGGCCATCGCGGATCCAGCTATTTGTGAGCTGGATTGCATTCTTTGCCCAGAATCCTTCCTGGCTTGCCTTTTCCATCCAGGGCTTGAAAATAGGAAGGGCCTTTGGAAGGTCGATATAGAGGTGCTTTGTCTTCTTGGAAACAGGTCTTGTTCCACAGACAGAACAGCGTGGATTGATAAGCTCTGTTGGGTCTAGCAGAGTTCCACAGGCATCGCACTGATCACCACGTGCACCCTCACTATTGCAGTGTGGACATGTTCCTTCAACAAATCTATCTGCAAGGAAGCGCTGACACTTTGGACAGTAGAGCTGTTCGATCTCCTGCTCTCTGATATAACCATTCTTATCTACATTCTTGAAGATACTCTGAACAATTTCAGTCTGATTAGGAGTCGAGGTTCTTCCAAAGTAATCGAAAGCAATATTGAACCATTTATAGATATCTCTGTGGATAGCATGGTAGTGGTCGCAGAGCTCACGAGGTGTGACCCCCTCTTTCAAGGCTCTTGTTTCACTTGCTGTACCATATTCATCGGTACCGCAAACGTACATTGTCTCATAACCTGCCGAGCGGCAGTAGCGCGCAAATACATCGGCACTGAGAACCTGTGTCAGATTCCCGAGGTGCGGAATATTGTTTACATATGGAAGAGCAGAAGTGATTAGTCTTTTCTTCACGGAAGTATTCTCCCCTATTGTTAGTCCTTTAATAGATGAATATTAGTTCATCGAGTGAAAAAATACCACATCTAAACAAGAATTACTATTTCCTCTTTCTTTTGTCTTACTTTATTATTATTTTCAGTAAATACAGGAGAAAAATTATGGATGAAAGAGATGAAAAAGTATTTAGACCTATAAATCCCTTCTCCATCTCCCCGAAGATTGTAATAGCTCTGATAGCTGTAATTCTGATTGCACTTTCAGCGCTTTCCTGCTTCTTCGTGGTAGACCAGACTGAGCAAGCTGTAATTCTCAGGATGGGAAGGTATCAGAGAACAGTAGGACCAGGACTTCAGACCAAGCTTCCATTTGGAATTGAACGCTCCTTCAACATTCCAACTCAGGTCGTCCAGACATTGACATTCGGCTATAGAGCAAATGATATGACTGGAACCTCGCTAAAGGGAGCAACCAGCTTAAAAAATGAATCCTTGATGCTAACAGGAGACCTCAATATCGTAGATGTCGAGTGGATCGTCCAATATAAGATCAACGATCCAAAGAATTGGCTCTTCAAGGTCCAGAACAGAGAGACGACAATAAGGGATATTTCACAGAGCGTAATGAATGAGCTTGTTGGCGACCTTCCAATTCTCTCTGTAATGACCAATCTCAGAACACAGATAGAGATCGAGGCACAGGAGAAGATGCAAGTTATCTTTGATCGTTATGAATTTGGTATCCAGATCGTAACAGTCAAACTTCAGAACATCGTCCCTCCAAAAGGCTCTGTCCAGGATGCATTTGAAGATGTAAACAAGGCAATCCAGGACATGAATAGACTCATAAACGAAGGCAAGGAGTTCTACAACAAGGAAATTCCATCCGCACAGGGTGAATCCAGCAAGATGATACTCCAGGCAAGAGGTTATGCAGCAGAGCGTGTCAATCAGGCACGTGGTGATGCAGATAGATTCGATTCCGTGAGAGAAGCATATGAGGAAAGTCCTGATATCACAAGGACAAGACTCTACCTTGAAGCTATGAATGAAATTCTCACAGAAGATGGAGGAAAGCTCACTATCGTAGATTCAAGTCTCGAGAATTTCCTTCCTGTAAAGAATATGGGAGGCAGTGCACGATGAAAAAGTTAATAACACTCGGTGTAGTACTTATAGCCCTTATTATTATCTTCGTAATCCTTGGCCCTTTCTATATCCTTACTGAAGGTGAGCAGTGCATCGTTACACGCTTTGGAAAAATTGTAGATACACAGACAGAAGCAGGGTTGAAATTCAAGATGCCTGTCACAGACAATGTTGTAAAGTATCCGAAGAAACTGCTTTCCTGGGATGGGGATGCGCAGAGAATCCCAACAAAGGAAAACCAGTTCATCTGGGTAGATGCAACAGCTAGATGGTATATTTCCGATGTCAAGAAGTTCTATGAAACAGTTTCAACTATCGAGACAGGAAAAGGAAGACTCAACGACGTCATAGACTCGACCATCAGAACCGTTATTTCAGAAAATTACCTCTCTGAAGCTGTAAGAAGTTCCAATAGGATCAACGACATAAAATTTGAGGAAGATGTTTCCTCTGTCGATTCTGTCGAAGATGCTGAGACACTTAGAAGCCTTACCAAGACCAATACCACTCAGGAAAAGATTACTATTGGAAGAAATGGACTTTCTAACAGAATTCTTGAAATTGCATCTGGCTTCACAAAAGCCTATGGAATTACACTAGAGGATATCATCATCCGCCAGATCAGATATTCTGATGACCTCACTGAATCAGTCTATACGAGGATGATAAAGGAAAGAAATCAGATTGCAGAAGCATACCGCTCCTATGGTCGCGGTCAGCTTGCGCAGTGGCAAGGTAAGACAGAAAATGATAGAAAGAATATCATTTCCCAAGCATACCGCGAGAGTGAGAAGATCAAGGGTGAAGCCGATGCAGAAGCATCTAGAATCTATGCTGAAGCTTACAGAAAGGACCCAGAATTCTTCGCTTATTGGAGATCGCTAGAATCCTATAAAGAAAAACTTAATAAGATCGACTGGGTCATGAGTACAGATATCAAATACTTCGATCACCTCTAAGAATGAAACATGTTAATTTCTTCAAGGTGGATTTCTCGTGCGAAAGCCACCTTATCCTCCCCTTCTTCAATCTTCCTGAGGGCGCAAAAGTCCTCAGGGAGAATGATTCATATTTCATTATCTATGAGTCCTATCTTTACGTAGTAAGCGATGAAAGAGAAGTCGACATTTCCTGCTTTGAAAACGATAGAAATATAAAACACATCACATACCCATCTTCAGGCAACATAAACAGACGATATCTGATGAAAAGAGAAAGAGAAGGAGAAGTACTCAACTTCCTTTCCCCCAACCTCTCAGATGAATTGTCTGAGTTCTACGAAAACAAAACCCAATTTCATGCAGATAAGGAATTACTAGAAAATAGGCGTGACAAGGGTGAAGAATTCTTCATTTCAAGAAAAGATAACAAGATTGTCTCAGCTAGCTATTCCACAAAGGGTAATAGACAGCTTGTCTCTTTGGCAACTGACAAGGATTTCAGAAACCAGAACTTTGCTTCTGACCTACTAGACAAAATAAATGTCCCATATCTATTTTGCACAGAAGAATGGCTCAGATGCTTCTATGAAAAGAGAGGCTATAAAGTTGTTAGAATCTACAATACGATCAATCGATGAAATCAAAGCCTGAGAAGATTGGTTTACCTGTGTATTTTGCTGCCTTTATCTTCTTATCAAGCACATCAAGAACTGGGTAACACATCGCTTCCTGTTCAACTTCTCCAGGGTAAACAAAGATAGGAGCTATCCAACTACATCTATCCTCAATGCCTTCGACAATATCCTTAAAGCGAACAAGACCTCCTGTCAAAATAATCCCATCTACCTTTCCCTTCAAGACACAGGACATCTCACCAATCGACTTCGCAATTTGATAGATAACTGTGTTCCAGACTAAAGTGGCATGCTTATCGCCTTCTTCAACTCTCTTGTGAATAGTGTCTGAGTTACTGGTTCCAAAGTGACTTACAAAGCCACCAGCTCTTGAACACATATCATGCATTTCATCTAATGTATGGTTCTTAAGGAAGATGAGAATTTCTATTATAGGGATCGAACCAAGTCTAGTTGGTGAGAAAGGACCATCTCCACCAGCGCCTTCAGTTGAGTCGATCATTCTTCCCTTTTCATGTGCTGTTATCGTAATTCCACCATCAATATGGCAGACAATGAGGTTCATGTCTTCATATCGTTTACCAAATCTTTCTGCGTGCAATCTTGCAGTTGCCTTCTGATTGAGTGCATGGGTCTGTGCTCTTCTGTAAAGCCCCTTTATTCCTGTAACTCTTGCTTCAGGAATGAATTCATCCACATTGATTGGATCAATAGTATACATCGGCTTATTATATTTGCATCCAAAGTCATAGGCCATCATGACACCAAGCTTAGAAGGATGGTCACTTCCACCTTTATCATTCATAGTATCATTTCTTAACAGTTCATCTATCTCCATGACACCGGAAACCTGTGAATATGCGCAGCCACCACGGCCGATAAAGACATCGACATCAGAAAGTGAATAACCATGCTTTTCAAGTATAGTTGTAACAACCTTCTTCCTCATCTCCAGTTGATCATTGGCAGTGGGATAGCTCAAGAGCTCTGGTGCATCATGAAATACACTCTCTGTGAATAGACACTCTTTCTCGCAAAAAAGAGAGACCTTAGTACTTGTCGAACCTGGATTGATGACCAGAAGCTTTCTTGTAGGCATATTATTACTCCCGTAAATCTATAGACGTTTGAAATTATAGCTGAAATGGAAGAGATAGATGAAGTAAGGGCAACAAAAAACCCGAAACATTTCTGCTCCGGGCTTCTATAGCGAGAGGGGGACTCGGACCCTCGACCGACCGGATATGAGCCGGTTGCTCTACCAACTGAGCTATCTCGCCATACAACGATGTTTATCTTGCCCAAAAGATAAAAAACTGTCAATAGAGATTTTCAACAAACTACCCAAAAGAGACAATTTCACTCTTAATTTTCTCATAGAAGGCACAATATCTGTCTTCAAGAATATCCTTTTCTTCAGAGAGTGGAAAATTTGATCTTTCCCACCACTCAAGCTGATGAGCCAAGCCTTCAAACAGTGATATCTCAGCCTTCCAGGATGGAACATCCTTTCTGAACTTTTCAGTCGAATAGAGATTGGAAAATTGCTTTTCAAAGTAGAAATGACCAAAGAGCTGAGCATCTGCTGCATAAAGTAAGTCTGTTGGAAGATAGCAAAGCTTAACTTCCCTATCTAGAATCTTGCTAAACGTGAGATATAAATCTTTCCAAAGCAAAAGTTCAGAAGAACAGACATGATAGTACTTATTATATGTATTTGGGTTAAGGCAACAAAGGATGTAGGCCCGAGCTAGATCCGGTGTGAATGTAAATGACCACAGTGCGGTTCCGTCCCCAGGGAGCAAAAGAGGTTTACCTTTCAAGATTCTATCAGCAATATTCCTATTCTGTCTCAGAACACCTATATTGCTGCACCCTTCTCCAAAGGTCAAAGATGGCCTGATTATAGTTATTGGAACAATGCCTTCCTCCATGACTTTGTAAAGGTATCTTTCCATGTTTGCCTTCTTCAAACCATATGGGAAAGAGTTATCAGTTCTCAAAGTCAGCATATCCTCTCTTGCTGGTATACAATCGAGAGGTTGCTCATAGCAAGCTGATGAGGATGTGAAGATCAACTGTTTTGCACTTGTCTTGAAAACATCAACGATAAATGAAGCATCATCTTCATCAAAGCAGATCATATCTATGACAACATCGAAGAATTTACCTTTCATTATTCTTCTGAAACCATTTTTATCATTGATATTACCAAGCAGGACCTCTACCTGGTCCTCAAAGCCTACCTTTCTGTTTCCTCTATTGAAAATGGTAACTTCAAAATTGTTCTTCAGAGCCTCTTTGACTATCGCTCTGCTGATATTTCCACTTCCACCGATAACAAGTATTTTCATGCCAAACTCCAACTTCTTTTAGGATAGCATGAAAGTTCTATATACAAAAATGACGTTATGGATATTAACTGTCTAAAATAGTATTGACGAAATATTCTGTTTGGTCTATTTTGTTACTCGTTGTTAAAACAACTACCAAATTTGCGGATGTGGTGGAATTGGTAGACACGCTAGCTTGAGGTGCTAGTGGTCGAAAGGCTATGCTGGTTCAAGTCCAGTCATCCGCAACCTTGAACAAAAACTTTAATACAAAGTTCAATCCTGAAAGCAGTCCATAGAGGCTGCTTTTAGTGTTATTTGGGCTGAATGCCAGATTCCGGAGAATTTCCTATAGCCTGTCACTGTAATAATGTGATTTCATATAGCGTTCTATCCATTCCCATTCGGGGATGAATCCTTTATCAAAATGAAATAGCCGAAAATACTAAAACGAAATAGCCGAAAATACTAAAATAAACATGTCGGTATTCTCTGGAAAGTTCATTTGCTCTGAGTGTGGCAACAAATTCGGAAGCAAGACCTGGCATTCAAATGACCAATACCGCCGTATTGTATGGCAATGCAATGGAAAGTACCTGAAGAGTTGTGGATGCAAGACACTGCATCTCACGGAGAATGAAATCAAAACAGCATTTATCAAAGCTCAGAACAGCCTTATGGCCGCCCGCAGAGCCGTTGTCATGGAGGCCATAGAAAAGGCAACAATGGTAGAATTCAGCACCTCAAAGTGTGAAAATAAGTTATCTTCAGTGAATCAGGAAATTGAGTTGTTGTCGGTCTTATGCAAAAGATTCTGAACAAGCCTGTGCTTTCCTCCTGCGGAGAAGGTTCCTCGGACTTTGATAGTCTTGCTGAAAGATATGAATAATTGAAGAAGCGCCACAGCGAGCTGGAAACCGAGATCAACGAGAGAAAACGCAGACAGGGAATGCTTCGGGAATACTTCAAGGCTCTGACCTGCCAGCCCAATCTGATCACGGAGTTCGATCCGATGATGTTCAGCATCCTTATAGACCATGCCACGGTCTACCCTGAGAAGGGCATAGTGTTCACGTTCCGGGATGAGAGAGAGGTCTGAAACAATAACCGATACGGAAAAAGGATGTCGGTTATTCTTGACTTTTTCGGATAACCAATTACACTAAGCTTGACAGAGCCTACCACGCATAAGGCAGAAATGCACTGCGGACCACGGTAGGACTTTTTTTATCAGGGACATTTCCATGAAGATTTTGAAGAGTGCACTGACATACGAGCAACAGATTGAGCAACTGAAAAACAAGCATGGTTTACAGATTCCGAATGTAGATTCTGCCTTAAGAATTTTGAAACGCGTCAATTATTATCGTCTGAGCGGATATGGAATAGGTTTAAAAAGAAAAGATAACCCGGAGATTTATCAGGAAGGAATCAGCATTGATCACATATATCAGCTGTATTCGTTTGACAGTGCCCTTAGAAGTCTTGTTCTTCATACTGTCGAGCAGATAGAAATCCAGCTGAGAACTCAAATTGCAAATTACCTAGCTTTGAAGTATGGCCCGGAAGGTTATGTTAATCCAGAGAACTTTATTTCAAAGTATAAGAAAGATGGCACCGATATTCATTCAAGTATCATCGACAGTTTTAGGAAGGAATGTCACAGACAAACAAAGGTACCATTTGTGATTCACCATAATGAGCAATATGGAGGACATTTCCCAATCTGGGTTGCCATCGAGCTTTTTTCTTTTGGAAATCTGGCATCATTGCTGGATATCATGAAAGATGAGGATAAGAAATGCATTGCAACTCTTTACAACACTGATCCCAAATACCTGAAAAGCTGGATTCTTTCCTTGGTGGAAATTAGAAATATTTGTGCCCACTACAGCAGGTTATATAATATGCCATTGAAGCAGACACCGTTCCTGTATTCTGAATACAGGATTTACAGAAACAGTAAAATCAATAAAGTTTTCCCGGTGTTTCTTGTAATCAAGAGAATGCTGGAAGAGAATCAACCTCTCTGGGATTTTTTTTTCATTGGTCTGTGCTCACTTATCAAGGATTACTCGAGTATAATTAACCTTTCGTATATCGGGTTCCCGGATAACTGGAAGAGTGTCCTTTCCCAATAGGCATTGTTTTGCTCAAAGATTAATTCAACCCAATTGTATTAAGGATAAAGATTAAACACACAAAGGGGAATCCTGATCGGGTTCCCTTTTTTCTTATATCAATGCAACATTCAGAGCATCCATGAATACTTCCCCTGCTCTAGTAAACTGTTGATGCTTTCTCCAGATAACATACATCGATGTTGTGAGCTCTGGCATGAGAGGTCTGAAGCAAAGGACACTGTCACTTCCTGTATCTACAAGTCCATCGAATGTCAAAAGATAACCACAACCTTCTCTTACTAGAACACTTCCATTGTAGGAAAGGTCGAGAGTTGCAAAGACATTGAGTTTTTCTGTGTCATCACCAAGATAGCGCGGGATATCAACTTCTAGAGCCTGTCTAGATACCATGATTGGAAGTCCTATCAAATCATCCTTTTCAATATAGTCTTTTTTTGCAAGTATCGAGTCTTTCCTCATTATGACTCCCCATCTGTCAACTGCGTGGACAGAAAGGCAGTTATATTTCTTCAAATCGACATTATCTACAATGACTGCAAAGTCAAACAAACCCTTATCAAGTTTTTCAAGGACTCGCTCACTGTCACCCGAATACAGATGGAAGTTTATTCCAGGATAACTTTGCTTTACCTTGTTTATACATTTTGCAAGAAAGCTTATATTCCTAGATTCTGCACACGCGATCAGGATATCACCTGTAACAACATCCGTCTTTATCGCCTTGAAATCCTCCACAGTCTTATCTGCCATAGAGAGTATGTCTTCTGCCCTATCTCTCAGTAATTCACCAGCCTTTGTCAATTTGATCGTATAGTTCGATCTCTCGAATAGTTTTTCTCCAAGTTCATACTCCAGATCCTTAATTTGACGACTCATAGTCGGTTGTGTGACATTCATCTTTTCAGCTGCCTTTGTTATGCTGCCAAGACGACAAGATTCCAGAAAATATCTAAGTACTCGTAGTTCCATGAGTCAATTTTATATCATGCTTATTAGGCATATCTAGTGATAAAAACAAAGTATTGGTAATAATTAAAAGATTTAAAGTATATTTCTTTCTAGGAGGACAATATGTCAGAAAATTCAGCAAGAATAGATAGAACAAATGAACATTACACATTCAAATTGGCAGAGGAAGTAACTCGAAGAACAGTAACATTTAAAAATCACTTCGGGATAGAACTTGCAGGAGACCTCTATACGCCAAAGTGTGCAAAAGATAAGAATCCAGCAATTGCAATCTGTGGCCCATTTGGGGCAGTAAAGGAGCAGTCTTCTGGATTCTATGCAAACCAGATGGCAAAAAGAGGCTTTATCGCTTTAGCCTTCGACCCATCATTCACAGGAGAGTCTGGTGGAGCTGTCCGCTTCATGAATAGCCCTGACATCAACACAGAGGATTTTATGGCTGCTGTTGATTATCTCTCAACACAGGAAAATGTAGATCCAGAAAGAATTGGAATCATTGGAATATGTGGCTGGGGAGGAATGGCTTTAAATACTGCAGCAATCGACACTCGTGTAAAAGCAACAGTCGCAAGCACAATGTATGATATGAGTCGCATTGCTGCAAATGGATACTTCGACCAAACAAATTCAAAGGAAGCAAGAAATAGTGCTCGAAAAGCCTTGATGGCTCAAAGGATAGAGGACTTCAAGAATGGCACTTATGCATTATCAGGTGGTGTTGTCGATCCTCTCCCACAAGACGCTCCATACTTCGTCAAGGATTATTACGACTACTACAAGACTCCAAGAGGCTATCATGAAAGAAGCTTGAATTCAAATGGTGGTTGGGCAGTTACTGCAGGCACATCCTTGATGAACACTAAACTCCTTGCATACTCAGATGAAATTGAAAATGCTGTAATGGTCCTGCACGGAGAAAAGGCACATTCTAGGTACTTTGGAGAGGATGCATTCAAGAGACTTGTTGGCACAAACAAGGAGCTTGTAATCATCCCTGGTGCTTCACATACAGATCTGTATGACGGCGGAGATAAGAACTATATTCCGTTTGACCGTCTTCAAACCTTCTTTGATACGTACTTAAAGTAAATTCAGATGAAAAGACTGTCATTGATTACTTCTCTTTTTTTAATAATCATTGCCTCAACTTTTGCATCCAAAGTTAGCTTGGATGCAAAGAGTGGCAATAGAATACAAATCATAATCGAAATCATAAGAGATCGAAAATCATATGAGCTATCAGCTACGCTGTTTGATAACTCATCGGCAAGTGCATTCTACTCTGCCTTAAAGCAAGGGCCAATTACTGTCGATATGAGTGATTACGGTAATTTTGAGAAAGTTGGTCGCTTGGGAATGTCACTTCCAAGAAATGATAAAATGATCACAACAGAGCCTGGGGATATAATCCTGTACCAAGGTAATCAGATTACAATCTACTATGATGAAAATACCTGGAATTTCACACATCTTGGCAAGATTGATTCAGTTAGCCCATCAGAGCTCAGATCTATTTTGGGAGATGGTAAGATAAAGGCAGTGTTCAAGGTCAAGTGAGAATAAAAAAAGGAGCATGAAAGCTAGCTTTAGTAATCGTGCTCCTTATATATTATTATGTATCTAATTACCAACCGCGCTTAGCACATTCAGCACACATGATAAGGAAGGAACCAACACCATGAAGGTCGTTAGTTGACGTATCTCTACCATAGTAGTGCTCGAGGTTACCAACACCAGTTCCAACACAGACATTACCGATCTGGATATCATCACCTTCGAATGTGATAGAAGCCATGAGACCATCGTAGCCTTTCTTTGCAACTGACAAGTACTTTTCGTCAAGGATACCCATCCTTATTGCCATGCTCATTGCTGCAACATAGAGACAAGTACAGGAGTTCTCGACCCAGTTGTTTGGATCAGAAATCTTATCAGTTACCTGATACCATCTGCCATCTTCGCCCTGATATGGAACAAGTGCAATGAGAAGGTCTCTGACGAGCTTCTCGAGATCCTTTCTTCTTGGATTATCTTCATCGATGAACTCAAGCTCCTGCAAAACAGCAACAGGAACCCAACCGATAGACCTTCCCCAGAATTCTGGTGAGAGACCGGTTTCAGGATCTGCCCAAGTTGCGCGACCACTTGCATCCCAAGCATGGAACCAGAGACCTGTCTTCTTGTCTTCAGTGTGCTTTCTCATCAAAAGTGCCTGATCGATTGAAAGCTCTGTGTACTCCTTCTTATTAAAGCGCTTTCCATATTCAGCACAGATTGGACCACCCATGTAAAGGCCATCGAGCCACATCTGGCTTGGATAGCGGAGCTTATGCCAGAGTCCACCTACTCTATTTCTTGGGAAGTTGAGAACAAAAGGAACTAGCTTATGAATAGCCTTCTCATACTTAGGATCTCCAGTCTTATCCATGAGAGGATAAAGCAGGATACCTGGCTGGATATCATCGAGCTGTGCAAAGCCGTAATCTACAAACTTGTCACTAGAACCCATTCTGAGAACATCTTTGGTGTTAACATGTTCTTTAACGTTTCCTTCTTCATCTATCAGAGAATCGATCCAATCCTTGATGTAATTAAAATATCGTTCATCTTTGCAAATCTGATAGATCTTCTCCATACCTGAGAGAAAAACACCCTGATGGTAATGAAAATGGGCCTTTGGTGGCAGATCTTCTGCCTTGAACTTGCGCATCATTGTCTCGCACGCAGCTATTCCGTATTCCAACGAAGTCATGAAAATACTCCTTTATCATTTTTGTTTTCTATAATAATACCTGATTCTCGAATCCTCAAATACTTTAGTCTATTTGAAATTCTTTTCACTCGCTACTAGACTTTATACGCACGATATGAAAATTAATTTATGTAGAAATTGATTTTTTTATTTTCGAATATATCTCATTAATATTGTTCAAATAAGTGAAAAAATGTTAACTGAAATTAATATCACATGTTATTCTATCAACTGATAGGAGAGAAAAAATGAAAAAAATTTTCCTTATTCTACTTATTGCACTCATCGCTGTAAGTGCAGTTTTCGCTGGTGGTTCTGCCGAAAAGCAGAAGAAGAGCGATATCAAGGTTGCTCTCATCGTTGCTTCAACAATCGATGACAAGGGCTGGTGCCAGGCAATGCATGATGGTATCCAGGAAGCTATGAAGGAGCTTCCACAGGGTAAGATTGCTGATTACAAAGCTGTTGAGAATACTCAGCCAGCTGATACTATGACAGCTATCAGAACCTATGTAAACCTTGGTTACAATATCATCATCGTTCACGGCTCTCAGTATCGTGCTCAGGTTGAAGAAGCATCCAAGGAATTCCCAGAAGTCATGTTTGCTTTCGGAACAACAACCGATGTCATCGGACCAAACGTATTCAGCTACATGCCACAGTCTGAAGAAACAGGTTTCCTCTCTGGTATGATTGCAGGTTACACAACCAAGAAGAATCATGTTGGTCTCGTAGGTCCTATCGATGGCGGTGACTCAGCTAGATACAACAGAGGTTTCGTACTTGGTGTACAGGCTGTAAATCCAAAGGCAAAGATCGATGTAACTCACATTGGTAGCTTCGGTGATACTGTAAAGTCTGGCGAATTTGCTCAGAACCTCATCCAGGGTGGTTGTGATGTTCTTACAGGTTCCTCACAGCAGGCTCTCGGAGCTCTCAGAGCAGTTGCCGATTACAAGGACAAGGATATTTGGTGGGTTGGACAGGATCTTGCTCAGCTCTACATCCCAGAAGGCTATAAGGCAATTGCAGCATCTGCATATAACTACAAGGCAGTTCTCATCGGTCTCGTAGACAACTTCGATAAGGGTAAGCTTGGTGGCGAAGTTATCCCAATGAACTTCTCCAATGGCGGTTTTACTTGGGGCTGGAACGATTCCAATCCTAAGGCAACTGCAGAAATCAAGAACAAGGTCAATGCAAAGCTTGAAGAGTTCAAGAAGACACCTGAACTTGTTTCTGCTTGGTCTAATGTAGACTACACTAAGCTCTGATATTTTTGATTCATGCCGGTTTCATTCTGGAGCCGGCTATTTTTTTATGATATAGGATTATCAATGGGTAAATTCACTGAAATCAAGGAACTCAGACTAGAAAACATAGTCAAGAGATTTCCTGGCGTTCTTGCAACCGACCACGTTTCATTAACAGTCGGAGAACATGAAATTCTTGCACTTGTCGGTGAAAACGGTGCTGGAAAAACTACACTCATGAACGTTATCATGGGCCTCTATCATCAAGATGAGGGGTCAATGTTCATCAATGGAGAGGAAGTAAACTTCCGCTCCCCTAACGATGCCTTCGATTGCGGTATCGGTATGGTACACCAGCAATATATGCTGGTTCCAAATATGACAGTCCTTGAAAATATTGCACTGGGAATGAAAGATTGCCAGAAGAATATCAAGGTAGACCTTGAAGCTGTTAGGGCCAAGGTAAATGAAATTTCGACAAAGTACGGATTGAAAGTAGATCCAGATGCATATATCTGGCAGCTAGCAGTTGGAGAGCAGCAGAGAGTCGAACTCGTTAAGACTCTTTGTCTTGGTGCCAAGTTCCTGATCCTCGATGAGCCAACTAGTGCACTGACTCCACAGGAGACAGATGAACTCATAGCCCTCCTTTCAAGAATGGCAAACGAGCTTTCCATCATCTTTATCAGCCACAAACTCAACGAGGTAAAGGCACTTTCTCAAAAGGTATGTATTCTTCGCCATGGCGCAGTTGTATTCCAGGGCAACACAAAGGATTACACACCTAAAGAAATTGCTGCTTTGATGACAGGTCGCGATGTTGAAACCAGTGCAAACACTGAAGAGCCTTGCAATGGCAAGACTGCTATCTCTATCAAGGATCTCTGTGTTAAGAGTGACAGAGGCTTTTTAGCTCTCGATAATTTCAACCTTGAAATCAGAGAAGGTGAAATTGTCGGCCTTGCTGGTGTATCAGGAAACGGCCAAAGAGAGCTTGCCGAGGCTATGAATGGCCTAAGAAAGGTAGAAAGTGGTTCTATCAAATTCTATGATACAGAAATTGCGAACCTCACTCCTCGCCAGATCATAGATCTAGGAATGGGTTACATTCCTGAAGAGAGAAACATTGAAGGAATCGTTCCATCGATGTCCATCAAGGAAAATATCATTCTCAAGGACACTGAAACTGAGAAGTTCTCAAAGAACCACATTCTCAAGAATAGTGAAATCGAGAAGTATACCGATGAGATGAGAGAGAAGTTCGATATCAGATCACCTCACATGCACATTGCAGCAGGTTCTCTCTCCGGTGGTAACATCCAGAAGGTAATCCTTGCTCGTGAGATCGATAGAAATCCTAAATTCCTAGTCTGTGTCTACCCTATCAGAGGTCTTGATATGGGTGCTGCAGAATTCATCCACAAACAGCTTCTGGCTCTCAGAAAGAGAGGTGTTGGAATCCTTTTGATAAGTGAAGAACTTGAAGAGATCATGAACCTCTCTGACCGCATTGCTGTAATCTGCAAGGGACAGAATCAGAAGGTATTGTTGCGTGATGAAGCTAGTACTGCCAAGCTTGGCATTTTGATGGCAGGAGTCAAAGATGAATAATTACAAACTCTGTTATAAGGTTGCAGTTGTTCTAGCTGCTATAATTGTTGCTCTTCTTGTCGGTTCGATCATCATCCTCGCAGTAGGTGGCAATGTATTATCGACCTATTGGATTATCATTTCGATGCCGTTCAAGAACTTCAGGAGTATCTGCGAGGTTCTGACCCGTATGATTCCTCTCATGATAATCGCACTCGGTATCTGTGTTTCTTCCCGCTGTGGTATCAACAACATCGGAGCCGAAGGTCAGATGTACATGGGTGTAGTCGCATCATGTACAGTTGCATTCATGTGTGCAGGAATGCCAAGAATGATTGCAATTCCGCTGTGTATTCTTTCAGCTGCAATTGCTGGAGGACTATATGGCTTCATCCCTGGTTTCCTTAAGGCCAAGCTCGAGGTATCCGAACTGCTATCAACAGTTATGCTCAACTATGTAGCAACTCAATTCTACCTTTTCTGTATCAGAATTCCTCTTCTCGACCCTAACGAAAAGACAGGAACACCAATGAGTGCCCGTCTTCCAGAGAGTGCTGTTCTTCATAAGTTCGTAAGAGGCACATCACTACATGAAGGAATCATCCTTGCTATCGTTCTTGCAGCCCTAATTTATATACTCCTCTTCAAGACTAGCTGGGGCTATAAGATGAGAGCTGCAGGTGCATCAAGCAGAGCTGCCAGATATGGTGGTATCAACGTTCCAAAGTACCTTATCATCGCAATGGTCATCTCAGGTGGCTGTGCTGGTATGGCAGGTGCTGTTGAGCTCATGGGCGTACAGGGCAGAGCAATGAGTGGTATCACATCAGGATATGGATTCTCAGGTATCGTCGTTGCGCTATTTGGCGCCCTTCACCCTATCATGGTAATCCCAGCAGCCTTCTTCTTCGGTATCCTCCTTTATAGCCAGGTAAATCTACAGATTCTCACATCTGTACCACCTAATCTTGTGCAGACACTTCAGGGTGCAATCATCCTGATAATTGTCTCTGTACAGATGGTCATCAACAATCCATATACTGAAGACCGCTTCAGAAGAAGATTCTTCAGCAGCATTAAAAAGGAGGCAAAATAATGTTTGTAGATATCATGATAAACACTCTTACACTCACTGTACGATTTGCAGTTGCCCTCCTTATCGCATCCTTAGGTGAGATGTACAACCAGAAGGCTGGTATCTTCAACCTCGGCTGTGAAGGCATCATGAGCATGGGAGCTTTCCTTGGAATGCTTGTTCCTTTCATGATTGGTGGAGCAGGACAGGTTCCAGGATATGTAAACATCCTTGGTCTCATCACAGGTACAATCTGCGGCGCCCTACTTGGACTTATCTTCGGTATAGTAGTAATTACCTTCAGAGCCCCTCAAGGTATTGCAGGTATCGGTATGCAGATGTTCGGTGTAGGCCTTGCAGGCACCTTCTTCAGATCATACATTGGTGGCTCTCAGTCCATCACTGGTATCAATGCAACAGCAATTCCAGTACTTTCCAAGATTCCAGTCCTTGGTGAAATTCTGTTTACTCACAATGCTGTTGTCTACTTTGCATACCTCATGATTCCTGTCTGCTACTATATTATGTTCAAGACCCCATGGGGCCTTCATGTCAGAGCTGTAGGAACACATCCTAGAGCTGCAGATTCTTTGGGAATAAATGTAAACAAAGTAAGATATCAATCTCTTGCTGTAGGTGGCGCAATGGCTGGCTTTGCTGGTGCATTCCTCACCCTGTGCCAAGCAAAGATGTTCACAGCTGATATCATTGGCGGTAGAGGCTTCATCGCAGTAGCACTTGTATACTTTGGCCAGTGGCACCCTATCAAGATATTCCTTGGAGCTTTGATCTTCACATTTGCCCAGTCTCTCCAGACACAGATTCAGATCTTCGTTCCACAGTTCCAGTATTATGAATTCTTGACAATGCTCCCATATCTTCTCGTAATTGTCGTCCTTGCCTTCAATAGAGAATCAAACAAGTTTGGTCCTGCTTCCTTGGGTAAGCCATTTAACAGAGAGATGAGAGTCTGAGAATAATCATTCAAGTATAGTAATGCCCTTCAGAAAACCTGAAGGGCATTAATGTTTAAAGCACCAAAGAAAGTTGTTCGTAATTATATTTCTTTGTCGCGTTCATTATTATAAAGAGATCGACAATATACCAGATTCCCAGAGTCATCCATCCCAATAGAAGCTTAGCAATTCCCGATCCTATCTTGCCGAGCATGAAACGATCGACACCAAAACAGCCAAGAAAGAAACTTATGAAGAACATAGTAGTTGCACTCTTCAATTCAACTGAAGTAATTACAACGAACCTAGAGTCATCTGCAGCTAGCATCTTGTCTCTGATAATGGCTATCTTGTCAGAAGGAAGATTCTTAGCATTGGCAATTATAAAACTGTCTACCTTGTTAATATCCATATACTCTCCTTATATGGAAACGTTAATCAATTTCAGTGAGGATAATCAACAGAGAAAAGGTTTGATTCGAATTTAAGTAAATGATCTAGAACCAAAATCCGGGAGTTTCAAATCTTAGGTACGATAAATATTGTCCCTATAGACAACAAAAGCAGTCCATAAGACTGCTTAAGTGTTGTGCGGATGACTGGACTTGAACCAGCATAGCCTTTCGACCACTAGCACCTCAAGCTAGCGTGTCTACCAATTCCACCACATCCGCAAATTTGGTAGTTGTTGCCATCAGCAACGTGTCTAAACATAGAACAAAGAGGATTTTTCGTCAATAAGAAATTAACAAAAAACTGCATTTGCTGATGGCTTATTCATCAAAATAGGCGTGCCTTGCAGCTTTTAGCCTCTCTGTAAGCTTCTTCCTGCCAGACAGATGACTGTACTTCACCAATATGAGCCTTCTTCAAGAGGAACATACAGAGTCTTGACTGGCCAATACCACCACCGATTGTCTGTGGAAATTCATCATTTAAAAGTCGCTTGTGCCAATAAAGATCCTTTCTTTCCATGCAGCCTCTCTTCTCAAGCTGAGAAAGCAGAACTTCCTTGCTGACTCTTATACCCATACTGGAAAGCTCGAGAGAATTCTGTCTAACATGATCCCAAACGATGATATCACCATTGAGTCCGTGATAACCATTCTCACTCTCTGTTGACCAGTCATCATAGTCTGGTGCTCTGCCACCATGTGGCTTGCCATTTGAAAGGTCGGCTCCGATACCGATGAGGAAGATAGCACCATACTTCTTGGCAAGAGCCTTCTCTCTTTCTTCAGGAGTAAGTTCAGGCATGAGCTTCTCAGCTTCCTCTGTATGGATGAAGGTAATATCTTCAGGAAGACATGGTTCAAGATTCTCATAGGTTTCATGGATAAGGAACTCGGTTCTTCTAATTGCT
The DNA here is from genome assembly GCA_017478205.1 of Spirochaetales bacterium. Lineage (GTDB taxonomy): Bacteria > Spirochaetota > Spirochaetia > Sphaerochaetales > Sphaerochaetaceae > Bullifex. Next base: position 18,752 of record JAFVDZ010000047.1, on the reverse strand, counting down.
GAGTAGATCTTACGCACAATCTTCTTGAGGAACTCGATATTTCTCTCCCCTTCATTCATCACTCTCTCCCAGTCCCACTGGTCGACATAGATTGAGTGGATCTGATCGATATCATCATCAGGACGAAGTGCATTCATATCAGTATAGAGACCATAGCCTGGTTTGAAGTAAAGATCGGCAAGCTCCATTCGCTTCCACTTTGCAAGAGACTGTACGATCTCCATCTTGGCTTCATTCATCTTGCCAAGTGGAAATGAAACAGGTCTCTCTATACCATTGAGATCATCATTGAGACCACTTCCACTTTTGACAAAGAGTGGGCTTGTAACTCTGCTTAACTGTAGAGAACCACTCAATTCTCGCTGAAAAGTATCTTTAACCAGCTTGATTGCTCTCTCAGTTTCCCTGTTGGAAAGAAGAGGACTATAGCCGTCTGGAAAATATTTCATCTACAATCTCCTTAATATGGCAAAATAACTATTAATCTGATAATATCTAAAAGTGCAATCTAATTTAATACGTATAGGGGATTTTAGCATGAAAAATAATGGTTTTTTTGCTGAATTCAAGAAGTTCATCTCACGTGGCAATGTCCTTGACATGGCTGTCGGTGTCGTAATTGGCGGTGCTTTCACAGCAATTGTCAACACTCTCGTAAAGGACATAATCAATCCAATCATTGGCCTCATTACCGGTGGAACCGACTTTGCTGACCTCAAGATCATCTTGAAGCCTGCAATTGGAGAGACACCAGAGCTTGCAATCAGATATGGTCTTTTTATCAATGCAATCATCAACTTCCTGCTTGTTGCTCTTGTTCTTTTCATCATCATCCGCAACTTCAATAGAATGAAGGAAATTGCTCAGGCAAAGAAGAAGGCAGAAGAAGAGGAATTGAAGAAAGCTGAAGCAGCTAAGCCTGCTGAAAAGCCAGCAGATATCGCTCTTCTCGAAGAGATCAGAGATCTTTTGAAGAAATAATAGAAACATATGTTTCTTTGTGGTCTGTACCTTGGTGTACAGACTTTTTTTTGAGCCAAAAAAATGGTCTGGTTTGATACCAGACCACAAACTGATCATTCTGTCTTAAATTCTGAAATAGACACTATTCATCACTTCTGCACTCTTATCTTCATCAAAGAGCAAGGATATCAGAGCAAAGCCCATCTCCCAGGCCCAGCCTGCAGATTTTCCTGTGACTATATTGCCATCGACAACAACGCCTTCAGATGAAAACTCAAAGCCTGGATACTCATCTTCACAGCCAGGATAACAGGTAGCACTCTTTCCATCCAAAAGGCCACAAGGACCAAGAACAACAGCAGGAGATGCGCAGATTGCAGCAACTATTTTTCCCTCTTCATTCTGCTTCTTGATAAGTTCACAAACCTTCTCATTGTTCTTGAGATTGTAGCTACCAGGAAGTCCTCCAGGAAGACAGATGAGATCATAATCACCAGAGACATCAGAAATTGTAATGTCAGTAACAACTGTTACCTTGTGAGATGAAGTGACATTCTTTCCTGTAACTCCACACTTTATGATTTCAACACCTGCACGAGAAAGTGCATCCATTGGTGTGATAGCCTCAACTTCTTCAAAACCATCTGCCAGCAAGAATAAAGCCTTCTTCATCAAAGTACCTCCATTATTCCATTCTTCTTTACTTTCCTAAGAAATTCTGCAGCATGTAGCATAATTCTTTCAGTTTCATCCCAGCCAATGCAGGCATCTGTTACTGAAACACCATACTTCAACTCATTCTTTGGGCAATCGATAGATTGGTTGCCTTCAAACAGATTACTTTCAAGCATGAATCCCTTGATTGCTTTCTCTCCATAGGCAACTTGGTCGATTACACTTCTCAGAACTCTTTTCTGTCTAGAGAAATCTTTTCTGCTATTAGAATGAGAGCAATCGACAATTATTGCTTCATCAAGGTCATTCTTTTTCAGTAGCTTGCGAGCACTCTCAACATCATCTTCATAGTAGTTTGGAACTACACCACCACGCAAGATAAGATGACCACAGTCATTTCCACTGGTTCTGAAAACAGAAGATTTACCCTCTTTGTTGATACCAATGAAGGATGCAGGAGCTGCTGCACTCTTGATTGCGTTTATCGCATTGGTAAGATCCCCAGAGGTGGAGTTCTTGAAACCAACGGGAACAGAGAGACCAGATGCAAGGTTTCTATGAGTCTGGCTTTCAGTTGTTCTAGCTCCGATAGATGACCAGCTCATGAGTTTATCGATATACTGAGGAATGATTGGATCAAGAACCTCACAGCCAAGAGGAAGCCCCTTTGCCGAGATATCGAGAAGGAGTTTTCGTGCAACTTCAAGCCCCTTTTCGATGTTATAGCTTCCATTGAGATCAGGGTCGAGAATGAGGCCCTTCCAGCCAATAGTTGTTCTCGGCTTTTCAAAGTATGTTCTCATTACAACAAAGAAAACGTCATTAACCTTTTCACTGAGCTCTTTCAACTTTGTTGCATATTCAAGAGCAGCCTTAGTGTCATGGATAGAGCAAGGTCCAACGATTGCAAGCAATCTTGAATCCTTGCCTTTAAGGATATTCGATACTGTTTTTCTGTAATCTGAAATTTTGCTGCTCTGATCAGGACTGATCGGAAACTTTCTAGCAAGCTCTGCTGGAGACTCTAAAGAATCGATTCCAACAATTCTGATATCTTGTGATGGAATAGGATTTGTCATGAAAAAAATATAGCACAGTGTCAATTTTTATTGAACATGACACTGTGCCACAAAATTCCTAAAAGAATAAATCAACCCACCTTTGTTGAATTATTTCCCTTCTTGTTACCATCATTCTTTTTGTTTGCCTGGTAAAGAAAGCGCTTGATTTTCTGAGTAGCAGTCCTCTGGAATGGTTCTTTCTGGAAACGTACAGAGGAGAGCTTATTCTGAGCAGAAAGCTCTTTGTTGATCTTACTCTTCAAACTATCAACATACTTTCTTGCCTCCACCTCAGCATCATGGAGATTCATCTTGAGCTTCTTGGCCATGAGTTCGATATCGATCTTGATAAGACCAACAAGAGTATTATCTTCATCATCGATTACCAATGATTCCTGGACAAATTCCATATTGTTGATAACAGATTCAATTGCTTCAGGATAGATATTCTCACCTGCAGGTCCAAGAATCATGGTCTTGCATCTACCCTTGATACCAAGAACGCCCTTCTTGTCGACAAAGGCAAGATCACCAGTTCTGAAATATCCATCTTCTGTAAAGGATTCCTTGTTAAGCTCGTCATTGTTGTAGTATCCCCTCATTACCTGAGGACCCTTTACAGCGAACTCGCCAACACCCTCAGAGTTGACATCGAGCAGCTTGTATTCAGTGTATGGACAGATTTCACCGATGAATCCAGTCTTGTGCTTATGAGGAGCACAGCCTGCAAGCAATGGGCTTGTTTCAGTAAGTCCATAGCCATGTGCAACAGGGAAAGTTGTCCTATCAAGGAATCTATCGACTTCTGGGTCAAGAGGAGCACCTCCGATTCCGAAGAACTTCAGTCTGCCACCAAATGTATCTTCAAGCTTGTGACCAATTGCTCGAGCGACGAAGGAGCCAATAATTGGCATGTTATAGAATTTCTCGAGCTTACCACCATTTGTGATCAGAGGAGCAATAGAAGACTTGTATATCTTTTCCATGATTAATGGAACAGTGAGCATGATATGTGGTCTTACTGACTTGAGTGCAGGAAGTAGTACAGATACAGCAGCAGGACGACCAAGGAAATATATGTGAGTACCATTCAGCATTGTTACAAGCTGTCCGATAGTAAATTCATATACATGGCTCATTGGGAGAATAGAGATAGCTCTATCCCCTGGCTTTATGTCTACATACATCTTGCTTGCCTGGTCTGCACAGCTGAGAATATTCTTGTGGGATAGCTGAACACCCTTGGAATTGCCTGTGGTTCCAGAAGTATAGATTATCGAAGCGATATCTTCTTCAAGCACAGGAGGAACGATATCGGCCTGGAAGTAGGTCTGTGTTGTATCGATATCTTTGCCATCTTTCAGGTGATGAAGATTCTCAAGAGCAAAGATTTCATATCCAGAAAGATCCATATGATCTTTCAAGGAGTCTAGATACTTCTTCTGAGCACAGATACCTTTTGCACCTGAATTCTTAAGTGCAAACTCAGTTTCCTTTGCAGTGAAACCAGGAAGGATTGGAACAGCAATTGCACCCATAGTGGTAATGGCAAGATACATGACCATCCACTCTGGACAGGAGTCACCCCAGATTGCAATCTTATCCCCTTTCCAGAAACCAATGGAAAGCAGATAGGAGCGCATTATACCGACCTTGTCTCCCAGTTCATCATAGGTCATCGACCTTTCTTCGCCGGGCTTTTTACCAAGGACTGTATAACAGTCATACTTTCCGAATTTAGCTGTGAGAACATCAATTAGGCCACAGAAAGTATACTCTCTCATGCTGACCATCTTGATTCCATCTTTTCTTACAATTGCACTGATTTCGCTGTCACTATACATACTAAACATCTGACACGCCTCTTGACATTAGTCAAGGGTAACAAAGGATTTTTCCAAATTAAATGGTGATTAATGACTAAAATTCAAAAACCCGCATTTAAATGTTCTATTTGAAGGAAAATCACTATAATTAACTACTCATATCTACGAGCTAACTAACTTGAAAAATCATCAATTTACCCTCTTTTTTGGATAGAGATATCGCTTGATCTTCTGAGTGCTTGTCTTTTCAAACTCTTCCTTCTGTACAAACACAGCATCAAGTCTGTTCTGACGAGATAGCTCCTTGTTGATTCTTGGCCTCAGATTCTTCACATATTCTTCTATTGCAACATCAACATCTTCCACCTTCTCCTTCTTCATGAAAAGGTCTCTGTTGATCTTGATAAGGCCTGTAAGACATCCATCCTGCTCAACAACAAGAGACTCATCTACATATGGCATGTTGTTGATTACAGACTCGATCTGTTCAGGGTAGATATTCTCACCAGAAGGACCAAGAATCATAGTCTTAACTCTACCTTTAAGTGCAAGATAGCCATCCTTGCTGAAGAACCCAAGATCTCCTGTCTTGAAATATCCATCCTCTGTAAATGATTCCTTATTGAGTTCATCGTTGTTGTAGTATCCCTTCATCACCTGAGGACCTTTTACGACGATCTCACCTACACCTTCACTGTTCACATTGATAAGTTTCATATCAGCATCAGGATTGGGTTTTCCAACATATGGATAGCAATGAGTTAAAGGACCATTTCCAGCAATATGAGGACTTGTCTCTGTAAGGCCATAACCAAGAGCATATGGGAAATTTGCAAGAGTCAGGAATTTCATTACTTCAAGATCCAAGGCAGATCCACCTATTCCAAAGAACTTCAGTTCTCCACCAAATGCTTCCAAAAGCTTCTTGCCAATTATTCTAGCAATTAGCTTACGAGTGAGTTTGTTGGTCTAGAGTTTCTCATATTTCCCACCATTTGTAATTAGTGGAGCAACTGCTGCCTTATATACCTTCTCGATTATCAAAGGGACAGTCATCATTACATTTGGCCTTACACTCTTTAGTGCAGGAAGAAGAATAGAGACAGCAACAGGTCTACCTAGGAAATAGATTTCAAAACCACTCATAAGTGTCAGAAGATGGCCAAGAGAGAATTCATAGACATGGCTCATAGGGAGGATAGATAGAACTCTCCAACCTGGAGATGAAATTGCATAAGCAAATACTGCTCTATCTGCATTTCTCAAGAGATTCATATGAGTAAGAACTACACCCTTTGAGGCTCCAGTGGTTCCAGATGTATAGATGATCGATGCGATATCACTTTCGTCAAGTTCAATTTCCTGAAGCTCTTTGATATTTGCCGTAGTCCTTGTGATATCTCTACCAGGAGCATTTTCAAAAGTGTATTCAGAGCCAATCTTTTCTGCTATCTCACTTGGGATGTGAAAAAGATCTTCCATCCTGAAAACTAGAAGCTTGTTTTCTTTTACATAATCCTGAACAGATTCATATGTCTTTCTTTGCGCGCAGATTGCTTTGCAATTACTATCTTGCATTGCAACAGCTGCATCCTTTCCAGAAAAGCCAGGAAGGATTGGGACTGCAATAGCTCCAATACAAGTCAATGCAAGGTAGAATATCATCCACATTGGACTAGATTCAGCAAATATACAGACCCTATCACCCTTCTTTATTCCAAGATCAAGAAGGTATTGGCTACTCGATCTTACCTTCTTTGCAAGAAGTGAATATGTAAAAGAAAGTTCATCTTCATGACCTAAAACAGTATAGGCACGCATGTTACTGTACTTAGCTTCAATTGCATCAACGAAATCTCTGAATGTATATCTTCTGATGGTTGTCATCACAAGACCATCATCTCTCTTGATCTTCTGACATGCTTCATTGCTGTAATCTATCTTACACTTCTCACTCATTCCAAACAGCCCTCATAGAGCTTTCCACGCTCGCATACAGTATAGTCCATATCTGGATGTGACATAAATGCAAGATTGTTTACCAATTCTGGCGAATTGTTATTATTTGACAGGTGAACGAAGTAGATTTTCTTCTTCAAAAGTGGAATATCCGACAAGAACTCCATCGCTTGATCATTACTTAGATGTCCTCTATCTCCCATGATTCTTTTTTTGAGATGATATGGATATGGACCAATTTTCAGCATTGTTTCATCAAAGTTGCTTTCAAGGAATATAAGCCGAGCTCTTGCAGCTATACTCTTGCTTTCCTCTGAAAATATCCCAGTATCAGTCATCAGGAAAATCCTATCTCCACCTTTGTGGATTATTTCATATCCACAGCTTCCTGCACTGTCATGGCTTGTTCTGAATGGAACAAGTGTGAAAGAGCCACAGCTTAAAACATCACCAAAAGAAAACAGAGAGATCTTGTCATCATCCAGCCCTAGACGCTCTAATGCGTTTTCTTCATGCTCTCTTGCAATTTTGGAAAGATATACAGGAAGATGAGTTGCTCTATAGAAGACACCCATACCTTTAGAGTGGTCTGGATGCATATGGGTTATGAACAGCCCTCTGATAGATTCAAAGGGAACACCTACGACGCAGAGGCGTTTCTTTAGTCCAGTTAACGAAAGTCCAATATCGACAAGTATAGAGTCGGTTCCGTCATAGAAGATATAGGAGTTTCCACAACTGCCACTTGTAAGTACGGAGTACCTAATCATGAATTGGCCTCCAGAAACTCCTTGTCAAAGCCCAAACTTGCCTTGCTCTTGTTTCTCAATACAGGTAGCTTCAAGAGCTCAATGTGCTCCATTACCTCTTGCTTTGGATCAAAATCCCTATATTTATATCCATTCTTTACATAGTATTGTGATTCAGTGTCGATCATCTCATCCTCATCACAGCATTGGAATATACTTTCCCATTCCCTTAAAGAAAGCTTTCTTGCTTTCAAATCGACAAATTGGAACTCCTTTCGACGTTCCTTCATATACCTTATAGCCTTCTGTGTTTCCTTGCTTGAAAGTGTACCTATAATCTGAATCATTATTTCTTTTTGACCATTCCTCCAATGTTTGTCAATATGGGTCATATTGACTTGTCGTTACACTATGACTAATATTTTTCAAGTGTATTTAGGAGATTTTCATGAACGCTAGAATTAAGCAGATTTTGCAGTATACACCATCAGACGAGATTATATCTGCAGAGGGCTGGGTCAGAACCAAGAGAGACAGCAAGAATGTCTGTTTTCTCGATATCAATGATGGTTCCTGTCTAAAGGGACTCCAGGTCGTTGTGGACAAGGAAAATTTCACGGATCAAGCGCTTCTCGATACCATTACAACTGGTGCATCCGTAATATGTAAAGGACCAATCGTTCAAAGCCAGGGCGGAAACCAGGCAGTTGAAATGAGTCTCAAGGAGCTTACAGTTACTGGTGTTTGTCCAACAGACTACCCTCTTCAGAAGAAGAGACATACAATTGAGTATCTCAGAGAGATTGCACACTTGAGACCAAGAACTAACATCATCGGTGCAACCATGAGAGTTAGAAACACTTTAGCTTATGCAATTCACTCATTCTTCCAGGAGAAAGGCTTTGTATATGTAAACACTCCTCTCATCACAGGTAGTGACTGTGAGGGTGCTGGTGAAATGTTCCAGGTAACAACTCTCGATATGAACAACCTTCCAAAGAAAGAAGATGGTTCTGTTGATTTCTCGAAGGATTTCTTCGGTAGACAGACAGCACTTACTGTATCAGGTCAGCTTGAAGGTGAAACCTACGCAACAGCACTTAAGAACATCTATACATTTGGACCAACATTCAGAGCTGAGAACTCTAACACAACTAGGCACCTTGCTGAATTCTGGATGGTAGAGCCTGAGATGTCCTTCTGTAAGCTCGATGGAAACATGGAAATTGCAGAATCATTCCTCAAGTATATCTTCAAGGCGGTTCTTGATAAGAATGAAGAGGATATGGATTTCTTTGATAAGTTTGTTCTCAAGGATAATATCAAGACACTTGAGCATGTTATCAACACTCCATTTGCTCATATGACTTATACAGAAGCAATCAAGGTACTTGAGCAGAACAACGATAAGTTCGACTACCCTGTTCACTGGGGTTCTGATATCCAGACAGAGCATGAGAAATATCTGTCTGAAGTCTATTGCAAGCGCCCTGTAGCAGTTACTGATTATCCAAAGGAAATTAAGTCCTTCTACATGAAGCAGAATGATGACGGAAAGACTGTTGCAGCTATGGATGTGCTTGTACCAAGACTTGGTGAGATTATCGGAGGAAGTGAAAGAGAAGCAGATCTCGATAAGCTCAGAACAAGAATGGCAGAACTCAACCTCAATGAAAAAGATTATTGGTGGTATCTTGATTTGAGAAAATATGGTACAGTTCCTCATGCTGGCTTCGGTCTTGGATTTGAAAGAGCCGTTCAGTATGTAACTGGTATTCAGAACATCAGAGACGTCATTCCATATCCAAGATATGTAAAGGCAGCAGAATTCTGATCCGAAATGAGATTATTCATTTTTGGCCTTGCATTTTAGTTTACAAGGCCATTATTTATTTGCGAGATCAGTAATTGATTATTCTCCCGAGTTTAGAGATTTGATTATGATCAAGCACTCAAGTTATCTACAACCCAGCTTTTCAGCTCATCCAAGTTTTTGAAATTCAACAGATCCATGAGTTTCTTTATCCTTCTTGAATAAGTTGAATGTCCAATCTTCATTTCATAGCAAATCATTTTTGCAGAGTATCTCATGTACAACTTCTGCAAAATTTCCAAGTCTGTATTATCAATCAAATGATTCATTAGGTGTTTCCTCCACACCTAATTTATATTTACATTTTATTTATTGTATTAATTTAATTTTATTATTCCGATTTCGCAATATTAATTGAGAATTTTAAATATAATTCCAAAGTTATACATTTGTTTGATTTTGATATTTCATTCAATATTATACAAATACCAACAATGTGTAGTAAATTAAAGTTAAAGATTGAAAAATTGGAGGGCTCTATCAAAGGAATTTGAGAATTTCTCTAGTGTTTTCAGATCAAAATGTTTCTGTTTTTCAGGACATGCACCCATTTCACGGATAATATACATAGAATTTCTGATTGAAAGTCTTTCTTTGATATTATCCTTACTGAAGCTATTTCCCCTATCATCTATTACATTGACATCTTTATCTACAAGCCTCGCAGCAAGAGGAATGTCGTGTGTGATACAAAGTTGCCCAGCCTTGGCATGCTCTACAATATAATCATCTGCAGCATTGGATCCACTTTCAACTACGATCATATTGATAGAACTTTTAATGTTTCTAAGCTCTTCCTTTGAAAGTGTTTCTCTATATGGATCACGAAGTAATTTTGAGTGTTCACTCATTGCTTCAGTTACATCCTTAAGGGTTCTATCTGCTACAAAATTGGTTTTGATATTCTTCTTCATAGCTCTACGAAGAATAATTTCTCTATGCTTTAATGGAACAGAATCACTATCAACCCAAAGAATGAAACTCATGTGCTCTTTATAACATGAGTAAAAAATTGCTGTCCATAGCCGATATTTCAAAGTTGAATGTTTGTATTATTGCAATCAAGAGTTTATACTAGATTAAAAGTAATAATCTAAAGAGGAGTTTTGCTTATGTCTCTATCCCCACTTCAGAAGGTTAGGTTAAATTATCAGCCTAAGCTTCCTCTCATTCTTCAGAATGACATTCATAACGTAGCCATCAAATTCGGCGAACCAACTGAATCTGTTTCCGACCAGGAAAAGATCAAGGAAATGTTCCCAAATACTTATGGTCTTCCAAAGATTTCTTTCGAAAAGGCTCCTTCAAAGGCTTCTGACAAGAAGCAGGTTGTAGGTGTTATTCTTTCAGGCGGTCAGGCTCCTGGTGGACACAATGTTATTTCAGGCCTCTATGATGCTCTGAAGAAATCAAACAAGGATAATGTCCTTCTTGGATTCAAGGGTGGCCCATCTGGCCTTATCGATGATGATTATGTTGAATTCACAGATGACTTCATCAATGCATACAGAAACACAGGTGGTTTCGATATCATCGGTTCTGGCAGAACAAAGCTTGAGACTGTTGAGCAGTTCGAGAAGGTTGCTCTGGTTGCAAAGAAGCATGGCCTTACCGCAACCGTTATCATCGGTGGTGATGACTCCAACACAAACGCTTGTGTACTTGCTGAATACTTTGCTCAGAAGAAGAATGGAGTTCAGGTAATTGGTTGTCCAAAGACAATCGATGGAGACCTCAAGAATGAGAACATCGAAACCTCTTTCGGTTTTGATACAGCATGTAAGACCTTCTCTGAAGTAATTGGCAACATTTGTAGAGACTCTAACTCAGCTAAGAAATATTGGCACTTTGTCAAAGTAATGGGCAGAAGTGCATCTCATGTTGCTCTTGAATGTGCTCTTGAGACTCAGCCAAATGTATGTATCATTGGCGAAGAAGTAGAAGCTAAGAACCAGTCAATGTCTGATATCGTAAACTACATTGCTGATGTTGTAGAAGAAAGAGGAAACGCTGGCAAGAATTTCGGTGTTGCAATCATTCCAGAAGGCCTTATCGAATTCATCCCAGAAGTTAAGATCCTTATCTCAACCCTTAACGATCTCCTCTCCAAGAACGAAGCAGAGTACTCAAAGCTTACAAGCTGGGATTCCCAGTACAAGTATGCATGTGACCATCTCGACGACAACTCCAGAAAGTTGTTCGAGACTCTTCCTGTTGATATTCAGAAGCAGCTCCTCATGGATAGAGACCCACATGGCAACGTACAGGTTTCAAGAATCGAAACTGAAAAACTTCTTATCACTCTAGTTTCTGCAGAGCTCAAGAAGAGAGCAGCTAATGGAACATATAAGGGCAAGTTCAATTCACTCAATCACTTCTTTGGTTATGAAGGAAGATGTGCATTCCCATCCAACTTCGATGCAGACTACTGCTATTCACTTGGTTACAATGCATATCTCTTGATCGCTAACGGAGTAACTGGCTATATGTCTGTTGTTTCCAACCTTGCAGCTGGTCCAAGCAACTGGAATGCTGGTGGTATTCCAATCACAAAGATGATGAACCTTGAAAAGAGACATGGTGAATATAAGCCTGTAATCAGAAAGGCTCTCGTAGATCTCGATGGACCAGTATTCAAGTATTTCGAGAAGCACAGAGCTGAATGGGCCAAGGAAACCGCTTTCCGCTATCCAGGTGCTATCCAGTACTATGGCGAACCAGAAGTTTGTGATATCACAACAATCACACTTGCTCTTGAGCATAACCTCTGGAAAGACTAATATCAAAAAGTTTGTTTCATTACAGAACAAGGAACTGTCAATTCAGTTCCTTGTTTTTTATAAGCAAAAAAAAGACGCATAACAAAGATGCGTCATCGATAAAGAATTAGAAGATATATGCTCTATCTTCAACCTTTTCTGCCTGTCTAAAAAAGACTGCAGTAAAACCTGTTGTTGCAACAAGAGTTGAATTAGACTTATCTGCAAGCTCTAAAGCAATACTCTTCACTTCATCTTTATGGGACTGGAAGCGTACCTTTACAAGCTCGTGAGCTTTGACTGCTTCATCTAACGCTTTTGCAACAGCGTCGGTAAGACCTTCCTTACCGACCATTACTATAGGATTAATTGTCTGAGCTTCACCTCTGAGGAAAGCTCTCTGCTGACTAGTTAAATTCATGGCTGTATCCTAGACGATTATTTCTGCTCTTGCAATAGTGAAGCATACTTCGCCTGGACAGCAAATCTCTTAACCTTCTTTGTACTTGTCTTTTCAAGTGGTTCATCAACAACAAGGACCTTTGAAATCTTGTTGTAGCTGTGAAGCTGCTTGTTGACTTCCTGGACGATAAGCTCCATATACTGCTGAATATCATTTGGATGATTGGACTTGCACTCATCAGTTGGCTTTATAACGATACCAATTCCTTCACTCTTTGTCTTGGCATCCATGACATAGCCAATTACACAGAGATCTTCGATATCATAATAGAGCTGGAAGTGGTTCTCGATCTCTTCAGGGAAAACATTCTTGCCACCTTCTGTTACGATGATGGACTTAGCTCTACCTGTAAGGATCAGATAACCATCGCTATCTTCATGTCCTACATCACCAGTATTTAGCCAACCGTCATCAGAAAGAACAGCCTTGGTATCTTCTTCGTTCTTGTAATAGCCCTTCATGACCATTGGACCCTTTACATAGAGAATACCGTTACCATCACTATCTGGGTCGACAATCTTGGTCTGGACAGAAGGAATGAAGCGACCAACAGATTCTTCCTTATATGCCTCTACAGGATTGAGGTGTGTAATTGGGCTTGTTTCAGTAAGACCATAACCTTGTACAAAATTAATACCCAGCTGATTGAACATCCTGAATGTAGATGCTGGAAGAGGACCGCCACCACAGATACAGATTCTACAATTCTCAAGAGAAATCTTCTTGAGAAGGAATCCAAACCAGTGCTTTCCTACGTTGATGTGCAAATACTTCTTGAGAAAACCAGAAATAGACATCATGATGCGAACAACAACATAAAGCAGCTTGCTCTTCTTCTTTACACCATCCATCAGGGCACTGATGAGCTTGTTGAAAAGCATTGGTACAGCAAGTAGCATTGTAATCTTGCCTTCTCTCAACTCTCTCAGCATCTGAGAAACTACAAGTCGCTTTCCAAATACACAGCTTGCACCCGAACCAATAGTTTCAAAGAGGACAGCAAGCATTGTATATGCATGATGAATTGGCAGTATTGCATAGAAGACATCTGTAGGATAGAGCTTCATGTATAGCTGAGCTGTATATGTATCACTAACAAGGTTCTTGTTTGTGAGCATTACACCCTTAGGTGTTCCGGTTGTACCACTTGTGAACAGAATGGCAGCAACATCATCTTCCTTGGCCTTGTATGGCTCGATATCGCAATCGGCATCGAGATCAAGGACATAAGGAACATTGGCACCCTTTTCAAGGGAGTAGATCGCTTCAAGTCCAACCTTCTTGTCCTTATCAATATTCTCTGTTCTATCCTTATCGATAAAGAGACGCTTTACATCACCAAAAGCCATGAGAGTTTCCATATCATGGTCATTATGAGCAATATCAAGAGGAACTACGACACAACCTGCAAAGAGAATACCAAGATAGGCAATAGCCCATTCAGGAGAGTTCTTGCCACTTACTGCAATCTTGTCACCAGCCTTTACGCCGGTTGAGAGAAGATATCTGCTGACAGCCTTGATCTTCTCATATGCCTCTTTATATGTAAAAACAACAAGTTCAGGACTGAATGCCTTGAAACACTCTCTATCTGCGAATCTCTTGACCGAAATTGTGAACATCTCAACAATTGTTGGCCACTCACCTGTGAAATCCTTGCCTCTGAACTCATCAAGAAATTTATACGCATCTGGGTTAATGTTTTTGAAAGCCATATTTACCTCGTATAACAAATCTTATGTTTTGTACAAAAATTTTGCAATACACATTTTTAAATTGCGTCAAAATAAGGAGTAAAGTTGCTCTTTGTTCGACAATAATAGTATTATTGGTTTCATGCACTTTAAAACCTTTAGCGATGTAGTAGAATATCTTGATAGTTTTTCATACAAGGATAAGTCCTTGTCCCCTGGAGCATTGAGGGGAGAAAGGCTTGATAGGATGAGACACATCCTAAAAAGGATTGGAAATCCAGAAGAGAGTTTTACAAGCTATCACCTTGCAGGAAGCAAGGGAAAGGGTTCAACTGCAGCATTCCTATCATCTGCACTCACAGTAGCAGGGGAAAAATGTGGTTTATATCTTTCCCCTCACCTTGTCGATTACAGAGAAAGATTTACACTATCTGGAAAGTTCTTTTCAGATGAAGAATATATTCAATGTGCAGAAAAGCTATACAGCATGATGGAAGGCTTCACAGTTCCTGAAGGCCTTGGTTCTGAAAGTCCATCCACCTTTGAAATGTACACTTCCTATGCATATCTGCTTTTCAAGGAAACTGGTTGTACTTCAGCTGTAATTGAAACAGGTCTTGGTGGAAGATTGGATGCTACAAACACTTTATCAAGCAGAGTAAGCATCTTAACTCCAATAGAGCTTGAGCACACCCAGATATTAGGTAGTACGATAGAAGAAATTGCTAACGAAAAAGCTAAGATAATCAAGAAGAATCAACTTGTATTCGTTTCAAGACAAAGTGAAGAAGCAAGAAAAGTTTTCATTTCTGAAGCAGAAAGACAGAATTCTGAAATCTACTTCCTCTTTGACGAACTTGAAGATTTCTCATACCAGGAGAAAAAGGATTTCACATCTTGCAGTGCAAAATTCAAAGATGGGACTAGCTATTCTCTCAAACTCAAGATGAAGGGAGAAGTTCAAGCAGAGAATGCTCTTCTTGCAATTCTTGTTCTGAAGAAACTGAAATTGTTCAAAGAAAAGACAATTGAAGCACTTGAAAACACTACTCTCCCTGGGCGCTTTGAAGAGGTTGACTATAAATCATCAAGAATTGTCTTTGATGTTGCGCATACAAAGCGCAGTATGGAAAATACTGTCAATACATTCACAAGTATATATGGAGAGAACAATGTGCTTATCTTCTCATCTCTAGATGGAAAGGATACTCTCTCCATGCTAGAGCTTCTGATTCCACACTTTGAGAAAGTGATAATCTCCCGCCCTGGAGTTTTCAAGATCAGTTATCCCGATAAGATATACAAGATGGCTAAGGAATTGTCTCCAGAGAAGAACATACTCCTAATTGAAGACTCTTCAAGTGCTCTAGAGGAAGCAACAGCGAACCTAGGAGAGAGAAGCATTCTCGTAACTGGTTCATTCTATCTTGCTGGTGCGATAAAAGAGGTAATGGTATGAGTATAAATGCAAATGAAATTGCACTCCTTTTATCAGAGCTCTCATTCAAGGATACATTTATCCAGTCAGTAACTGAGCACGATTTCAAGAGCCTCACCTTTTCACTGTTTTCAAAGACTGAAAAAGCATGGCTTTTGTATGTCGAGCTTGGAAGCAACACATCACGTTTCTGCAGAACCGATAGAATGAGAAAGAAAGCACAGAAGCTTCAGCGCCTAGGACAATACCTTAGAGCAAATATTGTAGGTTCGAGAATTATTGACGTCTATCAGATCAGAGGAGAAAGAGTTGTTGTGATGAAGCTTTCTCATCATGATGCTTTATTCAATATTTACTTCAGGTTCTTCTCTGGTCCAAATGCCAATATGATCATAACAGATGAAAACAATATGATCCTCGAACTCATGATGAGAAGGCCTCAAAGAGGAGAAGAAAAAGGTAAATCATACATTCCCCCTGAAGAGAAAGATTTTGACACAGAGCGTTTTCCAATAAGAATTTGGGAGGGTGATAGTTTCAACAGCTTCATCGATAAGTCCCTTTCTCTTGATAGCAGGGACGAGAAGACCAATACACTTGTTGACCGAATAAAGCAGAAGAGAGACAAAGAGCTCACAGGTCTAAATATCCAACTCACACAGGTTGAAAAGAGGATCAAGGAAACTAGTGGTTATGAGTCATATAAAACTACAGGTGACCTTCTTTCTAGCTATTCCTACCTTTTAAAGAGGGGCATGGAAAATGTAAAACTCTATGACTTTGAACAAAACGAAGTCACTATACAGCTAGAAAGAGAACTATCTCCAAGTGAAAACATCAATTCCTATTATCAGAAGTACAAGAGAAACGAAAGGATTTATGAAAACTCACTTCAAGAGAGAGATGAGATAACAAAGAAGATAGCTGAAAGAAAGAATTACTATGAAAAAATATTGAATCTTTCAGATCCGATAGAAAAGCTGAAGGCTCTTGAAAAGGCACTTGTCTCAGCCTCTCCTGCTGGCAACACCAAAGAGGATGCAAAGACAGGATTACATCTTTCCAGTCATGGATTTGACATTCTTGTTGGAAGAAATGCAAAGGAAAATGATGAATTACTGCGTCACTATGTCAGAGGATCAGACACTTGGATACATACTCGTGATTTCCCTGGTGGTTATGTTTTCATCAGAGCAAAGAAAGACAAGAGTATCCCTCTAGAAGTTCTGCTTGATGGAGCCAATCTTGCTATCCATTACTCAAAGGCAAAGGAACAAGGGAAAGCTGACCTTTACTACACTCAGGTAAAGTATCTAAGAAGAGTCAAGGATGGAAAGACCGGTCTTGTAATTCCTACACAGGAAAAGAATCTATCTGTTACAATGGATGAAAAGAGAATCAAGGAGCTGCTTAATTGATATGAAACGCTACTTTCAGGACATAATGTATCCATCAAGCAAAAAGGAGTTTGAATCTTTGATCGAGAAAGATCATGAGCCTCTTGATTCCAATGTAATCCTACTTCCCCATGCAAAGGCATCCATCGTTTCACCCTTCTATTCTCAAGCCCTGAAGGGACTTGATAATAAAAAGGTTCTCTTTATTGCTCCTCTTCACAATGAAAGATTTACAGAATGCGAGGAAGATGCTCTTCTGACTGTTCCATCCTTCACTTGTGATTCCAACTCAGCCATACAAGCTCCAACCTTGAAGTGTGAAGAATATATCCTCGAAGAAGAGTATACACTTGAAATCTTCATGACGTTCCTTTCATTTCTCTCAAGTAATGTAACTGTCCATCCAATATTTACATCTTTACAAGGAAAGAAAGATATCACGACACTTGAAAAGTATCTTTCCAGACAAGATGCTGATGTAATTATTGTCAGCGGAAACTTTTCAGATGGTAACAACAACGATGAAGCATTGAAACACGCAAATCTGCTTCTAAGCCTCCTTGAAGAGAACAAAAGCTTGATAGACGAAGGGAACAGAAAACACATTTCAGGCTGTGCATTTCCAATCTTGGAAGCTTTGCGAAAACGCTCGAATGGCTTTAGTCTAATTAAGGCAAGATGCAGTGGAGGAGAAATTGAAACTTCTCTCAAGAGTGCAGAAGGCAAAGTCTATCAAGTATTTGGAGTATTCAGATAATCTGAAAGAACCTTATCAAGATTCGATGTGTCTTCAGGATTTACCCAAGTGACGTTATCAAAAGACCTGAAGAATGTCATTTGACGCTTTGCATACTTTCTGGAGTTCAGGATTATAAGATCCTTCACTTTCCTTTGTGTGAATTCTCCTGTGTCCATAAGATAGAGGAATTCACTGTAGCCAATTCCTGTCATACCAGGCCAGGATGGATTTGCACCCATCTTTATAAGATTTCTCATCTCATCAATCACACCCATATCAAACATCTCTTCAACTCTGAGTGCAATTCTCTCATCAAGTTCACTTTTATCTCTTTCAAGTCCAATAATGAGAGGATTCAAGCCAGCTCTGACTTCAGTTGGCAACTCAAAGTATGACAATGGCTTACCAGTCTGGTAATAGACTTCAAGAGCACGAGTCAATCGATATGTATCATTTACATTGATTCTTTTCCCGCTCTTTTCATCGACCTTCAAAAGCTTTTCGTGAAGTGCTTCTCTCCCCTCAAGGATCAGCATTTGCTGAACCTTTTCTCTGACTTCAGGATCACTTTTAGGAGCAGATGATAATCCGTATAGAAAATGCTTGAAATAGAAGGCTGTTCCACCTGTGACTAGAGGAATATCACCCTCAGCCCAAATCTTTTCGCAGGCATCATCAGCTAGGGATATGAAATCGGAAACAGTGAACTGCTGCCAGGGTTCAAGTATATTGACAAGATGATGTTTTATTTTTTTCTGTAGCTCAATAGACGGTTTAGCCGACGCGATATCAAGGTGTTTGTACACTTGAACCGAGTCGGCATTGATAATTTGAAAGCCAGATGCGAAGTGGCTCAGTGTCAGTGCTGTCTTGCCACTGGCAGTCGGGCCAAAAAGAAAAATTATTCGATTATTTGTCTTCTTTCTTCTTGAAGCTGATATCATTGTCCAGAGCCTTGCTGAGAACATAGGAAACTATCTTATCGCCATCTTTCTCAATTTCGTCTCTCTTTTCAGGGATTCTAGAAATGATGTCAGCTTCCTTAATAGCCAGACAAGTCATCTGATAAAAGTTTTCATTGCTATCAATAAGTTTATCTAGAGGGATGCTCAATGTAATATCTCCTATATGAACTAGTCAAATTTATACTATGGAT
>JAFVDZ010000046.1 GCA_017478205.1 Spirochaetales bacterium | reverse complement strand
GTTCAGAATATGAAAAACAAAGGACTTGCATTTGAAACCATTGCTGAGCTAACAGGAATTCCATTAAGCAAAGTACAAGCACTTTGATTGTACTTCTCTTTAACTAGAAGTATGCGCTGTAATGATGGTCGAATATAACAGACAACCATTACAGCCTTTCTTATATGGAAGCTATCCTGTGAGCTTCTTTCTCTCTGAAGCACGTCAAATGATATTCTTATGCTCCACTCCCAACTTTAGGACTTTGGAAGTCATAAAATAACGAAAAAACCGCAAATGAGATATCTCAAATGCGGATTTTAGATGTTTCAGGAAAGATAAAAATGTCCTATTAAACTACAATGCTCAGCTGAGGATTCAGATCAAGTTTCGTGATTGATTGGAATCTAGTCGTGCTCATGGTCTTCTCTAGCTTCCTGAAACCAAGAAAGTCTGCAAGCATCAGGAAGTCCTCGCTGAGATTCGTCGGCATAAGGGCGACATCAGGGTACTTGCCTGCAACGACCGGTTCCGATATGCATGCCATGATCCTCTCTGCACTCAGCACTTCCTTTCCCTTTGCTTCGAGCTCGTACTGGAGATAACTGAGCATGCAGAGAGCTATGTAGCTCGGCGCGGTCGGTAACGACAGCATGGGAAAAATAGAATGCCAAGCGGTCAATAGCCATAAATAGGACAAGTAATCAAGATAAAAGCCCAGGAATCTGCAATTCAGACGTCTGGGCTTGGATTCTGTTGTTTTGAAGTCCTAAAGTCGTGAATGATTTCAGGTTCAAGAATTCTGAGAACATGCAATATAATAGACTCGGAGAGAGGATGGAGATACTGAAGAATACGGAGGAAAGAATGAGACTGACAGAATCGCTGAGAGAATCTTTCAAGGATGAGCTTGATGCATGTCGAGAAGATGGATTTGCAGAAGGTCTTGAGGAAGGTCTTAAGGAAGGTTTTAAGGAAGGTTTTAAGGAATGTTTTGAGGAATGTTTTGAGGAAGGTCATGCAGAAGGTCGTGAGGAGGAAAAGTCAGCAATAGCTCAGAAGATGAAAAAAGAGGGGCTTACATTTGAAACCATTGCTGAGCTAACAGGAATTCCATTAAGTAAAGTACAAGCACTTTGATTGTACTTCTCTTTAACTAGAAGTATAGGCTGTAATGATAGTTAATTTAAGGTTGACTAGATTACAGCCTTTCTTATGGTTTTCGAATTCAGGTTCTTTTCTCTCTTTTATGGGGTATCATTTAAGAGAAATATAATAGCTTGCGTTTCTATCGCTTTTGTTTTACTTTCGGTGATACTTAGAGGCCTGGAAACAATTATGCAACAAATTGCAACAAATTTTGCTTGAAAGCCAATGATACTCGTGTTAGAGTGAATTAACAGGCAATAATATTTTTGCTAAGGAGTGAGCATGAAGAAAACAAAAGCTGAAATGCAGGCGATGATCAAGACCCTTAAGGGTCTCAAGACAGAAAACATGTATCTCAACGACTTTTTCCATACTTGGAAGGAGAGCGATGATGAGATTCAGGCAGTATTTGAGGTTGCTGAAATACTCAGAGCGATGAGAGAGAACAACATCTCTGTAAAGGTGTTCGATTCCGGCCTTGGTATCTCTGTATTCAGAGACAACTCAACAAGAACCCGATTCTCATTTGCTTCTGCATGTAACCTCCTCGGTCTAGAAGTCCAGGACCTTGATGAGAAGGTTTCTCAGATCGCTCATGGTGAGACCGTCAGAGAAACAGCCAATATGATCTCTTTCATGGCTGATGTTATCGGTATCAGAGATGATATGTTTATCGGAAAGGGTCACACATACCAGAAGACAGTATCTGAAGCTGTCCAGGAAGGTTATAGAGATGGCGTTCTCGAGCAGAGACCAACACTTGTCAACCTTCAGTGTGATATTGACCATCCAACTCAGACAATGGCTGACTTCTTGCACCTTATCAACCACTTCGGTGGCGTTGACAAGCTCAAGGGCAAGAAGGTTGCAATGACATGGGCTTATTCACCATCCTACGGAAAGCCACTTTCTGTTCCTCAGGGTGTCATCGGCCTCTTCACCAGATTTGGTATGGATGTCGTTCTTGCACATCCAGAAGGCTATGATGTAATGGGTGAAGTAGAAGAGATCGCAAAGGAAAATGCAAAGAAGTCTGGTGGTTCCTACAAGAAGGTTTCAACAATGGAAGAGGCTTTCAAGGACGCAGATATTGTTTATCCAAAGTCATGGGCTCCATTTGCTGTAATGGAAGAGAGAACAAAGCTCGTAGAAGAGGGCAAGATCGATGAGCTCAAGGAACTTGAGAAGAAATGTCTCGAGAACAATGCAAAGTACAAGAATTGGACATGTACTGAAGAGCTCATGAAGACCACAAAGGATGGTAAGGCTCTCTACATGCACTGTCTGCCAGCTGATATTACAGGTCTTTCCTGTAAGGAAGGTGAGGTCGAGCAGTCCGTATTCGATCGCTACCTCGTTCCTCTCTACAAGGAAGCAAGCTACAAGCCTTATGTAATCGCTGCTATGATCTTCCTTTCAAAGTTCAAGGATCCAGCTGCAAAACTGACAGAGCTTCTTGAAGCAGAAAAGAAAAGGATCAAGTAATAATAATTATTTCCTCTTAGAAATTGGAGACTATCTTATAATCGGAGGTAGTCTCCTTTATTTTTCATTCATTTGCCTCTTTGAGAGCAAAATTTTCCCAAACACCACTTGCACAAATATTCGTTATGGGTTATAAACTGTCTTGCATGCAAATGCAGGATGCGCCCTTAGCTCATCTGGATAGAGCAACTGCCTTCTAAGCAGTAGGTAATAAGTTCGAATCTTATAGGGCGTAACGCAGGAAGTTATCTTCCTGCTTTTTTTTGCTCTTTTCTTTACCAGCTAAAGGTGTGGCTGAGTGCTATGTAGCCGTATATCTTGAGATGGTACATCCTGTCATTCAATTCTATATTTATGAAATGGTTGAACTTCTCTCCATCCTTTTCAGTTACGATTTGATCAAGAGAAGCAATTTCATATAGTCCATATATTCCCAATTTGCACGTAAGCTTATTCTTGAAGATGAACCAGGAACCTACATCGAAGTCCAGACCTAACTGGATATCTCTGTGTGAATATGTAGTCTGCTCCGAGAAGTTTCCATAGTTGTGTGCCTCTATCGATAACTTGGGGCCTGCTGCGAGATAGAAGCTGACGTTTTCGTTGTATCGGTAACGAACTGCAGGGCCGAGCATGAATACAAACTTGAAGCTTCTGTTGAAGGACCAGTCCTTTTTCGATGATATTCTTGTCTCATCATCGCTGTCACTTCCGCTTAATGGATCTAGCAGATTTAAAGAATTGCCATGAGTGTTATCATTGGTATCATTGAAGGTTGGTTCATCAACTTCAAGAGCATATGTTAAAGCATTGACTGAGATGAAGGATGAAAGTGAAGAGCGGGGAGCCTGGGCGCCGAAGCGAAAGATGAAGCCATTGGAGCGACGTTCTGATTCAAAGCCCAGTATTGTGTAATCGACACCAATTGTTTTTGTATTGTTTATTGTATATGAGTCTATGATCGTATTGGATATGTTCAGATCGAACTTGCCAAGTTTTTTGGCAACGATGGACTGAGTGACAATGAGAAATATCATTGCAATTAAAATCCAGCGTTTATCCATTTCTAGATTATACTCTCAAAATTACTTTATCTTGAAGATGGTAATTCATCAAATCACAACTTTTAGGCTATCATTTGACTATGGAAAGGCTTGATAAGGTCATAAGTGAAAGTGGAAGGCTCTCAAGAAGTGAGTGCAAGAGATATGTAAAGCAGAAACGCATAAAGGTTGATGGCGTAACTGCGAAAACTTCTGATATGAAAGTCGATAAAGAACTTGCTGATATAAGGATAGATGGTGAGAGGCTCAATGTAAAACGCAGAGTAGTTGCAATCTTGAATAAACCATCTGGATATGTAACCAGTACGGAAGATCCTAGAGATAGAACAGTTATGGATTTGATTCCAGAGGAGTATCGTCATCTTGGTCTTTTCCCTGTTGGTAGACTTGATAAGGAAACAGAGGGCCTTCTTGTGATGACAAACGATGGGGATCTTGCACATCGCCTCATAACGCCCAAAAACGGCGTCAGAAAGGTTTACTTTGCCCTCTTTGAAGGAAAGTTCGAGCAAGATGATATCAAGGCCTTCAGAGACGGCATTGTGCTCAAGGATGGGCAAAAGTGCCTACCTGCAGATATCTGTAGCTATAAGGAAGGGTGTCTGATTCTTGTCAGAGAGGGTAAGTATCATCAAGTGAGAAGAATGATGGCTGCAAGGAAAATGAAAGTAACATACCTTGAAAGAGTCATGGAAGGAGATATCTCTCTTCACTCTCTTGAACGGGGCTGTTTCAGGGTACTTTCTGATGAAGAAGAAATTCTTCTTTTTAAAGAAGAAAAACCTTGGTTTTAATGCTTGACACTTTTTTTATCTTGCGCAATACTTTCTATTCGTTACGGGATGTCGCCTAGCGGCTATGGCGTCTGCTTTGGGAGCAGAATATCGATGGTTCGAGTCCATTCATCCCGACTAGAGGCTTCTGATAGTTTTTCAGGAGCCTTTTTCTTTTCTTCTCGAAATAAAAGCACTTGACACTTTCTCGCTGTTAATCGATACTCTCCTCGTTACGGGATGTCGCCTAGCGGCTATGGCGTCTGCTTTGGGAGCAGAATATCGATGGTTCGAGTCCATTCATCCCGACTAGATGGCTCCTGGTTTTTTCAGGAGCTTTTTCTTTTGCTATCATTTCCAGTTTGTAATAGTAT
Organism: Spirochaetales bacterium; assembly: GCA_017478205.1. GTDB lineage: Bacteria > Spirochaetota > Spirochaetia > Sphaerochaetales > Sphaerochaetaceae > Bullifex. The sequence goes on along the minus strand of JAFVDZ010000046.1, from coordinate 5,438 downwards.
CATCACTATGGATCTCACAGCTTTCAATATCATCTCGGACAACTACCCTGAGGAAATAAAATTCCTTGTGAATGATGATGACTTTCAATTCATCATCTGTGTCATACTTTCTGCTCAGACAACAGACAAGAGGGTAATGGAGGTGACTCCTTTCCTCTTTGAAAAGTATCCAGATGCACACTCTCTGTCTTCTGCTGAAATTCCGGCTGTGGAAGAGATAATAAGGCCTCTAGGCTTTTACAGAGCAAAGGCAAAGAACATTGTTGGATTTGCTCGTGAGGTCGATAAATTGGGGTATATTCCAACCGAAATCGATGAACTTGTAAAACTTCCAGGAGTTGGGCGAAAAACTGCCAATTGCTATCTTGAGCACATCGGAAAGCCTGCAGTAATTGTGGATACTCATTTCAAACGAGTCTGCTATCGCCTTGGATATACAGACAATACAGATCCAGAGAAGGTGGAAATGGATATAAGGAAAAATGTGCCAAAAGAGAAATGGAGCAGGCTTTCCATGACTCTCAATGCCTATGGTCGAGATGTATGTCACTCACAAAGGCCAGAATGCGATAAGTGTCTTGTATTCTCCTATTGCAAGAGAAGGTAACCTTCACTTGTGCCTTCTAAAATAGCGAGAGAGTAGGATTCAAGGAAAGAAAAATCTTTTTCACCTGGCATTATATCCTTAGTGAAGAAAAGACCTGATGGACCACTTGTAGAATACTTTTCCTGTAGTTTGCCAAGGTCTGCTTCGTAAATATATCCAAGCTCGGTAAGAGTTGGTTTTTTAGAAAAATCCAACTTCATGTTGAATTTCTTCCTGTCTACGCCTTTTTTGTCTGTAAATCCTAATATTACAACTGGTGGCATGATATAAAAGGAGCAGTCACCTGTGGTTTCTAGGTGTTCCCTTTGCATCCTTCGGATAGTAATTCGGTCACCAGAAAGTGGCAATAACACAAGAAGATTGGGTTTCATGAGAGGTATTATAAAGCACCACAAAGAAAAATGATACAAAGCTATTTACAAAAGGATTTAGAGTTGATAAAGTAGTTAGGCGTTGCGACATGAGAATATCTTCTGCATATGCTCGTGATCAAAGATCACTCAGAGAGTTTCTCGCCGCAAGTAAAAAAAGAACTTAACCAAATTAAGGTGGATAATAATCATGGCTAGAAGATGTGATATTTGCGGTAAAGGAACTGTTTCAGGTAATGTCGTTACACGTAAAGGTCAGGCAAAGAAGAAGGGTGGTGTAGGTCAGCACATCGGCGTAACAACAAAGCGTGTTTTCCGCCCTAACCTTGTTTCAGTCAAGACTCTCATCAACGGAACTCCTAAAACCATTAAGGTATGTACTCGCTGTCTCAGAACTGGTGAGTTCACAAAGCTTGTATAAGCAAACCTTTGATTAAGCAGAGGCTCTGGTCTTTTCCAGAGCTTTTCTTTTTTCTATATACATTTGATATAGTTTGAACATTACTGCATGAAATATTTGACTTTGTGATGTCGCTCCAATGCTGGAGTGTGAATTGAAACAGTTTTTGCTTTTCGTGTAGACTTGATTAAAAGGTGATTTGCCGAGATGTTGAATGCAAGAATACACGCGCTTGAAGGCGCAATGCTTACTAGCCTGGAAGGGCTGGAAAAACTGTTTGCTATTGCACAGAGCTCAAAGGAGAAGGTACAGGTCTTTGTACCGTCTCCTATTCACTCAGGACCTCTCTGCTTCGATAGCCTCCTTTCGAGTGCAAAGCTGAAAGAAGAGAAGCTTTGGGGACTACTTGAGAAATCACAGCAGGATTGGCTAGATCTTGCTTGTGAGTGTGGTGCAGAGAGTGATGAAAAGATCATAGCTGCCATGAGAAAGGGCTTTGAGTATATGGAAGATATTCTTCGCTCCGTATGGCTACTTGGCAGTATTTCTCATGCGACCAATGCTTTCTTTGCATCTCTCACTTCCGATTTCCTCTGCTTGCTTGCTTCTTCGTTTATAAAGAAGAAGGGAAAGAGCTGCACAACTATCTCTACAGAGGATGCTGTCAAGCTAAAGAGTTTTGATGGTGAAATTGTTCTTGTGTATGGAAATCCAATCCTTCCTGAAAATGAAAGGCTCAAGAACTTTGAAGGCGAGGCTGAATATACAACTGCCCTGATCGCTGCAAACACATCCTCTGCTATCACATTCTGGAACAACCGTTCTTTACTTTGCTCCGCAAGAAGAAAGGATATTCCTTCTGCAAGGGTAATCAAGACGATGACCTATGCTGAAGCAACAGAGCTATCATTCTTCGGTGCACCAATTGTACATCCTCACTTCTTTATCCCAGCCCAGTCTGCTGGTCTTGATATCCAGCTAAGATTCTGGGGAGACATTTCAGATGAAGGTACAACAATTACCAGCAAGGCAATGCCAAGGACCAGAAAGAGTTCACCTGTAAAGGCTTTTTCTGTAATGAGAGGCATTTCGATAATAAACATCGAAGGCGCTGGTATGTCTGGCGTGCCTGGTATTTCATCTCGTCTATTTACAGCCCTCAGAGCAAACGATATTTCAGTTATCCTCATTAGCCAGGCTTCAAGTGAATATTCGATCTGTTTTGCTGTTCCTAGCAAACAGGTCGAAGAAGCCCAGAGCTGTGTAGAAGAAGAGTTCAGAAGTGAGATCGACAATCATCAGATTGCATCGATTTCTGTCATGAACAATGTTGCGATCATAGCAGCTGTTGGTGAAGATATGACTGGTTCTATCGGTGTTTCTGGAAAGTTCTTCTCAGCTCTCGCAAGAGCTGGCGTAAACGTCAAGGTAATTGCCCAGGGCTCTAGCGAAAGAAACATTTCAGCTGTTATCAGTCAGAAGGATTCAGTCAGAGCACTGAATGCACTTCATTCCTCATTCTTCCTCTCCGCTCAGGCACTTTCTGTAGGCCTCTTTGGACCTGGTAACATTGGCGGAACCTTGCTTGACCAGATCAGGGACGAAAAGGAAAGACTGAAGAGACAGTTCGATGTTGATATCAGAATTAGAGGTATCGCAAACAGCAAAAAGATGCTGCTTTCAGAGGAGGGTGTAGACCTTTCTAACTGGAGAGAGATCTTTGAGAGAGATGCTGTTGATGTTGATATCGAGCGCTTCTTGGACCATGTAGGTGCAGAATACTATCCACATGCTGCAATTGTTGATTGTACAACAAGTCCTGTCCTTGCTCGCTCTTATGTTGATTTCCTCGATCGCTTCCATGTAATTACACCTAACAAGAAGGCGGCAACCGATAGCTACGATTACTACAAAGCTATCATGGATAAGACAAGAAGCAGTGGAAAACGCTTCTTGTATGAGACTACAGTCGGTGCAGGCTTACCTGTAATCAACACATTAAATGACCTTGTCCAGACAGGTGATGAGATATATAAGATCGAGGGCATGGTCTCTGGTACACTTGCTTGGCTTTTCAATAAGTATGATGGAAAGACACCATTCTCAGAGCTCGTATATGAGGCCAAGAGGCTTGGTTATACCGAACCTGATCCTCGTGATGACCTTTCGGGAATGGATGTTGCGAGAAAGACTGTAATACTTGCTCGTGAAATTGGCTTGCATGTCGAGCTATCCGAGCTTGAAATCACATCTCTAGTCCCAGATTCCCTCAAGAACGAATCCAAGGAGAACTTCTTGAAGAGACTTCCTGAAATGGATGAGGAGATGAAGAAGAGATATGATGATGCGAAGAGTCGTGGCAAGGTCTTGAGATATGTCGGCAAGGTGGACCATGGCAAGTGCTCCGTTGCACTTGAGGAGTGCCCACCAGAGCATCCATTTGCTCAGGCTCAGGGAACTGACAATGTCATCGCTTTTACAACAAAGAGATATCATTCGGGACAGCCTTTGGTAGTAAAGGGACCTGGTGCAGGCCCTGAGGTAACTGCAGGTGGAGTTTTCTCCGATCTGCTAAGACTCTCTGTCTACCTCGGTGCTGGTCTCATCTGATAGGAGATATAGAATATGTATTATGTTTCGACAAGAGATAAGGAAAAGAAGAATAGACTCTGTGCAAGTGAAGCAATATTGCAGGGTCTTGCTCCAGATGGAGGACTTTATGTCCCATCTAAGCTGCCAGAGCTAAGTAAGGACATCAATGTGGATCTTCCATACGATGAATTTGCATACCGTGTCCTCCTTCCTTTCTTTGAGGATGACAAGAACCTTTCAAAGGAAGACCTTAGAGATATTTGCCGTGGAGCCTTCAATTTCCCAATTCCACTCAAGAAGCTTTCTAATACTTCGGTCCTGGAGCTATTTCATGGCCCTACAGCTGCTTTCAAGGACTTTGGTGCAAGATTCCTTGCTTTCACAATGGAGAAGCTCCTTGTGAAGAAGAATGAGAAGCTTTGCATCCTCGTTGCAACCTCTGGGGACACCGGTGGTGCTGTTGCCTCAGCTTTCTTCAAGAGACAGAACCTTTCTGTAAAGGTTCTATTCCCTAAGGGGAGAGTTGCTGCAAGACAGAAGCAGCAGCTTACCTGTTGGGGTGAGAACGTTGAATCATATGAGGTAAGGGGAAGCTTTGATGACTGTCAGAGAATGGTAAAGAGCGCATTTGTCGATCCATCTCTTTCCGGCCTCTCTTCTGCAAACTCCATCAACCTTGGTCGCTTGCTTCCACAGATGGTCTACTATGTCTATGCCTCCATGCAATACGTCAAAGAGTATGGAAAGGAGCCTGTTATAATTGTCCCATCTGGCAATGTTGGTAACTGTACTGGTGCCTATTGGGCAAGAAAGATAGGCTCTCCAATAAAGAGAGTCGCTCTTAGTGTGAATGCAAACACCACAATTCCTGAGTATCTGGAGAGTGGTAAGTACAATCCTCGTGATGCGATAAAGACAATTGCCAATGCAATGGATGTAGGTGCACCTAGCAATATGGAACGTCTTTTCGACCTCTTTAGAAGTTATGAGGAGATGTGCAGCAATGTATCTGCATGGTCTGTAGTCGATGATGAGATCAAGAGGACCATCAAGGAAGTTTACGATGAGGAAGGTTATGTAATGTGTCCTCATACTGCCTGTGGTGAGAGAGTTAGAAGAGACCACTTTGCAAATGAAGATACTATAATCGTATCAACCGCTCATCCTGCAAAGTTTGAAACTGTAGTAGAGCCTCTGATCGGAACTACTGTAGAAATGCCTGCAGCTCTTTCTTCTTTGATGGACAAGAAGAGTATCTACAAGGAAATCGATGCTGATTACCATCAACTGTTTTAAACATGTGAACAAAAGAGAAGGCGTCACGATGTGTGGCGCCTTTTTACTTAGAATCTGTGGGATAGTTGAAGGCCGAAGTTTACATTCAGGGCCTTTTTCTTTACGTTGATTATAGCGCTCTTTGTTTCTATGGCATCTTCTTCCCAAGGTCTCTTATAGCGGAATATTACCT
>JAFVDZ010000045.1 GCA_017478205.1 Spirochaetales bacterium | reverse complement strand
TTGCATGCTTAAAACGCGCCGCCAGCGTTCGTTCTGAGCCAGGATCAAACTCTCCGTTATCTGAATCCTGGGAGCAAGCTCCCAGTGAATGTTCTAACTTCAGTTTCTCCTGCAACCCGCAAACGAACCGGCATTCTTTTCATCTACCGTTCGTATTCTTGAATTGACAGGAAGCCTTACGCTTCCTTACTCTCTCTTTCCCTTCGCTCATGTTTCAAAGAACCATCCTCATTTCTGAGGTGCTTTACCAACTTACCATCTTCACAATTACGTGTCAACAATAATTTGGTGTTTGTTATCAAAAACTTTTCAATTTGTGACAACGTTGTTGACATTACAACCTTTATAATTTGTATTCAAGAGGGTTTTGAAAATTTTTTGAACAATTTCATTTTTCTTGCTATCCCTTTCTTTTTCCCATGATAATTACCTTAGGGGAAACAATGGAGCATAAAAGACTGGCAATTATTGCCGATGATTTCACTGGTGCATTAGATACTGGTGTTCAATTTGCAAAGAAAGGTCTCGAGATTGAAGTAATTTCTAACAATCTAGAGAGGATAAAGGATATAGATGATCGCATCAAAGTAATTGTCTTTGATACAGAATCCAGACATCTAGATCCAGATATCGCATACGAGAGGGTTTTCAATGCAGTCTCTGCCTGCATTGCCTCTGGCTGCAATTATATATATAAGAAGACTGATTCTGCACTCAGAGGCAATATTGGCTCTGAGCTAGAAGCTGTGCTAGATGCAAGCAAGATAAGAGCATTGCACTTCTTTCCTGCTCTTCCAAAGATTGGAAGGACGACAAAGGATGGAATTCAATTCATTTCAGGAATTCCTGTTTCAGAAAGTCATTTCAGAAACGATCCAATAAATCCGGTAAGACACTCAAAGGTAATGGATATCATCGCAGAAACTTCCAGCGTGAAAGTAACTAACGGACGCTCTGATACTGGAATCTGTGTATATGATTCATCTACAGATGAGGAGATGAAGAGAATTGGAGAAAGTCTTTCAGAAGATGAGCTTCGTCTCACTGCAGGAAATTCAGGCTTTGCAGAATATCTATCTTCATTCATAGCTCTTGAAGGAAGAAAATCATCATACAACCTTGAAGGAAAGAATCTGATGATCATTTCTGCAAGCATGAATAGGATAACCCTTTCTCAGCTCGAGAGAGCTTCCAAGGAGGGTTATCCGAGAAGAATCTTGCAGGGAGAAGAAAAGGTAAAGGATGATTTCTTTTTATCCGGAAGAGGAGATGAAATCATATTCTCAGCTTTGGAAAAGTGTCATGAACACGGAGTCGCAATCATAGATTGTGGTGATGCTGAATCTGACACAAAAACGCGAGATTATGCAAGGAAGATGGGAATTGAAGCAGATTCTCTCTATCGCCATATATCAAGAAACTTCGGATTTCTTGTCAAAAGGCTTCTTGATCTTGACTCATCTCTAAATCTCCTGATCATCGGTGGAGACACTTTGAGTTCTGCCCTATCAGCTCTAGGCATAGAATCCATAACAGTAGTCGATGAACTTTTACAGGGTGTAGTCCTGAACAGAATCAATTATAGAAACAAGCCAATCTCTTTGATGAGCAAATCTGGAGGCTTTGGACCAGAAGATCTAGTTAGAAAACTTGATGAAATCGTTACAAAACAAAGCAAGGGGGATAAGATGATGCGACCTATCATTGGAATTACTTTGGGAGATCCTTTTGGAACTGGGCCAGAAATCACAATCAAGGCTCTTTCTGATAAGTCTATCTATGAACTATCCAGACCTTTAGTTGTCGGGGATAGCGCTGCACTTGAGTATGCGATAAAAGTGCAAAAGGTTGAGTTGAAACTGAACAGAATAAGCTGTGTTTCAGATGCAATCTTCAAGCATGGCACAATAGACATTCTCGATATGAATCTGATTTCTAAATCGGACTACCCTCAAATAACTTCTCCTCCAAAGCCTCTTGGCCTTGGGCCAACAGCCAAAGGCGGAGAAGCCGCCTTTAGATATGTAGAAAAGGTAATTGAACTTGCGATGGATAAAAAAATCGATGCGACAGTTACCAATGCCATATCGAAAGAAGCCATAAATATGGCGGGACACCACTTTAGTGGACACACTGAGATATATGCTCATTACACAAAGACACCAAAGTACACAATGATGTTGTCTCATGACGAACTTAGAGTTGTTCATGTATCTACACATGTATCTCTTAGGGAAGCGTGCGACAGAGTAAAGAAGGATAGAGTCCTTGATGTAATCAGAATTGCAAACATGGGCTCAAAGCAGATAGGAATAACACATCCGAGGATTGCAGTTGCAGGTCTCAATCCTCACTGTGGTGAAAATGGTATGTTTGGCCGAGAAGAGATAGAAGAGATTCAACCTGCGATAGATGAAGCTATCAAGGAAGGAATCATTATTCCGGATGGAAAACCAACTCCACCTGATACTGTCTTTTCTAAGGCACTTGGTGGTTGGTATGACATTGTGGTTGCAATGTACCACGATCAGGGGCACATTCCACTTAAAGTGAAGGGTTTTGTCTATAACAAGAGTGAAGGTCACTGGGATGCAGTTGCAGGTGTGAATATCACACTGGGTATCCCGATAATCCGCACATCAGTAGACCATGGCACAGGCTTCGATATCTCAGGGGAAGGAAGATGCAGTGAAATAAGCTTGCTAAATGCAATCGATTTAGCAATCAAGATGGCAAAGAATAGATGAACATCTCTTTCGTTACTAGAGCTCGACGCAGAGCTCTAGTAAGTCCTCATATATCTTTCCCTCTTCATTTACTCTAGCATAGTAATCCACATTCTGGCCCCTGAGAGTCCTCGGTAACCAAAGTGGATAATCCATGCTCATCAAATCATAGTTCAGTTTCTTCAATGGATGCCAGGATGGCTTCTTTTCTTCATCTTCCTTAAGAGAACCTGAATACTCTCTTGCTACGAAAACATAGAATCTGATATCCATGTCGGGCATCTCGAAGCTTAGCCTTCCCATGTAGTCGATTTCCTCGCAGTCAAGCCCAGTTTCCTTCTTTAACGTTCTTGCAGCAACAAAGGCTTTCTTTTCATTGCTCTTCACACTTCCAATTGCTCCAGAAAGTCTTCCCGCCTTTCTCTCCATCTTCAGATTATCAAGCAGAAGTACATTCTCACCTTCATCGAAAGCAAAGACTATGACAAACTCGCGCCCTGGAGCCCAGCCATTCCAGCCCTTCTTCTTTTCTTCTCTCTCAATTCTGACAAGCTCTTCCATTGAGAGTTTTTTCTCCTCTGGGTGCATTTCTTCATAACAGGATAGACAGAGGTTTTCATCACTTGAAAGATATTCTGTAATTGAAAGTCTCCTATTGCACTTCTGACAATGTGTCTTGTATGGAAGGAAATGGTTGTGAAACGCAATTGCCAGGACAAATAGCATGACTGGAACTGCTAATGCCATGTGCAATGGGAATACATCGATATAGATGAGGTAATAATCTATCCAGACGATAGCTGATGCTATTGTGAAAATCCCAATAGCTCTTGCCTTCTTTCTGCTTCTGTGACCTTGCCTGATCAGGTTAAAGAGCACAAGAAGATCAAAAAAGAGAAAGATTATGTATCCTTCAACAACATAATGTACAAATTCCCGCATTGCACCTCCAGGGACAAGAATCTCAACAACTACACATCATCTATTTCTGATGACCATTACAGATACTCCATCAGGGATTGCTGTGATGGTAGCATTCTTCTTTCCAACAAGTTTCCTTGCAATTTCCAGAGCCTCAGGCAATGAGTGTGATGGAATCATATGAAGAGCCTTTACTATCTCATCTGGAGAATCAGAGACATAGATGACTTTGGCTTTCTTAAGTACACGGATGAATATCTGTGTCTGCCACTGATCTGGCTCAGTTTCGTTTCTATCACGGGAGAGGAATAGATCAAGTGTTTTATCTATATCCTCTTCATCGGCCATCTGGTGGAAAAAGTGTTCACCACCGTGTCCATCATTACTCTTTGAGAGCATGATGATCACACCACCCTGCTTTACACTCTCTTCTGCCGCAGTCATGCCCTTTACAGCCTGATAGATATTCTGATCCAGTGGATAGCCGCCGTTTGTGGAAATTACTATATCTGCGGCTCTTGCTTCGACCTTGCAAAGGGAGGAAAGGAATTCACATCCCTTCTTGTGGGCCTCTTCCATATCTCCTGCAACTGCATAGATTGCTTTTTTCTCTGCATCGATGACTACATTGCAAATGAATGCAAGTTTTGCTCTCCTTGCAGCCCATACCATATCTTTGTGAATTGGATTTCCCTCAAGAATCCCAGTCCTTGCCCTATCGCTATTGATAAACTCTGAACAATGGTTTGCAAGCACTGTCGTTCTGGATGCAACCCCAGGCAGGACTGATTTTCTCCCACCAGAGTAACCTGCAAAGAAATGTGGCTCGATAAAGCCTTCTGCACATACTAGATCTGCATCGACAACAAGTTTGTTGATGATGAGATCTCCGCCACTTGGGAGTGTTCCTATGTGCACGAACTCTGATTTATCGCAGTCATGAACTACTATCTTTTCCCTTTCAACAATTTCTTTCCCAAACTTATCTACGAGTTCTTCCTTTGTTGTACATCTATGACAACCTGTACTGATCAGGATTGTGATATCAGCATCAGGATTCCCCTTTCTGATCTCAGAGAGCATTGGAGGGATTATCACCTTGCTAGGTACAGGTCTTGTGTGATCAGATGCAATGAGGACGATATTCTTCTTACCTTTTGAAAGTTCACTGAGCTTTGATGAGCCAATCGGGTTTTCAAGCGCTTCCAAGACAAGTTCTTGAGGACTTTTCGCTGCCTTGTAATCATGAAGATGTGAAACAAGAACTCCCTGAAGTTCATCATCATTGATATCCAGTTTCACGAACTCTTTTCCATATGGAAATGATATTTGCATCATTAAGCTCCTTTTTTATTGGGAGAAAAGTCGCCAAGAATATCTTTCTGGCGACTATATCGATGTTCAAAACCTACACTTCAGATTCCACTTTGTCATCTTCAGATGCAAGTGGAAGATTGTAGTTGATAAGCCCCTTCTTTTCCTCATATTGGTAAAGGGTGTTAACAACAAATGGTGTGAGTATAGCAGTGACGATAACTGATGCTGCGCACTGAGCTGTTGCAGCAGCTGCATATGGTGCCCAAGTTGAGTCCACAGCTGCGATTGCAGCAGGAGTTGCAACCGAGTTACCAGCTGATGTACCGACAGCAGCGCCAACTGCACAGGATCTTCTGTTTTCCTTCTTTATAAGAAGTTTGTAGATGAAATATGAAGGAATACCTGTCCAGACAACTGTAAGAACGCCAAGCAGGATACCAGGAAGCCCTGCAGTGACTAAAGTTCTGAAGTTCATTCCAGCACCGAGAGGGAATGAGAATAGGAAGATGGATATCAGCATTCCCGGCTTCAAGAAGTCTCTGATCTTGTTATCAAGGTTACCGAGAATCATGCCGACGATAATTGGGAAGATACAGGCAAACAAAGATTTGATTGGAATAGTTGCAACACCAGTCATTCCCATGAATAGCATCTCGTAGAATGGACCATCATTCGATGAGATTACAGCAACTGCACCTACATCGGTCTTGGTTCCATACTTAGTTGCCAATGCTGTGTAAAGTCCTCCATTGGAGTTCGACATACAGCCGATAAGTGCAAGTGGAGTTATGCCAAGAACTACAGCACCGGGGCCACCAATCTTTGCAAGAAGAACACCCAGAGAAACACCGAAAAGAACCTTGCTGGTGTTCAAGACTATTCCCTTATATAGTGACTGTCCTGCACTTCTGAACTGTATCTGAGCTCCTGAACAAAAGAAGAGTGTTGCAATGAGCGCACTTGAGCCGTTCTTGAAAAGTGCAGTTGTAAAGCTGCCAATCTCTAAAAATCCAGGAAATAGAGAGTTCACGATAACACCAAGTAGCAATGGAACAACCATTATACCGCCAGGAATTCTGTTGATACTATCTAGAATAGGTACTTCGCCAAGTTTCATAATTCCTCCTCCTTTTTTTCGAAAAATGTACATTGACTAAGACCATTCTAAACCAGTATTTTTCAAGCCAACAATATTCAAATATGTTATTATAACGAAATGAAATAACACTGTTGATTGAATTATTCAAATCGACAGAAATATAAAATTTGTTGATTTACTTGCTAAAAAAAATGAAGAGCCCCTGTAGACACAATTCAGGGACTCTTTGGTTATATCAAAATATATGGATCTTCTGATATTTCTTGAGTGATATCACCAAGATTAAGGCTTATAAACTCTAGATCTACCTTCCCCTTCCGGCTTTATCAAACCATCGTTTGACATTTCAGATAGTAGAACTCTCACTCTTGGCAGACTTAGCCCAAGTACCTCTGCAATATCTGATGATTTTGCATGACCTTCTTTCTTGATAAAATCTAATATCAACGCTTTTTTATCATCAGTATTCCGCTTGTCGATTTTGTTTTCCGCTTGTTTTGTTCCTTTTTCCGCTTGTTTTGTTCCTCTTTCCGCTTGTTTTATTCCTTTTTTCCGCTTGTTTTGTTCCTTTTTCCGCTTGTTTTGTTCCTCTTTCCGCTTGTTTCTCTTTAAAGGCAAGCGTTAGTCGTGTTCGATCTGGTTTATACTCTTCTTCAACAGTAGGAGCAATCCATCCCTCCTCATCCCAAACACTGAATATATCTGGCACCCCACTTCCTGCTCCCTTTCCTATATGAAGCAGATTAAACATCTTCATGATGGTTCGATTTCTTGGTTCAGAAATTCCTCCTTTAAGCATCTGAGCTTTTCCTGTGATAATACTGCCAGGGTTTTCTATAACAATTGAGTATGGATCCTTAAGGATTACGATTCCACGAGCAAAGTTAAAATCTGCATTTGCAAAACAATTTGCCAATGCCTCTCTAATTGCTTTATGAATTTCAGTTTCTGAGCATAACTTTCATTACATTATCTGAATTTTCATCAATGAATCTGAATGCTTCAGCAACCGACCCCATGGAATAGTGCTGGGTGACAAAGTCTTTGAGATGGATTCGACCGTCACGTGCGGCTTGAATGGCTTCTTCAAAGTCTATTCTCCTGTACATCATATGACCGAGAATATCAATTTCCTGCCTCTGAATTAGAGGAATCTCAATCTCCACAGGAACCTTGAAGTTTCCGGTAATAACAATGACAGACCTTGGCCTTGCCGCCTGAAGGACTGATAATATTGATCCCGGCGTAGCAGCGCAGTCAATAATTACATCTGCCTTTCTGGCCCCAAAAGTATCTGTAATCACATCATTTAGAGTCTTATCCAAAGTATTGACAGCATAATCTATTCCGCATTGCTTTGCGTAATCCAGCTTATTGTCCTTGATATCGGTCACAAGAACCGCTTCTGCACCCAAAGCTTTTGCACTCTGAGCAACCAGATTTCCTATTGTTCCGGCACCTACGACACAGACAGTCTTATTCTTTACGTTTCCCCGCCTGGCAGAGCCTATACCTACGGCAAGTGGCTCAATTAGGGCAGTATAATCATCATTCAAGTCGTATGCATGGTGAAGATACATGGGTTTTATTGCGTAATAGTCACAGGCAAAACCATCCATATGAACTCCCATAACCTTCAAATGCTCACAAACATTGTAAAATCCGGACCTACAGGGCTCACACTCACCACAGAAAACCTGAGGCTCAACTGTAACGTTGTCACCCTCACTGAAACCCTTCACATTCTTGCCGACCTTGCATACCGTTGCCGCAGCCTCATGACCGAATACAACAGGAAAAGTCATATACTTGTGTAGTCCGTGGTACATCTGCATGTCTGAGGCACAGATACCTATCTGTCTTATCGCAAGCAAAACCTGTTCATCGCTGATTTCAGGTACTGGTGACTCAATTCTCTCAAACTGATACGGTGCTTTTAGACAAGTTTTTTTCATTAATTGCACTCCACCAACTTACAAACTGCATTGACAACACCATAGGCATCAATTCCAGCATAAGCCTGCAGAGTGTCGTAAGGTCCGCTACCTACATGCCGGTCATTAACACCCACCATAGTAAACTTGGTGCCTATTCCTTTTTTTGCAAGAACCTCTGCAACTGCGCTTCCAAGTCCCCCATAGATATTGTGTTCCTCTGCTGTGATCACAGCACCGGTCTCCCTTGCGCACTTTTCAATCATATTCTCATCTATTGGCTTTATGGAAAAAATATCAACAACACGGATGCTTATATTTTTCCTTTCAAGAATTTCTGCAGCTTTCAGAGCGTTGGATACCATAAGTCCGCAGGCTATCACGGTGGCGTCTTTTCCTTCACGCACAATCATGGCCCGGCCTTCCTCAAATGACTGACCTCTCTTATATACGTCTGGGAATTCGTTTCTCGCCAACCTCAGGTACATTGGATCAGGATTGTCAATAGCATGTTTCACAAGCCATCTTGTTTGGGTCTCATCACAAGGGCAGAATACTTTGAAGTTGGGCAGGGCTCTCATAATGGCAATATCCTCTAAAGAATGATGGGTAGAGCCATCAAATGAATCAGAAATTCCGCCATATGCCCCTGCAATCTTCACAGGAAGCTCGGAATAAGAACCGAAAGTCCTTATGGCATTAAGTCCGTTACTTGTAATAAAGACAGCAAAGGTATTCACAAATGGGATTTTACCTGTTGCTGCAAAACCTGCCGCAATGCCCGCCATATTGGACTCGGCAATTCCGCAGTTGAAAAATCTTTCAGGACATGTTTTATAAAAGAGTCCGCTCTTTGTCGAAGAACTGACATCAGCATCAAGAACCACAACCCTAGTATCATTCTTTCCGAACTCAACTAAAGCTTCACCGTAAGCATCACGTATACTCTTAGCCATCATCTGCCTCCTAGTTCTTCCATTGCCAAAGCAAAGGTATCTTCATCAATTGGCTTTCCATGCCATGCGCTTTTTCCTTCCATTACAGAAACGCCCTTGCCTTTAATAGTGTGGGCAAGAATTACAGTTGGAACTCCCTTGATTGCAAGTGCCTTATCGTAGCAGTCGCACAGATTCTTCACGCAATGCCCATCACATTCGAGAACATTCCATCCAAATGCTTTGAATTTGTCGGCAATGTTACCCATGGGCATTATGTCATCCGTTGTTCCGTCTAGCTGAACCCTATTCCAATCAACAATGGCAGTAATGTTGTCTATTTTGAACTTTGCGGCTGACATTGCCGCCTCCCAGATTGTACCTTCGTTCAACTCTCCGTCTCCAAGAACCGTGTAGACATGTCCTTTTCTGCCGTCAAGCCTGAATGCAAGGGCAATCCCTATAGAAGCGGAAAGTCCAATCCCCAGCGGTCCACTGGTCATATCCACGCCTGGGGTATCGAGCATACAAGGATGACCCTGCAGCCTTGACCCAAAGTCTCGTAAGGTATGCATCTCTTCAACTGGAAAGTAACCTAGTTCTGCAAGTCCTCTGTACAACATAGGTGCAGCATGCCCCTTACTCAGAATAAGGCGGTCCCTGTCAGGATGCAGTGGATTTGCAGGATTCAGATTCTTCATCTGATGAAACAGAAGTGTTGTGAGAATTTCACAAACCGATAATGATCCGCCCGGATGGCCTGTCTTCTTCTCATGAAGCACATCTATGACATCTCTGCGGAATTTGAGGCATTTCTCCTCAAGCTTTTTTATTTCTTTTTCTTTAATCATTACATTAATCCTTTTTTTGACCATTTTCACGGTTTCATCTTCAACGAAAGATCCTATGGTAGCTTTAACTCAGTCTTCCAATAGTGCCCAAGCTCTATTCAGACAGCGTTTGGTATTTGCGAGCACAATCTTCTCATCCTCTCCTGGTCTGAGTGTTACTTCCATTGAAAGCACATATGGATCATCTGCATTGAAAAAGCCTTCATCTCTGAGTACTCGGAGATAGTCAAGAAGTTCAGGAATATCGTTTGCACTTTCCGGATAACCAAAACGGGGATGGAGATCTCCGTATCCATCACATCCCTTCTTGACAACAGCATTTCCAAAGTGGAAATGGGTAATGTATGGCCTGAGAGTGCGGATAACAAATTTACTTGTCTCATAAGTTGTAGGGAAATGGCTTAAATCTACAATCAAGCCGAAGTTGTTGTGGGTTTTTCTCATATCTGCGGCAAACTCCGCAGCATATGGAGCAGGTCCAATAAGCGCTGCCTTGTCCATGTCAAAGTCAAAGACTTCAAGTTCAACATTCATGTTCTTTGTCTTTGCATAATCACAGACGGCTCTTGTTGTCTTGAGAAGCTGTTCATATGCTTTCTCCTTTGTATCAGGACACCATTTTCCTGCAAGAAAGGCTATACCGGAGGCACCGAAGTATTCTGCCGTATCAACAGCTTTTTTGAGTGTATCCTCGGCAATCTGTCTGCTCTCTTCATCAATATCATTAGGATTGAGTTTGGGGCCAAGAAGCCAAGGCTGGGAACCGAAGCAGACCTTCATATGGCTCTGATCCAGAATAACTTTTGCCTTTGCATTCAGTTCATCACTGCCGTAGCCTTTGATTTCGATGGCATCAAAGTAATCATCACGGCATATTTCCAAAAGGGAGTCCAAAGGATCACTTTTTGGAAAACTCATCCACTGGATTATTCCAACCTTAAAAAATTTGTGAATTGATTCTCTCATCATATACTCCTTATTTAGCTCTCAGTCTTGCTTGAACGGGAAAAGAATAAACTTTCCTCCATCTTTTCTGCGGAATCTGTCAAATGCTGTCTTCCACTCATCCATAGGAAGTCTTACATTCGCAATCTCATCAACAAGGACTTTACCTCTTGAAAGAAGGTGCAGAGCCTGTTCCCAATTGGCCTTTCTTGATCCGAGTGATCCTGAGATGTGGGGTTCCTTATAATTGAGAGCTTCAACATAGAACTCGATAACTGGTTTTCCCATTCCCAGCTGTGTGAAATAGCCCCTCTTTTTCAGCACTTTGAGTCCAGAATTCATTCCGTGTGCACTTCCGGAGCATTCCATTACCACGTCTACACCCTTTCCGGCAGTCAGTTCGTTTATCCTGTCTGCAAGACTCTCTTTCTGGACATTGATTGTGTATTCGGCACCTAGTCTCCTTGCCAAAGCAAGTCTTTCTTCATCAACATCTGTTCCAGATACGATGACACGGGCTCCGAACGATCTTATAACCTGCATCGTCATAAGGCCTATTGGACCAGGACCTGAAACTAGAACAAGGTCTGTGGGTAGAATAACAGAAAGATCAAAGACTGCATGACATACACAGGCAAGAGGTTCTGTAAGAGCCGCCGATATATCATCGACATTGTCTGGAATAAGGTGGACACGTCCAGCCGGAACAACTGTATAATTGGTGAAAATTCCATTATACCAGTACCCCAATGTCTTTCTCTCTGGACAAAGATTGTACCAACCTTCACGGCAGTTTTCACACTTGCCGCAATAGCTGAATGCAGTCTCGGAAACTACCCTGTCCCCGACTTTGAATTCAGTTACACCTTCTCCAAGTTCCACAATAACACCAGAGAATTCATGGCCCACCGTCACAGGCGGACGTACTGGAATTGCAATGTCCGAATCATAAATATGAAGGTCGGAACCGCAGATTCCTGCTGCAACAACTTTGATTTTGACCTGTCCGGGTGCCGGCTTTGGTTCAGGAACTTCCCTTATCTCCATATTTCCGGGTTCCGGGGCATACTTTACAATTGCTTTCATTGTTTCTCTTCCTCCTTAGTTTCTGTCCGCTCTCGCAAACTTACCTAGATAACTCTGAATAACACGCGCGTCGTTACGCACCTGTTCCGAAGGACCTTCTATAGTTATTTTTCCACGTTCAAGCACATAGGTGTAATCTGCTGTCTTCATTGCAAGCTTTGCATTCTGCTCGACAAGCAGAATAGTAAGATGCTTCTTCCTGTTTATATCCACAATCTTGTCAAACAGCTCAGCAATAACCAGAGGAGCAAGCCCCATTGATGGTTCATCAAGGAGGAGAACCTCAGGTCTCGCCATAAGAGCACGGCCTATAGCAAGCATTTGCTGTTCACCTCCGGAAAGGCTCCATCCAAGCTGGTCTGCCCTTTCACGGAGTCTAGGAAAAAGGTTGTACACATCCTCAAGTTCTTCGTTATACGGGCTGTTTCCAAAAAAACCCCGCCATGTAACGGTTCCAACCTCAAGATTCTCTTTAACAGTGAGACCGGGGAAAATATGTCGACCTTCAGGAACATGCGCAACACCCAGGTTTGCCACTTTTTGTGGAGTCAGTGCCACAATATCAGAACCTTTGAATAAGATTTCTCCAGTTCTGCTGCATGCACCAGATATTGACTTTAACAGCGAAGACTTCCCTGCACCGTTACTCCCGATCAAACAGGTAATCTTTCCCTTAGCTATATTGAGGCTGATCCCTTTAAGAGCTTCGATTGTTCCGTAATAAGCGTGAAGATTCTTTATGGTTATCATTCATCCTCCTTTCCGAGGTATGCCTCTATGACAGCATGATTATTAGCAATCTGTTCTGGTGTTCCTTCTCCTATAGGTACACCGAAACTAATGACGTAGATTGAGTCACATATATCCATAATCATGTCCATTGAGTGCTCAATCAGCAGAACTCCTATATTCATCTTCCTTGCAGCCATTCTTAGAATGTCCATAAGGTAATTTATCTCTTTGGGATTGAGACCGGCTGCAGGCTCATCAACTAGAATTACCTTGGGATGGGAAAGAAGAGATCGAACAATTTCCAAAAGTTTTCTCTGTCCGAAAGGCAGGGAGCTGATTTCATCATCCCAGTTAAAACCGAAATGAAGTAAATCCATCATATCCTTCAGCTCCTGCTCGAAGTTGGTGCTCTTCTTCCCGAAGAAACCCTCAAGAAAACCTATGCGGTTACCCAGGTCTGCCCCTATAAGAAGATTGTCTCGGATACTTGAACGCTGCAGGAATCTGGGGGACTGGAAAGTTCTTCCTATTCCCATTCTTGCCCTTCGGTAATCAGGAACGTTGGTAATATCCATTCCGTCAAAGATTATGGTTCCGCTATCAGCAGTATAGATTCCACTTATTATGTTCATAAGCGTGGTTTTTCCTGCGCCGTTGGGGCCTATAAGCCCCTTAATCTCTCCAGGAAAAAGATCAAACTTTATATCTTTTGCTGTTACTACACCTCCGAACCTTTTGTTTATATTTTCAAGTTTGAGAATCGGTTTGCGGGTTTCATTTTCAGCCATTGCTTTACTCCTCTCCCTTTTCTTGAATAACCGAAATACGGCCTTTTTTCCTTGACTTCCTCCTCTTTAGTGCCATCCTGAAGATTCCTGTCAAGCCTTCAGGCATGAACACCATAAGAAGTATGATGGATACACCCCAGATAAGTTGGAAATACCTCTGAAAGACCTTAAGAACCTGGGGAAGAATTTGGACTATCAGAGCTCCGATAAAGGCTCCAATCGTGCTTTGAACTCCTCCGAACATGGCCATGATTAAGTACTTTGCCGATGTATCATATGTGAACATATCAGCGGAAGCATATCTTATCAGCATTGAGTATAGGGCTCCGCCCATAGCCGAAAGAACTCCGGAGATTGTAAAGGCTATAACCTTTGTCATATACACGTTTACGCCTAGAACGCGAGCAGCAGTCTCATTATCACGGCAGGATGCCATTGAACGACCAAGTTGTGTGTTTCTAATATGTTCGACCACAAGGCCCACAAATACTACGAACACCAGTAGATAAGGAAACCATAGGTAGTGGTTAGTTAGTTGTTTTCCTAATATCCTTACTGACGGTATTCCACTTATTCCGTCAACGCCACCAAATAGAGGTCTGTAGTTATTAAAGAAAGTGTAAGCAACCTGTACCAAGGCTATTGTACTGAATGAGAAGAAAGTACCCTTCAACCTTAGAAGAATCAGTCCTATGATGAAAGCAATGAAGGTTGCCACAGGAATCACCACAAGAAAGGCTCCCAATGGCGATATTTTAAAGCCGAAACGTCCGGTTGTAAGGTTTGCTATGGTAAAAGCACCTATTCCCATGAAAGCTACCCCAGCAAAAGACAGTTCTCCACACATTCCCAGCATGACGGAGACGCTGTATGCAACCAGGCAGAACACTAAAGCCATATTCACGACCATCTGCGAGTACAGGCTTCTACACATAATCTTGACAACTAGATAAAAAACGACAACAGAAATAATCAGTGTAAAAGGTCCCGTAAATCTTTTGTTTTTAAGCTCAAGTTTTTTCTCTGCCATATCAACCTCGCTCAGGCCTTGTCGCCTATCTTGCCCTTGAACAGACCGGTGGGTTTGAGAACAAGGAAAATTATGAGAAGCAGAAAGACCGTTACATCCTTGTATCCTGAAAGGAAAAGGGTTGAGAAAGACTCTACCACTCCCACTATGAGACAGCCGATTACGGCACCGGTTATGCTTCCGAAACCACCTATAACAACACCAGCAAAGGCCCTCAGCTGAAGCGTTCCGAGGGTAGAGCGTATCATGAACTGTGGTGCAACTAGATAGCCACAAGTTCCGCAGACTATCATCACTATTGCATAGGTAGCACAAATTGTGAGGATTGACGGAATTCCAAGGAGGTTGGCAGCGTAGGCATCCTGGCATGCGGCCTGCATAAGCTTGCCCACATACAGCTTCTCAAAGAGTTTCAGGACAAGATAGATGATGACCATTCCCACACCAAGAATTATTAGATACTGGATAGGAAGTGTTACTTGTCCGACATTCAGAATTTTTGGAGATCCATTCGCATTCTGCACAATTGCTGGCATGGCTCTAGGAGAGCTTCCCCATATCAGCTTTACAGCTTCTTGAAGAACTATAGACGCACCCATGGTAGCAATTATTGTAGCCTGTGAGTACGAGGCCTTCCTCAAGGGCCAGTAAACAGTGAACATAAAGATAATGCCAATTAGTGCAAACCACACAATCGCAATGGGAAACATAATCCACAAAGGCAACTTGAGATCAAGAAACAAACATCCACAAATATAGGCTCCGATCATCAACAAATCACCCTGTGCAAAATTGAGTATTCCCACAGCGCGGACTAGAAGAATAAGTCCCATGCCCAGAAGTGCATAAATCATTCCCATGGATAGTCCGTCAACAAAAAGCGAAACAAACAGCGAAAGTGTCATAGTCCTCCCTATTGCACATCTGTCCTAATAATCCATTTTCTCTAGGTCATGGAAAGCGGAACGGCAAATAACATATTCCGGAACAGGGAGACGGGCTTCCCCACTCCGGAAAAGCACAAGGAGTAAAATCAGCGGTACTGTATTGCGAACTGAGGCACAACTTTTCCGTTGATATTCTGTGTAACTGTGAGTGTCGAAGCAAAGCTGTGGTCTTCATTGTACTTGAAGTAAGAAATTGCCCCCTCGAACTCAACATGTTTCATTGCTTCGTTGATTTTTGCCTTGTCTGTATTGGTGCCGGCAATCTTCATTGCCTCAGCAAGAATGTAGACAGCATCATATGCGCAGGCTGCAGCAAGGTCAGACATTGCTCTTCCGCTGTATGCACAATAGTCCTTTTCGAACTGAGCTGCGGTTTCGTTTGATCCTCCTGGACACCAGTCAGAAATTGAATACCAGCCATTAGCTGCGTCGCCTGCTGCTGTAATACAGACATTTGAACACCATGATGTAGAACCTACCAAGGGCATTCTTGCACTAGTTAGACCAGCCTGCGCAACCTGCTGACAGATAACACCGGCAGGATTCTGATTGCCTAAAGCAATGAGACAGTCATAATCACCAGCCATAACCTGTGCAATGTAAGGTGCATAGTTTGAAGTATCCTCTGGGAAACCAAATTCATTACGGGCTTCGGTAATGTTCAGCCCCTTTTCCTTAAGGGCTGCGAAAACCTGCTCATACAGGCTCTGGAATGTGCTTTGTGTTGAGTGCATTATGGCAGGGTTCTTGCATTTGAGTGTATCTACTACAAAATTTGCAACAACTTTACCCTGAGCAGTATCAAGAGGTCTGTCCTGCCATGTCCAACGGTTTTTCTCTTTTGAGACACCTGATGATGAACCAAGACAGATAAATGGTACTCCTGCCTCTGCAACTGACGGCATTGCTGCAATACAGTAAGCAGAGTACATGCTTCCTACAATACCTACAATCTCCGGGTTGGCAAGAAGTTCCTGTGTTGCAAGAACTGAAGCCTCGGCATTGTTTACTTCGTCTGCAACAATCAGTTCAAGCATTTGGCCATTTACACCGCCCTTTGCATTGATCTGCTCAATTGCAAGTTTTGCGCCTTCCGTCGCTTCCTCTCCAACAAGGCTGTTCGGGCCGGTAACAGCTGTCACTAGACCAATCTTGACAATGTTTGATTTTGCCTTTTCCGCAGAACCGCCGGCGAAAGCACTTGATACTACAAGTACCGCTACGATGAAAGGAACTAAAAGCTTTTTCATTCTTCTTCTCCTTTTTCCGTACTGTTCCGTACGAGTTTCTCTGGCGAAACGGCTTGCCGTTATACAAATATCCAATATCAACTTTGATCGTATCTCAAATTGATATCTTTACTGACTTTATCTAGATGAACATTAAGCTTTTCAACAGCTTCTACCTCATCTCTCTTGCAAATTGCCTTCATTAGATCATGGTGCTGCACTATACTTATTAAGTTGCTTTCTATCTGCTTAGCTATAGCATGGAAGATTACACTTGCATCATCCATTGTCAGCAGAATCCTAAGAAGACTGTAAAGGGTGCTATTACCTGATATCTTTGCAATCAATAGATGGAAACCAAGATCAATTTTTGCAGATGAAGGGAGCCCTCTTGTCACTGAATCTGCATATACTCCTGACAGTTCCTCAAGCTGCTTCAGTTCTGATTCCTTCGCATTCCTACATGCAAGAGTTACAGCAAGACCTTCGAGTTTCCTTCTTATTTCAACTATTTCCTGAAGTGTTTTTCTAGGTGCATTGTTTATGAGCAGAGCCAACTTTGAGACATCCGTCTCCGTTGCTAACAGTTGGCTTTGTTTTTCATAGCATTCAAGACCGATTTCAGTCAGGATTCTGCCTTTTCTTCCATCTCCCTTGATTAATCCTTTGTTCTCTAAAAATTTCAGACGTCTACCAATAGTTGCCTGGGGAATTCCCAGTTCGGTAGCAAGGTAGGTTGCTCCAACCGGTTTGTGAGCATTATAAATTCTGTCAAGAATCACATAAGATTCCCTATCACTCATATTTTTCATTTCCTAACCCCGTATTAGTCACTCAAAATGATTAACCGTTAATCAGTTATGATATGCTTGTATACAATTATATGCTCCTATTTTTTTACCTGTCAAATCATATTTATAAACGCATATAAATTTCTGATTTATAATAAGTTATAAATTAGTAATATGATTCAGAATGTTGTTGAATTCTTTTCACAAAAGTTATTATCTCCCATCTATTGTATATAATTTTAAATCTTCTATTGAAAATGGGAAAAGTATGGATGAATTCAATGAAGCTAGCAATTTCAGTATCGATAGTAATTGTCGTAGGATGTTTGGTTTCGAGGAAGATTATCAAATTCTTGACTGTACGTAAGAAAAGGAATCAACCTTCCCTATTTTGATATCTTCTCTTGTAGTAGTCCATAATCCTGTATTCAACAACATCCTTCATATGCAGCTTGAATGCAGGCATTGATATTACATCCTTCATGTTGTCACAAAGAGATAGTACAGAGCCTTCCTTCTTTACGAAGAAACCTTTTCCTGACTTGTAGAGATAGTTCACAGGCATCTCGATTATCTTCTTCAGATGGTCCTTGTCACTCATACTACAGAACTTCTCATAAGTCATAGATTCATCGAGATCCTTGTAGTTTGTTCCTGTAGTGAAGAAACGCTTCCAAGCAGAAATGAGCATTTCTTCATTTACATCCATCTGAATATCTCCATCATTGTAGAAGGAAAGAAGCACAGGCATCTTGTAGACCTTTGTCATGTTTGTAGTTTCTAGCAGTGTAATGAACTCTCTTCCTATGCCTTCATAAAGTTTCTTTTCGTCATCGTCCAGAGCATTTAAAGAATGAAGATATTCAAGATAACACTTGAAAGGGTTTTCCTTTGAATGCTCAATTGCCAGCTGATATACATCCTCCTGCATGGAGGTAAAGAGATCCATTCTCATTGGCCGCATGGAGAGCAGGTCCTCAATCCTATGATATTCATCAAGAATAATTTCCCTTGTCTTCCTGTTTCTGTTGTCCATTTTCTCAAAGAGATCGATAAGCCTCATATCGAAATCGACAATACAGTCATCTGGGAGATTATTCCCCTTTTTCGGATTTGATCTTACTTTTGTATCATCTCCAAAGAGATATCTCCTGACGTTTCCACATCGCTCATAATTGCCGATGAAATCAAGAACTGTGAGATAATATTTATCCCTATCCTTTCTCAATCCTCTTCCAAGTTGCTGTAGAAATACGACTGGAGACTCTGTTGGACGAAGGAACATGACCATATCTACCGAAGGGATATCAACGCCTTCGTTGAACATGTCCACAGAAAAGATAACCTTTACCTTTCCTTCCTCCAAATCATTTATCGCTATACTTCTTTCTCTTGAGTATTCCCCTTCTCCATTGCTATATACAGCAACTGAAGGAATACCTCTTTCTGAAAATGCCTTTGCCATGGCCTCGGCATGAAGCCGAGATGAACAGAAGCCCAAGGCTCTGTCAGAGCCATACTTTCTGTAATAATTGAATATGAGATTATATCTTCTCTCGTTTCCCAAGAAGCGTTCATTCAATTCATTCTCATCGTAATGGCCTCTGACCAGATGGATATCAGTATAATCTACAGTGTCATCATAGATACCATAGTAATGGAAAGGAACAAGCATCCCCTGATTTATCGCCGATTTGAGTGTCAGTTCATACGGTACATTGTAATCACAAACCTCGTAGATACTTCTCCCATCCATTCTTTCTGGTGTAGCAGTAAGTCCAAGCATGAAGTTAGGCTTGAAATAATCTATTACTTTCCTGTATTGACTGGTAACACCATGATGTATCTCATCGATTACAAGATACTTGAATTGATCTCTCTTGAAGTATTCATCATCTAGATATCTATTGTTTGCAAGCGTTGAAACAGATGCAAAGATCAGTGGCTTGTCATTGCACTTACTCTTTCCATCGAAAAAACCATAATCATTGGTTTTCCGGATGCTAGAAAATGTTCTGGCAGCCTGCTTCAATATCTCCTCTCTATGAGAAACAAAGAGGATACTTTCATACCCGATAGAATCGAAGGCCGCAATAGCTGTCTTTCCAACCCCAGTTGCAGCAACTACAAGTGCCTTCGATGCTCCTTCATCTCTCGTGCTGGCAAGAGCACAGAGTGCTTCTATCTGAGCACCTCGTGGTCTGAAGAAGTCAGTATGCTTACTTTCTTCCTGGTTTCCACCTTCATCATACTCTTCAAGATCCTTCATACAGGAAGGTCTATGATAGGATTTGGAGTATTCTCTCAATCTCTCATCGTCTATCAAGATGGAATGGTTAAGAAAAAGGTCATTGAAAACAGAGAAGAACTCATCATAACTTTTTCTATCGCTCTCGCTTGTAAAACGATAATTCCATTCAATTCCAGAAGTGAGTGCACTCTTTGAAATATTTGACGATCCTATATAGATTTCGCTGTAGTCCTGATAATGGAAAAAGTATGCTTTAGGATGAAAGGATCTTGTTTTCTCATTGTAGAATCTCAGATCAACATCTTCACCAAGCTCATACTTTACAAGATAGAGTGCAGATGGTTGTGTGATACCAAGATAATTGCCAGTCAACAGTCTTATTTTGACTTTACGTGAGAGGGCTCTCTTCAGATCATCAAGCAAAAGTCTGACACCCGATTCCATCAAAAAGGAAACGATGATATCTATTCTATCTGCCCTCTCAAGACTTTTCTTCATCTGGTGATATAGTTGTCTTTGCTCATATATATCACCAGTCATGGTAGAAGCTTGATTCAATCTTTCTTCAAGATAAGATTCAGCCACTTCTCATCACCTCTACCAGGTCTCGCATCAGATGTCACCCATTCATCTACAAGAGAAAACAACCCACATTCAGAAAGGAAGGAATTGAATGACTCTTTGGTGAAATCTATGAAATATCGTCCATTCCTATAGCCTTCAAATTCACCATATTTGAAAGACGTATAGACAATGCCATTGTCCTTGAGTGATGAGTGCATCTTATAAAACACTTCAGCAAGTGTCCTTCTATCAAGATGGAGGATTGATGAACAGGCCCATATGGCATCATATAAATCCTTTTCACAGAGTTCTGTAAAGAGAAGTCTTCTGACATTTATTCCAGTGTTCTTGCTTGCTATCTTGCATAGCTCCTCAGAACCATCAGTTGCATCAACTCTATATCCCTTCGAAAGGAAATACTTTGTATCCCTACCAGCCCCACAACCAAAATCGAGTATATAGGCTCCCTTCTCAATTCTTTCAAGAAACCTTTCCTGGGTACTCTCCATTGGTACATCTATAGTTGAGGATGCAAAGTCAGCAGCGTTATTCTCATAATATTCAATTGTCATATCCATCAAGAAAAGCTTAAGTAAAAATACTTCAAAAAGCAATGTAATACTTCATTCAAGCTTCTCTTGATGATAGAAAAATCCAGCCCCATATGAAGCTGGATCAATTGTGATAACCGGGACTCTAGAAAGAGAGCCCCTTCATCTTGATTTATTTACAGTAAGATTACTTATTGATCTTCTGTCCTGCCTTAACTGGACCGAATTCGATGAAGTCAGCTTTCTTACCTTCAACAGCAGGCTCTGTGATGACGATCATTGTCTGAGCAGAAAGACCTGCATCCTTGATGACCTTTAGATCTGCTTCTACTATAGCATCTCCAGCATTTACTTCATCACCTTGCTTCTTGAGGACCTTGAAGCCCTTTCCATTCAATTTGACTGTGTCTACACCAATATGGACAAGAAGACCAGTACCATCCTTCATGCGGATACTGAATGCATGACCTGTCTCGAATACCATCTCAAGTGTACCATTTGCAGGAGAAACAATTAATCCATTCTGTGGCTCGACACCAACTGTCTGGCCCATGGACTCTTCTGCAAACATTGGGTCTACAAGCTTACTAGCTGGAATGAGTTCACCATTTGCAACAGCTACGATCTCATCATCAGCATGCTCAGCAGCAACCTTCTTCTTTGGTTCATCCTCTACCTTTTCTCCTGTTTCTGCTGGATCTAGCTTACCCTTCTTTGCCCATACACCAAAGAGCACATAGCTGACAGCGAAGGCAACTACCATCGCGATGATGACACCGATTACAGCATTTACAAGGTTTGCCATCGTATATCCAAGTGGAGTTACATCAGCAGTAGGAATATATGCAGGAAGAACGAGAAGACCAGGAGAGCCACCTGCAAATCTTGCGACTCTGGTGATACCGAGGTAAAGGCCACCGAAACCGCCACCGATCATTGCAGCATAAAGAGGGAATGTGAATCTGAGGTTTACACCATATAATACTGGCTCCGTGATACCAAGCACAGCGGTAAGGCCTGCAGAAGAAGCCTGCTGCTTGGTATCAGGATTCTTTGAGCGAAGGCCTACAGCAAGACCAGCAGCACCCTGTGCTACGTTAGATACGAGCATACCAGGACCAACAACAGTATCCCACTTTACTGTAGCGAGGTTGTTTGTACCAATTGGGATCAGACCATAGTGTGTACCTGTCATTACAAGCATTGGGCTGAAGATACCAACGATAGTTGGAACAACCCATGGAATTGTATTATTGAGCCAGGTAAAGAATACGTTGATGATATTGGATACCCATGCGCCGATCGGTCCGAGGACTACGAGAGTAACAGTACCACCTACGAGGAGGCTGAGAAGAGGAACAGAGAAGAACTTGATTGCTTTTGGAGAGACCTTCTGTGCCCAGTGCTCAACTATCGACATGAACCATACACCCAAGATGATTGGAATTACAGAGGATGTATAGGTTGCCTTGGTTACAGGGAGGAAGCCAAGGAAAGTAACTGGTTCTGCACCACGAAGCAGTGTGATCATAGCTGGATAAACGAGTACACCAGCAAGAGCCATTGCGGTACCAACATTACACTTGAACTTTCTTGCACATGATTCAGCTAGGAGAATTGGCATGAAATAGAAGGCAGCGTCTGCCATTGCGTTCAAGATGATATAGGTCTGTGTGCCACCCTTGAGAATGCCCATAGCAGAGAAGAGAGCCATGAGAGCCTTCAAGAGACCTGCACCAGTGATGGCAGGAATTATAGGCTGGAAGATGCTTGCAATACCTTCAAGTGCCTTTGAAAGAGGAGAGCGTGTATCTTCCTTCTCAGCATCTGGATCATCTATAGGAGCAGCTGCGGAGAACCCTCCGATCTGAATGACTTCCTGATATACCTGAGGTACATCTGGACCGATGACTATCTGATACTGTCCACCTGCATTAACTACAGACAGTACACCCTTGGTCTTTTTGAGCTCATCAGTCTTGGCCTGTGATGCATCTTTCAGTGTGAAGCGAAGCCTTGTCGCACAGTGCACGACATGGTTTACGTTTTCCTTACCACCGACTTTTTCTAAGATGGTGGTCGCTAGAACTTTGAAATCCATATATTACCTCTTTTTTTGAAAATATGTTTCTATAAGTGTTTCAACATCAATCAAGATCAGCACCATCGGATGCGATGACCTTCTTGTACCAGTAGAAGCTGTCCTTGCGGTAGCGCTTCAAGTTACCATTTCCCTGATCATCCTTGTCTACATATATCATGCCATAGCGCTTCTTCATCTCTCCGCTAGATGCAGAGACAAGATCGATGCAGCCCCATGATGTAAAACCGATGAGAGGGATGCCATCCAATGTAATGGCATCTCTCATCGCCTCGATATGCTTTCTCATATAAGAGATGCGATAAGGATCATGGACAGATCCATCTGCTTCTAACTTATCATTGGCTCCAAGACCATTCTCTACTACAAAAAGAGGTTTCTGGTAGCGATCGTAGAGTGTGTTGATCGTTATTCTCAGTCCTGTTGGATCTATCTGCCATCCCCACTCAGTGAAAGGAAGGTGTGGATTCTCAACAGATGCAAAGACTGCATTTCCAGGACGCTTGTGAGCTTCGAAGAACTCTTTGTCTGCTGTGGTACAGCGAGAACAGTAGTAGCTGAAGGCTACATAGTCTACTGCTCCTTCACGAAGCAATTCCTCTTCCTCTTTTGTAAGGTCAAGTACGATACCTGCCCTTTCCATTCTCTTCTTTGCCCAGACAGGGTAATAACCCCTTGCCTGTACATCTATGAAGAAATAGTTGTCACGATCTTTTTCAAGGCCGTCCAAGACATCCTCTGGGGCACATCTGTATGGATAGAACTGACCAGCTGCAAGCATACAGCCCATCATCGCACCTGGCATCATCTCATGAGCAAGCTTGACAGCTCTGGCGCTTGCCAAAAGCTCGTTGTTTGCAGCTGTATACTTCACCTGCTCCTTGTCTTCACCTGGCTCGAAATATATACCAGCCCCCATGAATGACATGTGAAGCAGCATGTTTATTTCGTTGAAAGTGATCCAATATTTTACAAGATCCTTATATCGGTCGAAGATTACACGGCAGTATTTAACATAGGCATCGATCATCCTTTTGTCGCGCCATCCGCCAAACTTCTCGATCAATGCAATTGGAGTATCGAAGTGATCGATTGTGACCAATGGTTCGATACCATATTTGTGGCACTCCTTGAAGACATCCTCATAGAACTTCAATCCTGCTTCGTTCGGTACATCATCATCGCCATTTGGCAATATGCGTGTCCACGCAATGGACATGCGATAGCATTTGAAACCCATCTCTGCAAAGAGTGCTATGTCCTCTTTGTAGTGATGATAGAAATCTATTGCTTCATGGGAAGGATAGGTGTATCCATCCAGACAGCGCAGCATCTTCATCTCACCACGAGAGACTTTCATGCGATCAGGACCATAAGGTACTACATCTACACTTGATAACCCTCTTCCACCTTCTTTATAGGCACCTTCGCATTGATTTGCTGCAGTTGCACCGCCCCAGAGAAATCCCTGAGGGAACTTTTTCTCCATATTCTCCTCCCTTTATTTCAGTGTTTTTCGTTGATTGTTAATTATATAGCCAAATATTGCAGCTAGCAATTTTATATTGCAAAAAGAGTTGCTAGTGTCGAATCATCAAACGAAAAACACTTTCATGTATCAGAGAAGTACATAAAAGTGTCCAATGGTATAGATAATTAGTTATTACATTTCCATGAGTCTAAGTTATCCATCCCTCGCTCATGGGCACAAAATAAATAAGGATGGAAGCTGAAAAAACTTCTTCATCCATCCTTCTTATCTTACTTGTCAAACCTTGGAGGCACAGGCTTTGTGACACTCTCCAATGCTTTCTTTCGTCTTCCCTTGAGCTCTGAGGATTTCTCCTTGATATCTCCAGCTTTAGTCAGAGCTATCTTTGTCATGCTAGGACCAAGAAGCTCGTAGATGAGAACGCCAAACAGTACGATGTTTCTTATCAAGGTACCATCGTAGCCTCCCATTACACGGGATACTGTGGCACTCATGCCAAGTGCTACACCAGCCTGAGGAAGAAGTGTGATACCTAGGTACTTTCTTACTGTCTCAGGGCTGTTTGCCAAAATTGCAGACCATTTAGCACCGAAGTATTTTCCAAGGGAACGGGAGAGGATATATATCAGGCCGATCAAGATGACTGATGGATCTGAAAAAACATTGAATCTCAATTCTGCACCACTTAGAACAAAGAAGAGTGTGATAGCAGGACCAGACCAGCGGTCTGCCTGCAGCATCAAATCCTCACTGAGTGGACAGAAGTTGCAGAAAACAGTACCGAGCATCATACAGACAAGCAGGCTTGAGAAACCAAATGTAAATGGTCCTACAGGAATCTTGATCTGGCTTACTGCAACTGCAAGTATTACGCTACCGACAATGAGTGCATTTCTGTTTCTGTGTGAATGGAAGTATCTCTCGAGGAATGTCAATACAAAACCGACCAGGCCACCAAAGCCCAAAGAGAGGACAACCTCCATCAAAGGCTCCAATATCAAGGAAGCAACATGTGTAGTTCCATTCTTCATTGCCTGGGCAACACCGAAGGAGATTGCAAAGATTACAAGACCAACTGCGTCATCAAGGGCAACAACAGGAAGAAGAACATCTGTAACAGGTCCCTTTGCCTTATACTGACGGACAACCATGAGTGTAGCAGCTGGTGCTGTTGCAGATGCAATTGCACCAAGTGTGATGGCAACTGGCAAGCTAATGAGATCAGGGCGAATAAAATGGAAAGCGATCAAGGCTACATCGACAAATGCAGATGCAATTACTGCCTGCAATATACCAATGATCGTTGCCTGCCTACCAGTATTCTTGAGTGCAGAGAGCCTGAACTCATGACCGATTGCAAAGGCAATGAAGCCCAGTGCTACATCGCTTATGATTGAAAGAGAATCTACAAGTTCAAAGGATGTGAATCCAATTCCCAGCCTTCCAATTACACAAGGGCCGATAAGTACACCGGCAACAAGATATGCTGTAACGTCAGGTAGACGGAATTTGACAAATAGACGGGTCATCAATAACCCTGAAAAAAGAGCAATAGTAATCAATAAAAGAGTTTGCATAGAAATAATAGCTTCTCCAACAGTAATTTTTTACCGGCGATTAATGTAACATTTTTACTTGTACGTAACAAGAGCCCAGAAAAAACGATGATATTCAAAGAAGAGCTCATACACTCCCCTTCATCTTGGTAAATGGAATGTCTTAAGAGATGAACATCCAACCAGAATGCAATTCAACTACTGGTTTATATTTTTTCAAATCAGTTGGTGCTACAACAAATTCATGGATAATGAATTAATTCTATTTGAAACAAAAGATGAGTCGGTAACCATCCCTGTCAAAGTAGATGCTGAAACAGTTTGGTTAAATCAAACGGAAATGGCTCTTCTCTTTTCCACAACGAAGCAGAACATAAGCTTGCATATAAACAACTGCTTCAAGGAAAAAGAACTGTCAAGGGAAGTGGTTGTAAAGGATTTCTTGACAACCACTAAGCATGGTGCTATCTCAGGCAAAACTCAAACACGTCAAACTCAGTACTACAACTTAGATGTAATCATCTCTGTTGGATACCGAGTGAAATCAAAAAGAGGTGTTGAGTTTCGTCAGTGGGCAAATAGCGTCCTCAAGCAATATATTCTCCAAGGCTATGCGATCAACCAGAAAAGAATTGAAGCTCTGAACAAAACTATAGAAATAGAGTCCAGGATAATTTCCCACACAGTAGGGATCGAAGAAGAAGAAATACTGTCTGTAATCAACAGATACACTCAAGCTTTGGACCTTTTAGATAACTATGACCATCAATGTGTCACGAAGCCTAAAGGAAATGTTGTATTTCAGAAACTTGAGCTTGATGAATGCCGTAATATAATCAGCAAGATGAAATTTGGTCTTTCTTCCACCCTATTTGGAACTGAAAAGGAAGATGGACAGCTTGAAGGAATTCTGTGCAATGTCTATCAGAGTGTATTCGGTCAAGATGTATATCCAACGCTTGAAGAAAAAGCTGCCAACCTTTTGTATCTTCTCATAAAGGACCACCCTTTCAATGATGGGTGCAAAAGAATTGCAGCAACGCTCTTTCTTGCTTTTCTTCATAAGAATGGTCTGATGAAAAGAGATGGAGAAAGAGCTGTAATAAGTAATGGTGCACTAGCTGCAATGACACTGCTCATAGCTGAATCAAGACCTAAGGAGAAAACAATCATGATTTCAGTCTTGATGAACATTCTGAATCTTGGCTGAGGACAAGAAAACGGCATAGAGACAACTGAGAATCTATGCCGTTTTTCCTATATTGGGATTGGTCCCATGTAATCGGGATAGCCGGATTTGAACCGGCGACCCCCAGTCCCCCAGACTGATACGCTAAACCCCTGCGCTATATCCCGAAATGCAAGTTGAAATTAACATCTAT
This sequence comes from Spirochaetales bacterium, assembly GCA_017478205.1. GTDB lineage: Bacteria > Spirochaetota > Spirochaetia > Sphaerochaetales > Sphaerochaetaceae > Bullifex. The sequence continues at coordinate 42,669 of JAFVDZ010000045.1, read as the reverse complement.
CATGAGTTCAAGTCAATCATATACCACCCATCAAGGAGATACTAGTCTTTAGAACTAGATCATCACCACTACCCTTTTTATCTGAAAGCATTGCAAGAAGTTGAGCAATTGCAGTAACTTCATAGACATCGAATCTCAGGTATCTCATATTACTATCATCAAACATCTCGTGCCCTGTGTAATTTACAAGCAAGAGAAGACCTCTGTTATCAAGTCGCTTCAGAACACGGAAAAGCATCTCTTTATCATGTGGACAGAGAAGAATGAAGGTTCTGTGTTCAAACTTCGATAGTTCTTTTTCAATTCTTCTTTCATCCCAAGACTCAATATCTAATCTCTCATATCTTTCAAGCCCCTCAAACTGATCAAGAATCGACTTTCTATCATACAGAACAACAGGATCAAACACCTGCAAGGTAGAAAGTGTCTCCACAACCAACCTTGCTGTCCTGACAGGTCCAAGCTCCAGACTCTTATTATCATCTACATGGATAAATGAAGCTGCGTGCTCCTTCAAGTCCTTCTCCTGTTTGTCAGTGAGTTTTCCAATTGCAAGCAATGCAGGATATACTTCATCAGGCCTTGCAAGCTGGAGCGTAAGTCCCATAGAGAATGCAATAGATGATAAAAGAGAAATAAGAGCTTCCCTTTCATGCTCTTTTATCCCTTCCGATATCTTTATTGCGATCAGTTTATCTTCATAGAGCGAATAATCAATAAGATAGCCAAGACGCTTTGCAGTCATCATAACCTTATCACGAGTCTTACTTGAGAACTTACCATTGTTATTTAGTACATTCGAGACTGTAGTAATAGAAAAACCACACGCATCAGAAATGTTTTGCATGGTAACCATTTTCATCTTCTTTATCTCTCCCACTAAAGACAAAAAATTCCAGGGATTATTCTAATCTCATCGCTCTAAGGTAGTTAATTCATATTTGGTTAATGTGATATACTCGAATCTATGTACGATAATATTGAACGCATGCAGGTTATCCAGATGGAAGACCTAAAGAATAGGAAGGAAGCCTACACAGCTTTATTCAACGCACTCGGCCCTGAACACTATGCAACACTTGAAGCTGAATACTATTATGCAATGGCACTCAGCGTCGATGGAAAGAATGAAGATAGCTTATCTCACCTTGAAAGTGCATATCAGGGCTTTCAGAAGTACGTAGATATCGCATATTACAATGACATTCTATATAAATGTACATACGACTATGCTCTTTCACTATATCACAACGACGAAGCAGAAAAGGCACTCATCCCTCTTCTCGATGTAATTTCAGATACTTTAGATACCAATTTGGAAGATGATATCATCATTGATTGCCACTTCCTTCTTGTAGACTGTCTTGAAGCTTGTGGAGAGATACAGAAAGCACAGGATGCTATCATGCTAGTATATGACACTTTGATGGATACACATGAACCAGGAGAATACAACGTCATACAGGCAGTAATAAGATATGCAATGCTCCTCGACAAATCAGGAAAGAAGAAAAAGGCCTTGAGTTTACTTTCAAAGCACAGAAAAGAGTGCGAATATTGGGATGATACTGTTGGTCAGATGCTGACAACGATCTACAGAGCTTACCTTTCAAAGGGAACACCTACCTACGATAAGGAGATGGCAAAAGCAAGAAAGTTGATCCAGAATCTAGGTCAAGAATTCGAAGACTTCCCTGCAGAAGGTTTTCAGAAGATGCTTGAGATAATTGAAAGTGGACTCGCTCCCAATCTTGAATAAGAGATGTGAAAGGCAGCCAGAAAAATGGCTGCCTTAACTTTTATTTGAGTGCTTCGATTATTTCCTCTGGAATCAAAGCAGGACGCTTCTTTTCAAGATCTATGCAAGCTACACGAATCTCTGTATGAACCAGAAGTTCTCCATCCCTCAATATATCCTGAGAGAATGAACAGCTGAAGCGTTTTGCTTCGATCAAGGAAGTTTCAACCGTCAACAGGTCATCAAGATAAGCTGGGGACCTGTAATCAGCGCTGATATTCCTGATGACAAAGCAGATTCCTTGCTTCTTCATCATATCGGACTGTCCACCAAAGACCTCTCGCAGCATCTCTGTTCTCGCATGCTCTGCGAAATCTAGATAGCGAGCGAAGTAGACAATCCCTTCTGCATCAGTATCTGAAAAGTAGACTCTTACAGGAAACGAATATTTCTTCAAATCTTCACCTCTGCTCCCTCAAATCTCAAGGTTGCGACATAGTCATCATAGGTTTCTGCTCTTCTGATGAGCTTTACATCTCCATTCTCAAGCAAAAGGTACTCAGCATGCTTGAGCTTTGCATTGTAATTAAAGCCCATCGCATAACCATGTGCACCAGTATCATGAAGCACGAGGACATCTCCCCTTTCGATTTCAGGAAGCATCCTATCAACAGCGAACTTGTCATTGTTCTCACAAAGAGAACCAGTGACATCATATTTATGGTCGTGAGCCTTTCCTTCCTTGCCCACTACTGTGATATGGTGGTAGGCACCATACAAGGCAGGGCGCATGAGATCGGACATGCAAGCATCAAGACCAACATAGTCCTTATACTTGTGAGTGACGTGGCGAACACGAGAAACAAGATAGCCATAAGGTCCTGTGACCATTCTGCCACACTCGAATGTGATCTTAAGTGATAATCCAATTGAAGAGATCATCTCATCATAGAGCTTGTGAATTTCGTTGGAAACGAACTCAAGGTCCATTTTCTCCTGCTCTAAACGATATGGGATACCGATTCCACCACCGAGGTCGATGAACTCGATGTCAATTCCAAGCTCGTTATGAATCTTTACAACAAGTGTAAAGAGCTGACGAGCAGTCTCGACGATATATGAACCCTCAAGCTCGTTAGATGCAACCATTGTATGCAAACCAAAGTGCTCTACACCCTCCTCTTTTGCAATGCGGTAGCAGTCAAGGAGTTGATCCTTTGTAACACCGTACTTTGCCTCAACAGGGTTTCCGATGATCGCATTGCCAGTTCTATCTGGGCCTGGGTTGTATCTGAAGCAGAGAGTCTTTGGAAGCTTTCCACAGGCTCTCTTTACAGCCTTGATATGGGTAATATCATCAAGGTTTAAAATAGCGCCAAGGCGATATGCTTCAGCAAACTCCTCATCTGGAGTGTCGTTACTTGTGAACATTATCTTTTCACCCGGAATTCCACAGGCTTTTGCCATATAGAGTTCAGGGAGTGATGAGCAATCACCACCAAAGCCAAGTTTTGCAAGGCGTGAGATGATGCTTGGGTTAGGACAAGCCTTGATGGCAAAGAAGTTCACAAATTCAGGAGCCCAGGAAAATAACTTCTGGAAATTTCTTGCATTGTCCAGTATTGCTTTCTCATCATAGAGATGAAATGGAGTTCCAAGCTCATTGGCAAGGGACAGCATTCTTTCATCGCTTACAGGTAACTTCTTTTCGCTCATATCTTCAAATTCTCCTTGATACTCTTTACAGCAGCCTCTACATCCTCTCTGTGACCGTAAGCAGACACTCTGACATACCCCTCTCCTGCAGGGCCAAAGCCACTACCAGGAGTTACAACTACATGACAGCGGTCCAGGATCATATCAAAGAAATCCCAAGAGGAAACTCCCTCAGGTCCCTTTGCCCAGATGTATGGGCTATCCTTACCACCTACACAGACAAGACCAAGAGATTCAAGTCCTTCCCTGATGATCTTTGCATTGCCTTTGTAGTAATCGACAAGCTCCGAGCAAGCCTTGTAGCCTTCATCAGTCAAGGCTGCAATACCACCAGCTTGAGCGATATTGGATGCACCATTGAAGAAGGTGCACTGTCTTCTATTCCACATATTGTGAAGTACATTCTCACCACTGTTTTCACAAACAAGTGCATGAGGAACGATACTCCAGCCAAGGCGGACACCAGTAAAGCCAGCAAGCTTCGAGAAGGAGTTGACTTCGATTGCACACTCCTTAGCGCCCTCTATTTCATAGATGGATCTAGGAAGCTCTGGATCTTCGATGTATGCAGAGTATGCTGCGTCGAAGATTATAATTGCCTTGTTCTCTCTTGCGTAATCGACAAAAGCCTTGAGCTGTGCCTTTGTAGCAACTGCACCAGTTGGGTTATTTGGAGAGCAGAGGTAGATCAAATCGACCTTGCACTTTGGAACCTCTGGGATGAAGCCATTCTTTGCATTGCTCTCAAGGTATACAAACCCATCATAGCAACCGGTCTTAGGATTGAACTCTCCAGTTCTTCCTCCAACAACATTGGAGTCCACATAGACAGGATATGCTGGATCTTGGATTGCAACAATATTGTCTGAGCTGAAGAGCTCCTGAAGGTTTGCAGAGTCGCTCTTGCCTCCATCAGAGACGAAGAATTCATCCATCTCAAGCTCGACACCATACTTTCTTGAATAGAAGTCTCTTAAAGCCTGTCTGAGTGGGATATCACCCTGCTCATCTCCATAGCCTGTATATGTATTTCTATCAGACAATAGGTCGAGTTTCTTCTTCATGGCATCGACAAGGACACGAGGAAGTGCTTCAGTCGTGTTTCCAATTCCAAGTCTCATGACTTTTACGCCAGGATTCTTCTCCTGCCATACCCTAGTTCTTCTGGCAACCTCTGGAAAGAGGTAGCCTGCTGCAAGCTTTGAAAAGTTGGTATTGATCTTTGCCATTAGATTTCTCCTCTCTTGATAGCATCAAAAATCTTGTCTGTTGATTTGATAAGTGTAACTCTGTGCTCTGGCCTCTCAAGTGGGCACATTGGAAGACGGAAGATCTCCTGACAGTGACCATAGTGAGCAAGAGCCGTCTTGATTGGAATTGGGTTTGTCTCAATGAAGCAGGTCTTGAAGAAGTCAGCAAAGAGGTTCTGAATTCTTTCTGCTCTCTCCATATCTCCATCCATTGCAGAATGTACTAGCTTTACCATCTGGCTTGGGAAGAGGTTGGATGCGACAGATATGAGACCATGTCCACCGAGCTTTACTAGATCAAGTGCCAGATTGTCATCACCTGAGAGAACAGAGAAGCTCTTGTGACAGCGATTGATTACATCCTCCATCTGCTCAAGGCTTCCACTTGCTTCCTTTACAGCAACAATGTTGCTGCAATCATTTGCAAGCTTTAGAAGTGTATCTGTCTCAAGGTTTACACCAGTTCTTCCCTTGATGTTATAGAGCACACAAGGAACAGAGACAGAATCAGCAACTGCTCTGAAGTGCTTATATAGCCCAAGCTGGTTTGGCTTGTTGTAGTAAGGGTTTACAAGAAGGACAGCATCGACACCTGCATCCTGAGCATGCTGGCTTAGTCTGATAGCTTCGTTGGTCGCATTTGAACCAGTGCCTGCAATTACAGGAACTCTACCCTTTGCAAAACGAATTGTTTGAGCAATTACTCTATCATGCTCTTCATGGGAAAGGCATGGGGATTCGCCTGTAGTTCCACATGGGACAAGACCGTCGATTCCACTTTCGATCTGAAAGTTGACAAGGCGCTCGAGGGCTGCATAGTCGACTGTTCCATATTCAGTGAATGGGGTTATCAGTGCTGTATATACACCTTTGAATAGATGATCAGACATATTATTTCTCCAAATATATTCTTAAGTACGGGTGGTAGAGTATCAGATAAAAACATTAATGTCTATATTTTAACAAAATGTTTTTATTATAACACTATTTTCTCTTACTTCTCTTTTTATCTCTCTCCTGACTCTGCTTGAGGAAATCAGCGAATGTACCACCAGATGATGTTGATTCACCCTTAGCTTCCCATGTATCTCTCATATGAGTTTTGAATCTTCTATCGTTTCTCTCATCAAGACTACTTCGTCTCATTGCCTTCTTGCTTTCTCTCACAACTTCGATCTTGGTTTCGTAGATTGCCTTTGGAACCTTAACGCCTGGCTTCTTTAGTGATATCTTGATCTTTCCATCTGCTGTAAGGGTAGGAAGTTTCTTTTCTGAAAGTGCTCCAGTCTGAACTCTGACCTTGACTTCCTTCTCCTCATAGGAGCATGAAAGGCGCTGACAGATATAGTGGACACTTCCTGTCTGGTCAACTGCCTTCATCATCAGGCCTTGGCAATATGGACATGTCTTGGCATCCTTGAAAACTGGTGCAAAGACTTTGCCAGAAGTCTCAACTTCATGGACAAGGTTCCTTGCCATACTCTTGATATCCTTTATGAACAGAGCTGGGTCCGATACACCACGCGAGATATCATCAAGACGAGCTTCCCACTCTCCTGTGAGCTCAGGGGATGAAAGTACATCTGGAGCAAGGCGTACTACTTCCCTGCCCTTTGGTGTTGGGACAAAGTATTTTCCTTCTCTCTCTACATAGTGGTTCTGAACAAGCTTCTCGATCATATCAGCTCGAGTTGCAGGAGTACCAAGACCACCAGAAAGGTGTCCCTTGAGTTTGGCATCATCTACAAATCTACCAGCGTGTTCCATAGCAGAAAGCAGTGTTGCATCTGTATATCTTTCTGGTGGAGTTGTTGCATTCTCTCTTATCTTTATTCCTTCAACAGTGACTTCATCACCCTCCTTGAGTCTAAGCAGAGCAAAACTGTTCTCACTGTCATCAATAATCGCAGCAGCACTTCGTGTGCCAAGTGCCACAGATACACTCCTCCATCCCTGCTTTACAGCAAGTGTGAGTCTTGTTTTGAAGAGGTTTCCTTCAACATCGATAACAGCAGTAGTAGTCTTATATCTATATGCAGGAGACAGAACTTCCAAAAATCTCATAGCTATCAACTTCCAAAGTTTCAATTCATCTGGTGATAGTGAAGCTACATTTACCTTCTGCTCTGTTGGGATAATTGCGTGGTGGTCTGTTACCAAGGCTTCCTGAACAAGTCTTGCTTCTTCATACTCAAAACCATTGGTCCTATATTCCTTTGAGACAAGGCCAAATTCAGTATCATCCAAAGCAGCAAGTCTTTCTTTGAATGTTGGTACAATATCAGGAGTGAGATATCGGGAATCAGTTCTTGGATATGTGACAATCTTATGAACTTCGTAGAGCTTCTGGAGTGTATCAAGAGTCTCTTTTGCAGAGAAGCCAAGCATAATATTGGCATCTCTCTGAAGCTCAGTTAGATCGTAGGCAAGAGGAGCCTTCTCTTCCCTTTCCTCACTTGTCAATGAAACTACCTTGCCCTTCTTTCCCTTGAAAGCAGATAGTTCTTCCTTCTTGTCTGTATCTGTAAATCTTACACTGTTCTCTTCTGGATAGTAGGAGGCTGAAAACAGTCCAAAATCAGCTCTTGCTGTGTAGTAGAACTTTCCAAGGAAGGCATCTATCTCATCTTCCCTTCTTGTCATGAGTGCAAGTGTTGGCGTCTGTACGCGTCCTGCAGAGAGTTTGGCATCATGGATACATGTGAGGGCTCTGGTGACATTCATGCCAACATACCAGTCAGCGGCAGCACGGCACTCTGCTGCATAATATAGATCATCATAACAGGCTGAGGAAACCAGATGGTCAAATCCTTCCTTGATTGCCTTCTCTGTCTGGCTACTGATCCAAAGTCTTTCACACTTTCCTTCATAGCCAGCAAGTTTAAGTATCCAGCGAGCAACTAGCTCACCTTCTCTTCCTGCATCTGTTGCAATTACAACAGAGGATATATCCTTTCTTTTCAATAACTCTTCGATATGTGCATATTGCTCACTGCTTTCTTCAATTACTTGCTGATCCAGAGATTCAGGAATCATTGGAAGTTCCTTCATGGACCATCTTTTCCATCTTTCTGAATAGTGAGCTGGGTCACAAAGCTCAACAAGATGACCAAGTGCCCAGGTGACGATATAAGCATCACCCTCTATATAGCCTTCCCCTCTAACACGGCAGTTAAGGGTCTTGGCTATCTCTCTTCCAACGGAAGGTTTTTCTGCAATTACTAGTTTTTTCATGGATTTGAGGATAGCAGAAATACAAAAAACAGTGAACTAGAGAAGCCATGCAGAAAGTAAGCTAAAACTAACTTGGATGAGTTAGCAAAATGCAACTTTTTTATTCAGCTATCTCTTTATATATAAAGGAATTAATAATAAAAAAATTTTTCTATTTCTGCTTGACATTCTTTCTTGCGATTCCTATCATTTAGGTATAAACAAACAACCAAATCATTTCAAAGGAGTGATATTATGGCTTATAGAATTACTGATTCATGTGTTGCATGTGGAACATGTGCTGGCGAATGCCCAGTTGGCGCTATCTCTGAGGGAGATATCTATTCTATCAACGCTGATGAATGCCTCAGCTGCGGTTCCTGCGCAAGCGCTTGCCCAACAGGTGCAATCGTAGAAGAGTAATAGATTTCTACATCAATTTGTTATAAGGCCGATATTTCAAGTATCGGTCTTTTTTTTACATAAATTAGCAGCATTTATAGAATAACACAGGAGTGGAGCAAAACTCTCATTGATGCAACACGAAACCATTTTGCAGCATGGGGCTTTGGACTTGTCACACATATAGGAAATAAAGGTGAAAGATATGCCTTGAATTGGCATCTTCTCAATTTTGGGAGCTACAAAAAGGATTTCCCAGAAGAAGACCAGGACAAGGAGATGTTCCTTTTCACATTCAAGGAATATCATCCGATCAAAGGACCAAGAGGGACAGAATTTGATATAGCATACGAAACCATTGAGGACATGATCGATGATGGCTGGGCAGTAGATTGAAGTTCTCTTCTACCCTACAGACATTGACACAAAGGAAGGAGAATCAAGTAGTCGTTGGGATGGCTGAGTTCTCATGGCTACTGATGACAGCTAGAGTTAAGTGCTCCAAGAAAGTTTCTACATCCCCTTTCTCATACTTCTAACAAGCAAGTTTAACTCGGGTTCATCGAGTTAAAATTATTTTAATTCGATTTACCGAGTTAAAACCGAGTTAAAACCGAGTTAGATTTTTATTTTCATTTATTTACTAGACTACCTTGTCGTTGATATTCTTATGTTTGGTGGGGCTAAGGATATGAATAAAATCATAAAATCGCTAAGTAATCTGAATTGGAAGCTTTTCTTTTCACTTCTTATCTTGGGATTATGTCCAACAATCTACACAACTGTACGAGTGTTCCTTTTAGGTCAGCTACCTGGAACTTGGTCATTTTCCATCGCAGGGCAGCTCTCCTGGGTTAACCTGATATATGAAATCTTGAGCGAAGCAATCATCCTCCCTCTGTACTTCTTCATGGGAAAGGTTGTAAAAGACAAGGCAGAGTATACAAATCGTATAAAGACTGGAATGATCATCAGCTTCTGTGTCTATGCTACTTGCTCATTACTCATATGTTGTTTCACCTATCCACTTTTGTCCTTGATGGCAACAAGTAAAGATATAATTGATGCATCCAGTGTCTACATCAGGATTGAAAGTATCGCCAATATATTCTCGCTGCTAGCAAACTATATTGCGATTTGCCTCATCACACTCGGGAAATCGAAATATGTATACTCTTTGACCATTGCAAGAATGGTCTTGAACATTGTTTTCGATACATTCTTCGTTTCGAATCTAAACATATCTCTGAACCTTGGAGTAAATGGAATAGGATTCAGTAATATAATTGTCAACATTCTTTTGCTGCTTGTATCTCTGAGTCTGCTTGCAAAGGAAGGTTACCCTATCTTCAATAGGAGCAAGCTTTCATTTACCTGGGCAAAGGACTTTTTGAAGATAGGAGGAATTTCTGGCCTTGAATCTTTCATAAGAAATATTGCCTATATTCTTATGATCAGTAGGATGGTCAATATGGTAAACGAACAGGGAACCTATTGGGTTGCTAACAGCTTTATCTGGGGATGGCTCCTACTTCCAGTAAATCAACTTGGAGAACTCATCAAACAAGAAATCAGCACAGATGAAAAAGCAGTGAAAAATAACACTCTTGGTTATCTTGCATTGACAATTATCATCACTCTTGTATGGGTCATCACTATTCCTTTCTGGAAAGGTTTCATGGTCACAATCCTTCAGTTTACTGATGTAGACAAACTTTTCACGCTAGTAATGATTCTCCTTGGATTCTATGCACTATATGCAATCCAGAATGTCTTTGACTCAGAATTCTATGCTCTTGGTAAAACAAACTACATGCTGTTTGAATCAGTCGTAACTAACACAATTTATTATGGAACAGCATTCATTCTATATCTAAATGGAGTTTGGCGCCCTAGCCTAATAGGAATTGCGCTCCTCTTTGGAATCGGCAATGCATTTGACAGCGTTGTTTCAGCTTGTGCATATGCATTCCTATTGAAAAAGAAGAGCATCAACATACTAGAAGTAGAATAGACACGTAGTTTCGTTTGTCGTTAACTCTTCATTTTTCAGTTATCCACAACGTCTGAATAACTATTAAGTTTATCTCAAAATCCTTAGTTTGCGATCTGTTTTGAATCGATTCTCAAGAGGAGCTGTGATATACACAGTTCCATCACTTGTCATCAGAATCATATCAAACGATCTATCATATTGCTCCCACAAAGCTTTTGAGCCCTCAAGGCCAAGTATGAAACAAGAAGTTGAGAGTACATCTGCAAGAATTCCACTCTTACTTACAATCGTAACTGATTCAAGATCACTTTCTGCAGGATATCCTGTGGATGTATCTATAATATGGTGGTATATCCTACCACTCTCATCGGTAAAGAAGTGTTCATATGCTCCAGATGTTATCACAGCTTCATTATCAACAGTTACAACTCCCAGGACAGAAGCGTTTCTCTCATGAGCAAATGGATCTTGGATCCCACAGCGCCAAGGTTTCCGGTCTGGTTTCTTTCCATATACTTGGACATTGCCACCAAGGGAAACAATTGCTCCCTTGATCTTATATCTTGACAAGATTTTTCCAATCTGATCAGAAGTATAGCCTTTGGCAATACCTCCAAAATCTAGTTTCTGGCCAGGTGCAAGAACAATCTCTCCTGTAGCGCTGTTATATTCAATTTTATCCAATCCTACCAGATCCAATGCTTCACGAATGGAATCATCATCTGGGACATTGAAGTTCTTTGATATAAAGCCCCACTTCTCCATCAAGGGATAGATAGTGACATCGAATACCTTGTCAGTCTTTTCCCACATAGCAAGAGAGAACTCAAGCAATGTCTTGGTATCATCCGAAAGAACTCCTCTTCCAGATGCATTGAGAATACTGACTTCACTATCAAGCTTTCCAATAGAGAGTAAATCATCAAGTCTCTTTATTTCCTCAATTGTAGCCTGACAGGCTCCTTCTGCCTGACGGCCATAGCAGGTAATACTCATATGAGTATTCATAGCAAAAATATTGCGTTCCACTTTATTTGAGCACCCTGTCAGGATAGCAATAAAGAGGAAAAGAAATAGTAGTTGTACTTTCATGAAGGTGGTCCCCTGTAATCAAATTAGGCCAAAGACTTTTAGCAAGATAATGAAAAGAAGAAGTATCAAAACGATAGCGGGAATTAGAGGAAGTCTCAAAGAAAGTAGATGTAGGGCTGGTTTCTTCTGAGGACAGACTTCAGCACACTTCATACAGCGAAAACACTCTCCACTCCTGACTACATCCATTGGGCTCTCCATTTTATTTAGATCAAGACCTGCAGGACAGGCCTTTGTACAAATCTGACAACCACCACATGCTCTATGAATCAAGGATGCCTTAGCAGGCTTCTTTAGAGGAATTAGAGGTGGTGGCAAGATGGCAAATATAGCTCCAAGAGGACAGAAGAATCGGCAGAAGAAGCGAGGAATTAACCCCATCCCAATAATTAGAAAAAACAAGATGACAAATCCAACTTCATATCCTCTGAATCTAGGTGAACCACTTATCAATGTGGCAAAAGCATCCCAAGGACTCTTGCCATGAAGTTGTCTCTGCATCTGTAAGTAGCTGATTATAATTATCGACAGCAGAATGATATATTTCAGATATGAAAGTATGTACTCGCCTCTTTTTGACAACTTGATTCTCCCTATCTTGAACTTTTTTCTTACTGCTTCACCGAGAGAGAATACAAGGTCACCAAGAGCACCAAAGCTACAGACCATACCGCAAAAGAATCGGCCAAAAACAAATGTAAATGCAAGCAGAAACAACAGCGTAAGAATTGCTGTACTCATCTCAAGTGGCTGTCTTTTGGCAATCTGGGAAGCAACTGTCTTTACAGCGCTGAAAGCAGAAGAGAACAAACCTGGCGAGAGAATGAAGAATATAATCTGACTCAGTGGACGAACGCACTGCCCTATCATTTTAAGGATATTCCTTTTCATCTATTACCTTCAAAAAGCGCTGCATCTATTGCATCCAGAATCGCATAACTTGTTACAGTTGCACCGCTTACAGCATCGATATCTGTATTCTGTTTTTCGATTACTCGAGGAAGCAGTTTTCTTGCATCCCTAAGATAAGCAACACCCTCTCCATATGCTTCATCGATAGTGATATCTTTAATCCAACCATTTTCAATTGACAACTTGATTACAACAGGCCCACCGTAGCCATCTGAAGATCCTACATACTCACCATCTTGATATGGGCCAGATGTGATAGCTTCTACAATCTCCTCTGTTTCGTCCATTTTCATTGCTTTTTCAGTTTTAGTTACTTCAATTGGTGATATTGAAGCTTCAGCTGGGGATGTTCTTATCCCCAGCTGATAGATTACAAGAAATAGAATGACTGAAATTGTAATAGCCCATCTGTAAAGAATTGGGATATTGCCCTTACTTTCAATCCTTTGGTGCATAGTGGAATTCTACGTTAGAAGGAGCAATTCCTTCTACACCAGTATCAATCTTGACAAAGTAATGGATATCTTCAGTAAGTTCCTCAATACCCCTTACATTGAAAGTAATTGTAAAGATATTGTCATCGATCAAAACAAGATGTGCCTTGTCGCATACTGTTGTAGCCTTAGCTCTTCTTCCAGATCCTTTCATGAAGTAAAGGCTGTAGTTATCAGGATTTTCCAATCCTTCCATATATGCATTCTGTACATTCTCATCAAGTGAGACCTTTACACCTTCTATATCGAGCTGGAGGCTTAGGAGTTTTGAAAATCCTACAGCAGGAACATCTTCATCGACGATAGTTGGTGTGTGGTAATCAAGGAGAAGGCTACCTGTCTCGAGCATGACATCCTTGTAGCCATCTGCAATCATGGTAATGCGATAGAATCCATTTCCAAGCTTGCCAAAACGTTCAAAATCATTAGTAATCGAGACTTCGATATAGTTTCCATGGTTGAAGGAGTAGTATGCATCCTTGTGAAGCATCTGGCCAACAACTACATCATCTGCAGTATCGAAAACATTGTCCTCTCCTGCCCACTGGAGCTTTGCGCCCTGGAAATGCAATGCATAATCCATGAAGGCAGCAAGCTTATCTGCATTTTCCTTGTTTTCAGCATAAGTTGGCTTATCTGTTCCAGAATAGAGAGTGTCGAGTGTTGCTTCATCAAGAGAGCCTACAGAACCACGAGTGTATCCTTCGTAATTATCATAGTAGACAAACATTGTGAGATCTGCATATCCATCTCCATGTGCGATAGCCTTTGTTCCATTTTTGCCATCACCAAGAGCGACCATGCCAGGATCCTTCACAGATGCATTTTCGTTGATCTCTCTTTCACCATAGATTCCATTCGCATAAAGCTCCTTGTATGCATATGCCTTTGCTTCATCTTCGAATGAAATCTTCTCATACTGGTCAAGGAATGCCTTTACCTGGTCATTGACCATTCCGGACTTCTGCATCTCCAGAGCCTTACCAACAGTAGAACTCTTTACTTTTACAGGAACCCTCTTGAGACCAACAATCCTATATCCACCACCTCCGTTTGCAACGCTATTTGCATAGGTAGTATTTGTATCAGGTGTATAGCCCATGGTCTTTTTTGTATCAAGACGAGTATTGTCTGTGAGGACAATACCTTCTACGTTCTCAGTGTTGAGATCGATGCGGTAACCAGTAGGAGAAGTCATATCTTCCACAATTTCGTGGCTCATGATCTTTTCATCCCCATTGTCCATAGTAACTTTGACAATGTGAGCAAATCCGGCACGGAAGAGTCCATAGCCAAAAGTTGCACGGGAGATAGCGTCATACATTCCACTATCATTATCCCAGGTGTTCTTCTGAACGCCTGCATAGCGGTCCATATCATCTGCACTGCTATAGCCAAAATGGAGATACTCTTCAGACATGGCTGTCAAGTCAGGATTTGAGGAATTGAAAGTGTCGACCTTTTCCACCTTGTTGATTTCACCATACCAGAATTCTGCAAATGTCATTGGCGCATAGCCATAAAGATATTCAGGTTCAACAACCGTTGCCTTTATGACAAGAGACTCAGGAGCAACTGATGTAGTAGTGTTTCCAGTGCTACCAGTTTTTGAGCAACCAACCAAGCACAGAATAATCAGTGCAACGAATAAAAATGTAGTATTGCGGAGATTTATTTTCATGTTGTATTCCTTATATAATGTTAGCAATCTCTAACTGTATAGTGGCAATAGACTCAACCTCTTGTCAATCCTTAATCCTATCTCTTTTATATAAATAAAGGATTTTCACTCTTACATTCTTCCTTATCTAGACGCTTTCTCACATTCTATATTTCCTTAACATATAAGCATTAAAAAATCCCCTGATTTTTCAGAGGATTTTGATTCACTTCTCTATCTCTTGTTCTTTCAATTTCTTCCTTTTTCCTTTTTTTGCACGACGTCCAAAGATAAAAAAATCAACTGCTAGTTGAATCGATTGTTCCCTCAATCCATCTTCTTTCACTTGGCCTAAATTTGATATAATCAAGCTATGGCCAATGAGAATGCTCTGCTTGATCACCCATTGATGGTGCATGAAGTGAATGAAATCATAAAGGAAACCTTCAAGACACAGTTCTTCAATCTATCTGTGGAGGGAGAGATATCGTCTTTCAAGCCGAGTGCAAACGGACATTGGTACTTCACGCTGAAAGATAGCCAGAGCCAGCTGTCATGTGTAATGTTCCGCTCCTTCAATGCACGATTGGGAGGAGTCCCAAAGGAAGGAGACAAGGTTGTTGCCATCGGCAACATCGATGTCTACGTTCCAAGAGGAACATATCAACTTGTTGTCTCTGTGATGATGAAGGCAGGAGAAGGAGATCTCAAGGCACAGCTTGAAAAGCGAAAAGCCTACTATGAAAGCCTAGGCTACTTCGACATGGAAAAGAAGAAGCCGATTCCTGAAATTGTAAAAACTATTGGCGTTGTTACAGCAAGCACGGGAGCTGCTATACACGATATTCTAGACACAACACTAACAAGAGCCCCAGGGGTTGATATCCTGCTTTACCCTACTCTAGTTCAGGGTGAAACTGCCGCAGAGATGATTGCAGCAAGGATAGATCAGGCAAACGAAGTTCCCTTCTGTGATGTCCTCATTGTTGGCCGTGGAGGAGGAAGCCAGGAGGACCTACTTCCTTTCTCTGAACCGGAAGTAATCGAAGCAATCTACAGAAGTGAAATTCCAGTTATCTCTGCAGTAGGCCATGAAATTGACTGGGCGCTTTCAGATCATGTTGCAGATAGAAGAGCAATTACTCCAACTGATGCAGCAGTAATTGCAACAGAAGGAATATTCAAGCGCCGTGAAGAGATCAAGAATGTGGAAAACACATTGCGTTCTGCAATAATAGCAAAGCTTCATCAAGCTCAGAGCCACTTTGTCGATATGGAATATCTCTCTGCCATCATGATGAGAAAGAGTGAAAGAATTTCCCTTGTGAGCCAAAGTGATCTTTTCAGAATGCTTTCTCAAAAGCTTTTTTCTCTTGAACTCAGATTCGTCTATGCATCAGATACACCTCTTTCACTTCTTAAAGTGAAATACAATAGAGCAAAAGATAGCTTCAACTATCTATCGGATCAAATAGAGAGAGAAGGAAAAACAAAACTTGAAAGATACCCAGAAATGATAGCAAGGGCCAAAAAGGATGTTTCACAGGGATTTGATATGAAACTTGGAAACATTTCAATGAGACTTGAAAAGTGTATATCGAATCTGGAATCCCTCTCTCCAATGAATGTGCTTTCAAGGGGTTATGCAATAGTAAAGGATGACAAGGGTCATGTTGTTACAGGCAAGAAGGGATTAAAGGTCGATGATGAACTTACAATCCTTATGAAGAATGGAAATATCAAGGTAAGCTATAAAGGAGAAAAGAAATGAGCTTTGAAACAGATCTCAAGAGACTTGAAGAGATTACTGAAGTCCTGAAGGACGATAAGACTGGACTTGAAGAAAGCCTCAAGCTCTACGAGGAGGCAAGTAGCCTCTCGAAGAAGCTTTCGAAGACCCTGGAAGAGGTAAGACGCAAGGTCGAGGCTGTCAAGGAAGATGGCTCTGTAGAACCATTCAAGGAGTGATAAATCAGATAGAAACTTCCACTCTCTTTCCATTAAGGCCATAGAATGTCATAGCTATGGCCTCTAGGCCGAATGTATCTGACTTTTCACCACCGTAGATTGTATCGCCCAAGAGTGGTCTGCCACTCCAGGCCATATGAACTCTGATCTGGTGTCTGAAACCCTTTTTCAATGTGCAAAGATATGTGTCTGCACTCTCTCTTTCCACATAGGTTTCATATCTCAAGAGCCCCTTTGCTTTAGGCCCTGTAACAGGCCTTATCTGGGCACCTTTTGGCCCATAGGTTCTGAAGGCACTTTCAATTACAACACCATCTAGACGACGAGGGAATTCAAAGAGAGGGAAACCCTCTAGTTTTTCTGCTCTCTTTGATATCGTTGCTCTGTAGAGCTTCTGGAAGTCTCCCCTATCCTGCTGCTTTAATATGCTATTGTAGAACTCCTGCTTCAAAGCGATCAGGACAAGACCTGAAGTTGGAGTGTCAAGGCGATGAAGAAGACCGCCTTCCCACTCCTGTCTTCCATGGACACTCATAATTTGAGGAAAGAACTCAGAAACCTCTTTTACAAGGCTATCCCCCTCCTGATTCTTGAGAGGGGCCGTAGGAAGACCGGATGGCTTGAAGACTACAAGATAATCATCGGTTTGGGAAACTATTTCAATCACGTCTGTTACCAAAGATTCTCAAGAGATAGAGGAAGATGTTGATGAAGTCGAGATAGAGCTCTAGAGCACCAAGGATACCGAGCTTTGTATACTCATCTACGCTCATAACATCACCATAGCGTCTGTTCATCTGGACAATCTTCTGTGTATCCCAAGCTGTGAGGCCAACGAAGATTATTACGCCGAGCAGGGAAATCATCATTGTCATACCATTGCTTCTGAAGAACATGTTGAGAATGGATGCGATGATAAGTCCAAAGAGTGCCATTGTGAGGTAGTTGCCCCAAGATGCGATATTCTTCTTTGTTGTTGCAGCAAATATGCTGGTAACACCAAACATCAAAGCACAGGAAAGGAATGCCTGATAGATCACACTTGCAGTGTAGACAAGGAAGATAACTGAGAGGCTGAGGCCAGTTAGAACAGAATATGCGAAGAATGCAATAATTGCATTCTCTCTACTCATTGTCTCTATCCTAGCTGAGAGGTAGAACACAAGACCGAACTGGGCAAAGACCAGAACAAGTGTTCCCATTGGGTTTCTCAGGAAAATATTCATCACAGCCGGGCTTCTAGATGCAAGATAGCTTACGATTGCTGTTACAAAAAGGCCAAGGGACATAAATGAATAGACACTTTTTAGAAGTCCATTTTCACGTGCACTTACATTGGATAGTATATTACTTCTGGAATCGTTCATTTAAACTCTCCTTTTCTATTTCGAAGTTATACTATTTAATATACTCAATATTGGACACTTTGACCATTTTTCAAGGTGTTATTTTTATGAAGGAGCCCCATCCCCTATGAAATATTGTGTCGAATGCGGAACTAAGCTAGTAACAAAGTATCTTGAAAACGAAGGTGAAATACCCTACTGCCCAAATTGCAATGAATTCAGGTTCCCTATTTTCAACAGTGCTGTCTCCATGGTCGTTCTCAGCCCCAAAAAGGATAAGATCCTCTTGATAAAGCAATATGGTCGCGACAGATATATTCTGGTTGCAGGATACATCAACAGAGGAGAAGCAGCTGAGGATGCTGTCGCAAGAGAATTGAAGGAAGAAATTGGTCTTGATGCAAGTGAAATAACCTTCAACAAATCCAAGTTCTTTGAAAAGAGCAACACTTTGATGAACAATTTCTACTGTGTAGCAGACACAGAGGACCTATCAGGGATAACAAAGGAAGTCGATCTAGCTACCTGGTTTACATTCGAGGAAGCAAGAAGGAATATAGCCCATGGCTCTCTTGCTGAAGAGTTCCTGCTGACATTCCTTGATAAAAAATCACATTGAAAGTACACAACTCAATATTTCTGAATTATGTCGCTAATGCTATACTTCAAAGCATGAAATGGCGTTTTCTCTATCTTTTGTTGATTATTATCCTTCTTGCTGGCTGCCAGTCAGTAAAAAAGAATTCTGAGCGCGATCTGATGAAGGAAGAAAAGCAGAGAGAATTGCTTATAACAAGTGTCGAGGATGCAATCTTCCTGACTGACAGACTGGCCTTTTCCGAAAAGGCCAATTACAACTTCAACAGCACATTCAGGCCATATGAAGAAAAGTTAGCTGAATTCAGAAGTCTTGAAGATGATTACAGAGCCAAGCTATCAGAAATCTTATCATCTTGCATCCCTGAAATCTCTGTACTCCTTCTAGATGAACTTGAGAATGTAGACTTTACCAACCCAGATGAGTATATCAGCTCAGGCTATGTGAGCATCTCTGCTATACTCATAGGTGAAAGTAGAGAGAGAACGCTTCTGATCATATCAAGAACCATAGAAGAGCATAAGGCAGAACTTGATAGCATATACGCAGAAATGAAGATAGTTGCTGACAACTGGAAAGCAAATCTGGAAAATCTTTCTCTTGTTGGGATTACGAAGATTGTAGATGAGATAGTAGAACCAACAGTTTCAGAGCTATCCCACTGGGCACGTGATGAGTACTTCACACTGCTTGGTGACAATGAAGTAAGTACAAGATATAGAAAGGTTAAGTGACATGGACAGAGACGATCTATTTTTCAGTGCAAATGAAAACAACGAAAACCAGCCACTTGCCTACCGCATGAGACCTCGCACTCTAGATGAATATATCGGGCAAGAACACATCATCGGTAAGGGAAGACTATTAAGGAGAGCAATACAGGCAGACCTTCTTTCCTCCGTCATTTTCTATGGCCCACCTGGAACTGGTAAGACAACACTTGCACGTGTCATTGCAAACACAACAAAAAGTCACTTTTCCACACTCAATGCAGTTCTATCAGGTGTCAAGGAATTGCGATATGAGATAGATGCTGCAAAAAGCAGGATGGACCATTATGGAAACAGGACCATCCTCTTTGTCGATGAGGTACATCGCTGGAACAAGAGCCAGCAGGATGCACTTCTTCCCTGGGTCGAGAATGGAACCTTCATATTGATCGGGGCTACAACTGAAAACCCTTATTTTGAAGTGAATGCAGCCCTTGTTTCCCGTTCTAGAGTTTTCCAGCTGACAAAACTGACATCTGAAGATCTGATGAAGGTTGCTTCTCAGGCTCTCAAGGACAAGGAAAGGGGTTATGGAAACTTTGATATCGAATTCGAAGAAGGTGCCCTCGAACACCTTGTAGATGTTGCATCTGGAGATGCAAGAAGTCTTCTGAATGCTCTCCAACTTGCTGTTGAGACCACACCAAGCACCTTCCCCCCTGAAAAGGGAGAGAAGATATTCATCTCGAAGGAAGCCTGTGAGGAATCGATCCAGAGAAAGGTCGTCCTCTATGACAAGGAAGGTGATTACCACTTCGATGTCATTTCGGCATTCATCAAATCCCTTCGTGGCTCCGACCCAGATGCTGCCCTCTATTGGATGGCCAGAATGATCGCAGCAGGAGAAGATCCTCGATTCATTTTCCGCAGGATGCTTATCAGTGCAGCTGAGGATGTCGGTCTTGCAGATCCGATGGCTGTCTCTGTAGTCGAGGCAGATGCTGCTGCATTTGATAGAATTGGCCTTCCTGAAGGACGTTTCCACCTCACCCACTCTGCTTTATACCTTGCAACTGCAAAGAAGAGTAATAGTGCACTTGCCTTCTTCGATGCCCTTTCAGATGTCGAAAAGGAAAAGGCATCGGAGGTTCCCAACCATCTTAAGGATGCAAGCCGTGATAGCGAAGCCTTTGGACACGGTGAAGGATATCTGTACCCTCACGCATATAAGGACCACTGGGTAAATCAGCAATATCTTCCAAATGGTCTACAGGGAAAGGTCTATTACCGTCCTTCAGACCAGGGATATGAAGCCAAGATCAAGGATGAAGTTGAAAGAAAGAGAGAGGCACAGATAGAAAGTGCAAGCGAGGATGCCTTTGTCGAGAACCTCACATTCACACCCAAGGATAAGGTGAAGGACAAGTGGATTCAGAGAACTTCATCCATGGGCTCCAATCTCCTTCTCGATATTCGTGATAGGTTGTTTGGAAAGGCAAATATCAGGAGAAGCGACAATATCCTTGTTCTCAATGCATCCCATGGACTTCTTGTCTGGGAAGCATTGAAGCACAATCCTGAAGGTCTTACATTTGCCCAGGTAAAGAACCAGAGCGAATTTGAATATATCGATCACTATTCAAAGCAGCTAGAAGAGCTTTCAAGACCAGAAATCAAAGTTGGAAAGGCACTCGATGTGTTAAAGAAAATGGACAGCGACCTCAAATTCGAGTTCGTCTTTGCCCGCAATCTCTTTACACGACTATATGAAGAGGAAGAGTTGCTCCACACTCTGAAAGAGCATCTTTCAGATGATGGACAGATAAATCTTTCTGAGGGTATGCCTTCAGAAGGAAGCACATTATCTGAATTTATCAAGGATGAAAATCTTAAGGCCCTGCTTGAAAAAGCTGAAGAGAAAGTTTACCACGATAGCGAAAACCCAATGACCAATTGGAACAAGTTCGACATGATTTCATTCTTCTCTAACGCCTTTCTTCATGTGGAAGAACAAGAGCTCAGCCAGAAGGAAGAGAGATTGCTTGATGAGGAAACTTTAAGAAATTGGTGGGATAAGAGCTATTTGAAGCATCTCACTCTTTCTAAAGCAGAAGTAGATAAGTATAGAGCAATCCTTCTTAAGGAGCTTGCTGGCAAGAGTGTTTTCTGGCGTCACTCCATCCTTCTTGTAACACTTTCAAACTCATCACCTAAAAGAGGAAAGAAGAAGACTGATCCTGAAT
Source organism: Spirochaetales bacterium (assembly GCA_017478205.1). GTDB lineage: Bacteria > Spirochaetota > Spirochaetia > Sphaerochaetales > Sphaerochaetaceae > Bullifex. The sequence continues at coordinate 21,331 of JAFVDZ010000045.1, read as the reverse complement.
GGATAGAAGTTCATAAGAAAACAAGTCTGTAATAGCCCACTACAAAAAAATCCTTCCAGTAATTGAAAAAACACCCCCAAGCTTCCCACTTTTCAGGACTCCACAGAGAGCCGGTTGACTGACCCTCTACTTGTTAGCCACGGGGAGGCATGGAATCTGACGGTTTTTGATGAATATTGTTATCTTTTTCTCGACCTGTTTCCCCTGGTTGCCGAAGCACTTGTCAATGAAGATTTTGTGTTGTATATTATCAGCAAAGTTAATTAGTATTATTAAGGATGCTGAATGATGCTGCTGGACTATATCAAAGAGAACTACAAGCCGGGAGAACCAATTCTCCTGCAGAACCTTGAACTTGATATTAAGTATGACAACCTTTGCCAGCAGATGAAGAAACTGGTAGATGAAGGCAGTCTCTGCCGTTATATGGATGGTGTTTATTATCTTCCCAGGAAGACCGTGTCCGGTGTGCCTTATACTCTCAATGCAGATACAGTAGCCGAGCTCAAGTATCTCAGCAACAAGACAAACAATTACGGCTGCTATACCGGTCATACCCTTGCAAACATGATGGGTCTTTCGGAGCAGGTTCCGCAGGTAAAGGAGATTGTAAGCAATAACACAAGTGCAATCACAAGAAAGGTCAAGGTAGGCAAATTCAGTTATGTTGTCCGAAAATCGCCTGTAACGATAACAAGGGAAAACGTAAAGACAGTTATGCTGCTTGAGGTTCTCAAAGACATTGATGATCTGTCCGACTCCCACATCAATTCCTCGGAGTGTTTGAAAAACTATATCGCAAAGAATAGAATAAGAAAGAACATGGTGGACAAGATTCTTCCGAGCTATCCGCTCAGAACCTACAAGGCAATCTACGATATGGAGTTGACAAGTGTTCTTACATGAAGATAAACAGGTATTTGAGGACAAAAAGAAATCCTTCCAGTAATTTCTTACCAGAAGGATTTACTCTAGAGCGGAAGACGGGACTTGAACCCGCGACATCCACCTTGGCAAGGTGGAGCACTACCACTGTGCTACTTCCGCATATGCTTGAGCCGTCAAGGGATCGAACCTTGGACCCACAGATTAAGAGTCTGTTGCTCTACCAGCTGAGCTATCGGCCCGGAAGATTTGTCAGAACTCTCATCTGACTGACTCCTTAGAGTCTGTAGAGCGGAAGACGGGACTTGAACCCGCGACATCCACCTTGGCAAGGTGGAGCACTACCACTGTGCTACTTCCGCAATTTTTAGGCTTACATCATTAGACTTCAGCCAATCTCTGCGAGAGGCGGGACTTGAACCCGCACATCTGAGATACTAGAACCTAAATCTAGCGTGTCTGCCAATTTCACCACTCTCGCGGTGTGTAATATGAGCCGCAAAGGGATCGAACCTTTGACCCACAGATTAAGAGTCTGTTGCTCTACCAGCTGAGCTAGCGGCCCATGTTTTCAAAAATCTCTCGCGCCCGGTAGGATTCGAACCTACGACCTGCGGATTCGAAGTCCGACGCTCTATCCAGCTGAGCTACAAGCGCCCTTACCTTAGTAAGGTGTGGGTGGAAGAAGGGGTTCGAACCCTCGACAACCAGATCCACAATCTGGCGCTCTACCACTGAACTACTTCCACCATTGTGTGAAAGTCCGGTGTACATTACCAGCGCAATCAACGTATGAGATAATGAACCAAACTATTCAAAGTGTCAATATATTTTTACGCTTTTTTTTGCGATATAAATCCGCCGATTTTCACCGGCGGATAATAAAGCACAATAAATCAAGCAAGCTTTGCAGCAAGATCCTTGAGAGATGCTTCTGCATCAGCATCTGGAGCTTCCTGACAAATTACTGGCTCACAAAGCAGTTCAGCACCGTCAGCCTTTACTCTATCAGCCCAGTTTCTCATCCATTCTCCATCACCCCAACCATAGGAACCGAAGAGAGCAACTTTCTTGCCACTGAGAGATCCTTCGATTGCTGTGAACATTGGCTCGAATACATCCTCTTCAAGGACTTCTTCACCCATTGCTGGGCAACCAAATGCGATTGCATCATAGTTTGCAACCATATCAGGTGTGAAGCTATCAGCGTTGATAAGCTCAACACCTGCAGCTGAAGCGACAATATTAGCCATCGCCTCTGTGTTACCTGTTGTAGAATAGAATACTACACAAGACTTCATATTTTTCTCCTTCCTATCAGGCAGTGCGTATGCACAGCCTGTCGATTGAAAATCCATTTGCAAAAAGTGTCATATATACCTTTCTGCACTTCTCATATTTCATGAAGGTCTTTTCAGCCTTCTCTTTGTTTGTATAGACCTTCCAAAGACCTGAAGAAATGTAATTTCGTCCATCTTCCTTTATATATTGAAGGACATCCTCTGCTGGGTATCCCAAGAAGAAACCTATCTCGTGAGGAAAATCCTCTTCATGCAGTCTTTTCTCGAGAAGAGAAAGACAGGATTCAAGATTGGATGTATCGTAACCAATACTTTCAAGATATGTGCTAGCTTCTTTGGATCTTATTGCATCCATCAGCTCTGATTGGCGAAAGACAAACAGGAGAGGATTGCCAGAGTGGCTTGATAAGAAGCGGAATTTCAATCCCTTCTTCTCCAGACGGGCAACGACACTTTCCACTGCTCCATTCAGTCCCTTGAGGCATATCAATGACGAACACTTCATGTTGGCCAGAGTAGGGGCTGAATTTGTTACCAGCAGCCTTTCTAGTGTCATATCCCCTCCTTGTTTGTTAGTATGCACTAACTTTATAAACGTAATTTCAAGAGAAAGTTCCAAACAAACAACAACAATAGGAGTGAAATCAGTTTCAATAAGTTAGCTATAACTAACATACACCAAGTAAATAGGAATATCAAGTACATTTTTTATAAAAGTTAGTATGATTTAACATTTTTATTATTATTATTCTATTTCCTTTTTCCTTGACATTGATCGAAGGCTAATTTAAGTTGTTAATGGGCTTTGAGCCTATTTATTAAGTTAACAGGAGGAAATCGTCATGGAATCAGCAAACCCTGGCCCTAGTAGAGAACAATTCCTCCTTATTTCATTCTGAAGAATAGTTCATCTATTGTCCGGTTTTCTGTATCACAATGGCCACCTTTTTCAAAGGGGATTTTTGTTATGTCAGAATTAAATATCGTACTAGAGAATACACTTAAAAAGTTACTTGAAGAAAGAAAGTACCTATCTATCAAAGATGTACTTTCCACCATGAACCCATCAGATATCGCAGCAATTCTTGATGAAGTTTCGCAGCAGCAGCTGCCAAAGATCTTCCGACTCCTTCCAAAGGAGCTCGCTGCAGAGACCTTTGTCGAGATGGATAGCGACAGCCAGGAGCTCCTGATCCAGAGTTTTTCTGATTCAGAGCTCAAACTAGTCATCGACGAGCTATATGTCGATGATGCTGTAGATATCGTCGAAGAAATGCCTGCAAACGTAGTCAGGAGAATTCTTGAGCAGGCAGCTCCAGACATGAGGAAAGATATAAACCAGATACTGCGCTATCCAGAGGATTCCGCAGGCTCTGTCATGACGACAGAGTATGTTTCTCTATCCTCTAATTATAATGTGGGACAGGCTATCGAGCACATCAGAAGAACAGGATACGACAGGGAAACCATCTACACTTGCTATGTCACTGAAAATAGGAAACTCATCGGAACTGTTTCTGTAAAGGACCTATTGCTTGCAAAAGATGACTCTATCAAGATTCTTTCCCTTACACAGACAAACTTCATAAGTGTCAATACAAATACTGACCAGGAAGAGGTTGCCAGGATATTTGCTCGCTACAACTTGCTTGCACTTCCTGTTGTCGATTCTGAAGGTTTGATAGTTGGAATCATAACAGTCGACGATGCTATGGATGTCATGGAAGAAGAGACCACAGAGGATATCGAACTCATGGGTGGTATGATGCCTTCTGATAAAACATATATGAAGTCATCCCCTATCGACATCTTCAGGCATCGAATTCCTTGGCTCATGATTCTCATGGTCTCTGCAACCTTCACAGGCCTTATCATCGCAGGATTCGAGGATGCGCTCTCAAGAATGGTTGTCTTGACAGCATTCATCCCGATGCTGATGGATACAGGTGGTAACTCCGGCTCTCAGAGTTCAGTTACTATCATAAGAGCGTTGAGCTTAGGTGAAGTTGAATTCAATGATCTACCTAAGATAATAACAAAGGAATTGGCAACAGCCCTACTCTGCGCTACTGTCCTTTCAGTCCTCTGTTTTATCAAGATCATGCTTGTAGATAGATTGCTTATCGGCAATACAGATATAACAGCACAGGTTGCACTACTTGTCTGTATCACAATGGCAGCAACAATAATTGTTGCGAAGCTGATTGGTTGCTCTCTTCCTGTGATAGCCAAGAAGATTGGCTTTGACCCTGCTGTAATGGCAAGTCCTTTCATAACAACTATAGTAGATGCACTATCACTACTCATCTACTTCTCTATAACCAAAGCAATTCTGCTTTAATTAATCTGGCTGTAACTGACTCAAATGTTACAGCCATTCTTTTTCATTTAGATACGAGTATTATCTGATGATAAACTCAGTTTATTTTTACATTTTTAATTATTTTGTTTTTATTGACATTTTTATCTTAATATGTCAATTCTATTCACATAGGGGACAAAATGAAAAAAATAATTACACTTGCACTTGTTCTTTTAGTATGTTTCAGTGCTTTCGCAAGCAGAAACTCATCTGTGTCATTCAATGCAGGCTATACCTACACACATCAGAATATATATATCTCTTCTGATACACCCAACGGAGCGAAGTTCCTAGATGGAAAGCAGAGCTCTGAGCTTGCATACTCCTTCCATGCTGAAGTACAGGCCGATAAATTCTTTGATAACAACTTCGGCTTCCAGGCAAGTGCCGCCTTGGACAAGTACTTCAGATATAATTATATGACAGGAGCATCCACATGGATGATCCAGAATGGTCTTGCTGGAACCGTTGAACCTCATATCGAACTTTGGAACAGCAGTCTCGATGAATTTGGCTGGATTACAACAATAGCAGTAGGTCCTGCATATCGTTTTGTTAACAACTCACGATTCCAGGCTCAGATGGCACTCATGCTCTATTGGACACATTCAAATCAGAATTCAGGATCCAAGAATTCCAAGGTCAACAAGAACACTCCGATCGACAGAACGGATAACTACTTTGGTCTCATGTACGAGCTCAGTGGTAAGTATTTCGTGAACAGAAACGTCTTCATCAACTTCGGTGTAGAAGCTTCTGCAGCACTTCTGTGGAATATCAACATGAAGCTCTCTGCTATCGGTATCGACGAATCTCTAAAGGCAAAGGATTACGATGCTCACCGATTTGCAGCAAGTCCATTTGTTGGTATTGGTATGAGTTTTTAATATAATCGATATTCAACAAATATCATTTATTAATCATATTTATTTAGTTTTGATATAAGCTCTCATAACTTGAGAGCTTTTTCTTTTACAGCTGGTTGAAAAAATGCATAATGATGTTATCAACAACTATCAAAAGGAGTAGCTATGGCAAATTCTCTAGTTCTTTCATCTGATCAGAAGGTAAAGGATGAATTCAGAAGCATGATAATGAAAACTCTCGATGCAATCTTGACTTCCATCAAGGATGAGAGTGCCTTCTCTGGTATCGATCCTCTTGTGTTGAGAGAAAAGGTAAACAAGCTTGAAATTCTTCCTGAAGAGGGTTTGGGATTTGATAAGACTTTAGAGAATGTGAAGGATTTTCTCCCTCACATGCTGAAAACCTGGTCAACAGATTACATGCCACACCTCCACTCCCCTGCTCTCCTTGAATCGATTGCAGCCGAGTTGATAATCTCAGTTTTCAATGATTCGATGGACAGTTGGGACCAGTCCCCTCTTCCAACTGAAATGGAGGTAGCTGTACTTGATCGCCTTGCAAAGCTTGTCGGTTTTGAGAACGGCGATGGCAACTTCACAAGTGGTGGCTCCCAATCGAATATCAGCGCAATCATCGCTGCCCGCGACAGCTTCTGCAAGAAAGAGCTGGGATACGATGTGAAGAAGTATGGGCTTCCTGAATGCTACAGGAAACTCAAACTCTACACATCCTCAATCTCCCACTTCTCTATGGACAAAGCCTGCCATATTCTGGGACTAGGATACGAAGCTGTAGGAAAGCTTCCTGTAGATGATAAGGAAAAGGTTGATATCAAGGCATTTGAAAAGTTGCTAGAAGAAGATGTCAGGAAAGGTTTCATTCCATTCTGTGCTGTTGCAACACTCGGAACTACCGATTTTGGTTCAATTGATGATATTGGTGAAATGAGAAGGCTCTGTGACAAGTATCACATGCATCTGCATGCCGATGCAGCCTATGGCTCAGGACTATTGATGAGCGATAAGTACAGATACCGCCTTGGCGATGTTTCTCTCTGTGATTCTATCACGATCGATTTCCACAAGATGTTCCTCCTCCCTATCAGCTGCTCATGTGTACTTGTAAAGGACAAGAGTCTTCTTGATTGCTTCGAGCTCCATGCAGATTACCTCAACAGAGAAGAAGATGAGGAGGATGGATACATCAACCTTGTTGGAAAGTCTATGCAGACAACTAGAAGAGCTGATGCCATCAAGGTATATGTCAGTTTCGTCTGCAGAGGAAAGGATGGCTTTGGCAAGATAATTGACCACTCTGTCGAGAATGCAAAATACCTCTATGACCTTCTTAAGGACGACAAGGCATTCATCTGCCCTGTCGAGCCTGAAATCAGTTCAGTTGTCTTTGCAACCAGGACAAGTGACGAAGTAAACAAGAAGATAAGAAGAGTTCTTTTAAGTGAGGGTACTGTAATTGGCCAGACAGTAAAGGATGGAGTTACGATGCTGAAGTTCACACTACTTAATCCTGCATTGACAACAGCTCATCTTGATAGACTCGTAGATAGGATCAGAAAGATCAGGGATAGCATTTGTTAACTAGCAGTTGAATGTCCCAACATAGAAAATTGCGTTATAATACGTGTATGGAATACAGCAATTCATTTCATACACGTATTTTTTATATCATTGATTACATAAAGACCTCTAGACTTTTAAAAGAGCTAAGAATCAAGAATGGCTATTCCATCAAGGATCTGCAGGAAGTTTTTGGCTTTGAGACACCTACAGCTATCTACGCATGGGAAAATGAAAAACATAAAAGTATTCCACGCCTTGAGCATCTCACGCTGCTTTCAAAATTGTACAACTGTCACGTTGAAGAACTTTATATTACAAAACAGGTAGAAGATATTGAAATCTGTGAGCCTGTAATTATCTATAGGATAGGCAGTTTAAATTCAACTGCAAGTTGAATGAAATATCTTTCCATATGCGTCATCATATCCTTGAAGGAGGAAAGATGATGCAATCAGAGCTGATAGCGTGTCATTCCATTCTCTCTAGCTACCAGCTCTGAAAACTATCTTTTTTTTTCTCCCTAAGACAATTATTTGCCTTTGGCATCAGTCTCCTAGTCCCCGAGGGAGCTCTGATGCCTTTTATATTGCAAAAGAAGAAAGGAGACAAGATGAGAAAGTTAGCAAGTGTACAAGTAATTTGGGACATCCAGCCAATTGAGGGAGCAGACAAGATAGAGCTTGTTTCTGTACTCGGATGGAAGTGTGTTGCGAAGAAAGGTGATTTCAAGAAAGGTGATATCTGCGTCTATTTCGAAGTAGATGCCTTCTTGCCAATCGATGAGAAATTCGAATTCCTTCGAAATGGATGCTATAAGAAGAATGATATCAATGGCGAAGGCTTCCTTATCAGAACTCGCACATTCCGAGGACAGATTTCACAGGGACTTGTACTGCCTCTCTCAATACTTGGTGAGAGCAATAGGAAGTGGGAAGTTGGTGAATCTGTTGCCTCTTTCTTAGGCGTAAAGAAATGGGAGATAGCTGAAATTGCTACAGGAAGTGGCAAGATAATCGGAGATTTCCCCGGTGGTATTCCAAAGACAGATGAAACAAGAGTTCAGGAGATTCCTGAAATCATCAAGGAATTCGACAATCGTGAATATTACATCTCTACAAAGATGGATGGCACAAGTGTCACCATGTATCTAATAGACGAAAGTTTTGGTGTATGCTCACGCAACTATGAACTTGCGGATGATGAAACAAGTCCTGCCTGGAGATTTGTTCACAAAAAAGGAATAAAGGAGAAGATACAGACAGGAGCCAAGGCTCTGAGTGTCAAAAATCTTGCAGTCCAGGGGGAGTTCTGTGGAGAAGGAATTCAGAAGAATCCATTGAAGCTATCTCAGCCCAATTGGTATGTCTTTACACTTATCGATCTTGATAAGAACAAAAGACTTGGTCTTGAAGAACTAAAAATCTTCTCAGAGGCATCAAAAATAGATATGGTACCTGTTGAAGAGACGGGACCAAATCTTCCCTATAAAACCGTCGATGAACTCATTGAAAGAGCTAAAGGAAAATATAAGAGTGGCAACAATAAAGAAGGAATAGTAATAAGACCGACTGTTCCAGTCTACTCGCCTATTTTGATGGGTCCGCTCTCTTTCAAGGTGATCAACAATGATTACCTGATCAAGCAAAAAGATTGAATTCAAGCCTGTGCAGGAAGAAAAATCTGGCACAGGCTATTTTATCTCTTTCCTTTAGTTTTAAATATCACTATATTTCACGTACGTGACAAACACTCAGCTTATTGTTATACTCAGTGAGTTGCAGTATGTCTGCACATTCAAAACCGTCTAGTAAAAAACAGACAAATATAATAAGGAAGGGCAATATTATGGTTGCTGACAAGAAATTAACTGAGCTTGAAAACTCCCAGATGGCACTGACAATCACAGTCGATGCAGAGACACTTGAGAAGGCTTATAACGAGAAGCTCAGCAAGTACACAAAGGAGATCCAGCTTCCTGGATTCAGAAAGGGCAAGGCCCCATCTTCAATGATCGAGAAGAAGTTTGGAGATGCTATCAGAGAGGAAACCTCCTTCGACACAATGGAAAAGGAGCTCAAGGGAGTAATCGAGACACTCGAAGCTGACCAGAAGCCACTTCCATACTGCACTCCTGTTCTTCAGGAAGAGGAAAAACTCATCCCATTCAAGAAGAATGAGGCTGTCACATTCACAGTTCACTATGATGTAACTCCAAAGTTCGAACTTGGCCAGTACACAGGTCTTGAAGTTGAATTCCAGGATGCAAAGGTTACCGATGCTGATATCGATGCAGAGGTAAAGAAGCTCCAGGAGCAGAATGCAATGGTCATTGCCAAGGACGGTGCTATCGAAAAGGGTGATATCGTTACCTGTGACTATGTAGAGCTCGACAAGGATGGTGCAGAGGTTGCATCAACATCCAGAAAGGACTTCACCTTCACTATCGGTTCTTCCTACAACTTCTATGAGTTCGACGACGAGATCGTTGGCATGAAGAAGGGAGATGAGAAGAAGTTCGAGAAGACATATGCAGCTGACTATGCAAATGCAGACTACGCTGGAAAGACCATCACCCTTGATGTAAAGGTAACTGAAGTCAAGAAGAGAGAGCTCCCAGAGATTGACGATGAATTTGCTCAGGATGTAAAGGAAGAGTACAAGACTGTTGCTGACATGAGAAAGGGAATCTCAGAAAGACTCACAAAAGAGCTTGAAGAGAGCCTCAAGAATGTAAAGCTCAATGCTCTTCTTGATAAGATTTCTGCTTCTACTACAGTTGCAATTCCTCAGTCCATGGTCGACTACGAGACCGAGAACACATGGTATAACTATGTCAGACAGACTGGTATTCCTGAAGAGCAGCTCATGAAGTACTTCGAGATGTCCGGACAGAGCAAGGAAGCTATCACAGCTGAATGGGCTGAGCCAGCAAAGAAGAACCTCAAGAACCAGCTCATAATGGAGAAGATCCAGAAGACCGAAAAGTTCCCAGTTGACGAGGAAGAAGTAAAGAAGCAGCTTGCTGAGAACACCAAGGAAGATACTGATGAGAACACAAAGAAGTATCTCGAACAGGCAATCAAGGACGACCTTGAATACAAGCAGGTTGTTCCATTCCTTCTCGAGAAGAACGTCTTCAAGGCTACTTCAACAGTAAGCTACTCAGAATACAAGGCTCCAAAGGCCAACTAAGAAAAAACAATCAGGAGATAGATAAATTGGAAAACGAACGCATCAGAATGCATAATCTGGTTCCCTATGTTGTTGAGCAGTCTGGAAATGGAGAAAGACAGTATGACATCTTCTCCCGACTACTCAAGGAGAGGATCATATTCCTCGATGGAGAAATCAGGGATGACATGGCAGATCTAGTAGTTGCCCAGCTACTCTTCTTGGAGTCTGAAGACCCAAAGAAGGATATCAATCTCTATATCAACTCCCCCGGTGGAAGTGTAACTGCAGGTCTTGCAATCTACGACACAATGCAATACATCAAGCCGGAGGTGAGAACTATCTGTATGGGTCAGGCCTGCTCTATGGCCTCACTCATACTTGCTGCCGGTGCTAATGGCAAGAGAATCATTCTCCCATATGCAAGAGTCATGATCCACCAGCCATCTGGTGGCGCTGAAGGTCAGGCAAGTGACATCCTGGTCACTTCTAGGGAGCTTCAGAGAATAAAGAAGATTTCAGTTGAGATTCTCTCAAGACACACAGGCAAGAGCGAAGAAGAAATCGCAAGAGACATCCAGAGGGACTACTATCTGGATGCAGACCAGGCTGTAAGCTATGGTATAGTTGATAAGGTAATGAGGAAATAAATGGCAAGAACATCTAGAACCTGTTCCTTCTGTGGAAAGGACGCAAGTGAAGTCAGAAAGCTTATCCATGGACCAGGTGTTGCGATCTGTGATGAGTGTGTTCAGACCTGCCGCGATATCCTCAAAAGTGACACCATCCTGAATTCAGAAGCTGAGGAAATCAAGGAAATCCCTACTCCGGAAGAAATCAAGGCATACCTTGATGAATATGTAATTGGACAGGACAATGCAAAGAAGGTTCTCTCAGTCGCAGTATACAACCACTACAAGAGGATCAAGTATCAGGATAAGATTGCTGAGTCCGGTGTAGAACTTGATAAATCCAACATCCTCCTCATCGGTCCAACTGGTACAGGTAAGACACTCCTTGCAAGAACACTTGCAAAGAAGCTCAATGTGCCATTTGCAATTGCAGATGCAACTACCCTTACTGAAGCAGGCTATGTCGGTGAAGATGTTGAGAATATACTCCTCAAATTGATTCAGGCTGCAGATGACAATATTGCAAAGGCTGAAAGAGGAATCATCTTCATCGATGAAATCGATAAGATCAGCAAGAAGGGAGAGAATGTCTCCATCACTAGAGATGTTTCTGGTGAAGGTGTACAGCAGGCTCTCTTGAAGATAATTGAAGGAACAGATGCATCTGTTCCACCTCAGGGTGGAAGAAAGCATCCTAACCAGGAGATGCTCAAGATCAACACAAGGAACATCCTCTTCATCTGTGGTGGTGCCTTTGTTGGACTAGATAAGATAATCGAGAAGAGAGTTGCGAACCACTCAATGGGCTTCGGAGCAGATATTACCAGCTCAGAAGACAAGAACTTCGAGGAGCTTTTCAATGAGCTCCATCCAGATGACCTTGTCAAGTTCGGTCTCATCCCTGAGTTCATTGGTAGACTTCCAATCCATGTATCCTTGAACAACCTCACAAAGGACGACCTCAAGAGAATCATTACGGAGCCAAAGAATTCCATTCTCAAGCAATATATCACAGCTCTTGCACTTGATAATGTCAAACTGACCTTCACTGATGATTGTATTGATGCAATCGCACAGAAGGCAATTGACCAAAAAACAGGAGCAAGAGGTATAAGGTCCATAGTTGAATCTCTCATGCTTGATGTAAGCTATGATATTCCTTCCCACAAGGAGGTAAGTGAAGTCTATGTCACAGGAGAGAATGTCCGACTTGGAACTAGACCTGAGACTAGGCTGAATGCCAAAGTGGAGATGATAAGCAGTGACAAATAATAGGACATCTATTTATCCTGTAATCAATAAGAGGATTGTTTCGACAATCCTCTCTTCGTCTTGTGTAGGAGTTATCGGGCACGAGAATCCAGATGGAGACTGTATCAGCTCGACACTTGCCATGAAATATATGCTTGAATACCTTGGCAAAGAGGTTTTCATCTTCAATATGGGTCCTTTCAATAAGAAGGAAATTCAGAAATATGAACCACTCTTTCTAAAGGAAGTTCCTTCTGAATTTCTCAAGAAAAACCCTCTGATCATAGTTGTCGATTGCTCCACAAAGGATCGTCCTGGACAGATATTTTCAGCCTTCGATGGCCTTACCAAGATTGTATTTGACCATCACAGTACAGGTGAAAGTTTCACAGACAAAGAGCTTCAATACATTGTTCCTGAATCAGTCTCCACTACCCTAGTTATTGAAAACCTTCGAAAGAGTCTGAATATCCCTCTTTCTAAGGAACTTGCAGAATATCTATATATTGGATTTGCAACAGACACAGGCTTCTTCCATTTCATAAACGAAAAGATAGGAGGCGAAACACTTCGCATGGTTTCAGAGTATGTCGATGCTGGTGTTTCACCATACATCATGTATGACCGCCTTCACGATGGAGAGTCTTTAGATTTCTATAAAGCAGCTGCCAGGATAATGGAAAGGACCAAGAGCGAGTATGATGGCAAGATACTCTACTCATACTCAAACAAGGGTGATGAATTAGGCTCAAATGCTTCAGATCTCCTCTACTCTCAGCTTCTGTGTGTCAAGGATGTTAAAGTTGTTTTCTTCTTCAAGGAAAAGGAAGATGAGGTTGTCTGTGGCATGAGAAGCAAGAACCTTTCAGGCATCGATATTGGTCAGTTTGCCCAGAGTCTTGGTGGTGGTGGACACAGGTATGCAGCAGGGGCAACAGTCAAGGGAAGTCTTGATGATGTGATAAGAACAGTCCTTGCCAAGGCCTCTATATTACTCTCTTGAGAACATAAAATAAATTCATATTCAGTAAATGGCCCGAGATGCTCTTTCTCGGGCTTTTTCCTTATAGGTTAAAAAATTAAGCTTTGACTAAAACTCCTCCCTTTAATGAAAATTTCAATTGCAAAACTAAATACAAGGGAGAAAACTTATGAGAAAACAAAGTATCTCTGACCGAGAAGTCATTGCACTGAATTCTATGGCCAATGAGTATCACGAAAAGCTTAAGAAAGGAGAGGATGACAGGAAGTTATTTGAATGTATCAAAAAGAAGAGCGAGATAATTGCCTACACAATTCCGTATAATGAATTTTTCCTTCCTCGAGAGGACTGCGCTGAATTCTATCTATACTTCAAACCCTTGATAGAAAGTACCATCATGGAATATCGAATTGTACTTGGAGCAATCACCTACCTTAGTTTCCTTATGCAGAGAATCAAGTTCAAAGTCAAATCTTTCCAGCATAGAAAGCGCAAGATAGAAAAAATTACAAACTTCATTACAACGAACGAAGAGATAAGCGAGAAAGAAAGGTGCTACAGTGTCGATAAAATACCAGTCTCTGCATATGAAACTAGAAATCAACAGATAGATATGGTGAAACTTGGCAAAGAACCAACTCTTTCAAGACTTCTAGACAAGATATCCTCTCTCCCGCACAACTACAAAATAGAATATAGCCCAGAGAAGAAAGAACTGCTTCATAGACAATTGACAACAAAGAGAAACAGAACGAACTTCTTGTTATACCTTCTCACTATGATCGATTCAATTGATCCACAGACTCAGATACATCTTGCAGATGTCTTCGATTGCGATGCAGTATATTTTGCCGAGATTTCCCGTTGGATTCATAATCATGGAAGGAACTGCTATCTAAAACAATTAGATGAAAGAAGACAAACAACAGGAAAGATATGGGCGCAATTTGTAAGATTGGAGAAATCACTTGATAAAGAAAATAGTCCTGAAAAGAAAAGAGAGCTGGAGTTTCAAAAGAAGCGCTGCAAAGAAAGACTTGAAAAACTGAGAATCAAGTACTCTCGTCACAGGACAGGCCTCAGCTACCGTGAGATTGCAAGGGAAACAGGATTCTCACTTTCCAAGATTGCGTACACGATAAAGGGACAGCGCAAAATCTTTGAGAATATTGAAAAGGCTGAGTGATAATTGTTACATTCTATTTAAGGAGATTTCGATGAAGCTCTATTTTGCCAGTGGCAATGCTCATAAAAAGGAAGAGATGGCGAGGCTTTTAGGAGGTTTCGAGCTCACTCTTCCAAAGGAAGAAGGTATTTCCTTCGACCCTATCGAAGATGGTTCAACATTTATTGAAAATGCACTCATCAAGGCGAGAAGCCTTTATGAGATAGTCAAGAAACCAGTCGTTGCAGATGACTCAGGCCTTGTCTGCGATGGTCTTGATGGCGCACCTGGGATACACACAGCTCGATATGGCTGCAGTGATGGTGTAAAACTGACAAGTGCAGAACAGTACACACTACTTTTAAAAGAGCTTGAAGGAAAGGCCAACAGAAAGGCACGCTTTGTATGCGCCCTTGTCCTCATGCTTTCACATGACAGGATATACATCATAGAAGAGTGTGTAGAAGGTGAAATAGCACCTTCCCCTCGTGGAATCGAAGGCTTTGGCTATGACCCTGTTTTCCTTGTCGAAGACACAGGAAAGACTGCAGCAGAGCTCAGTGCAGATCAAAAGGATGAGCACAGCCACAGAGGAAGAGCTGCAAGAAAGATAAAAATGCTCCTTGAGGAGGTAACAAGTGAAAAGAAGTGAACAGAAGATAGAGAATACTTGGGATCTTTCTGCACTCGTAAAAAATAACTCAGAGTGGGAAGAGCGATACAAGAGTCTCAAAGAGAGGATTGAAAAGCTTTCATCCTATCAAGGAAAGCTCAATGAGGGTGATAACCTCTATAACTTCCTCTCCGAGCTGAGAGATGACGAAATCGAATATGAGTGTGTAGCAAATTGGGCATTTCTCAACTACTCAGCAGATGCATCAGATGCTGAGAATCAGAAGAGAGCTGGTTTATCAGACACTCTTGGAGCAAGTCTTAGTCAGAATCTTAGCTGGTTCGAGCCAGAGCTTCTTGAAATCGACCGAAGTATTCTTGATAGCAAACTCAAGGAAGATAGGTTCAAGGAATTCAAGATCTTCCTTGAGAAGATTCTTCGTTTCTCACCCTACACTCTTTCAAAGAAGGAAGAGAGACTACTTGCTCTTTCGATAGAATCAGGACAGACAGCACACAATGCGTTCCAGGATCTCAACAACGTAGACCTTGAATTTGGCACTGTGAATGGAGAAAAGCTCACTCACGCATCCTACTCCACCTTTATCAGGAGTGAAGATGAGAATATAAGAAAGGAAGCTTTTACAAAGTACTACAGGGAGTACGAGAAGAATCAACATGTAATTGCTCGTCTCTATGCAGGTTCAGTCCAGAGAGATATCTTCATCTCGAGAGCAAGAGGTTACAAATCATCACTCGATGCAGCCCTTTACCCTGACAATGTGCCAGAGGAAGTATACAGGAATCTCATTGAAAGTGTTCACGAAGGATTCCCTATTCTCCATCGCTACTACAAGTTGATGGCGAAGGTTCTTGGTAAGACTAAGCTGAACCACTATGATGTCTATGTTCCTTTAGTGAGTGGAATAAAGTCTAACTACTCCTATGAAGAGGCTGTAGAGCTTATCAAGAATGCAGTTGAACCACTTGGAAAGGAGTATCAGGAGATAATAGTA
Organism: Spirochaetales bacterium; assembly: GCA_017478205.1. Lineage (GTDB taxonomy): Bacteria > Spirochaetota > Spirochaetia > Sphaerochaetales > Sphaerochaetaceae > Bullifex. The sequence continues at coordinate 5,507 of JAFVDZ010000045.1, read as the reverse complement.
AGGGGCCTCACTACAGACAGATGGGTAGATAGGTACGAAAATGAAGGAAAGCGCTCAGGCGCATTCTCTGCAGGCTGCTATACAGGAAACCCTTATATCCTCATGAGCTACAAGGATGAAGTTCTCAATTCAGTCTTCACTCTGATCCATGAAGGCGGTCACTCTATGCATAGCTACTTCAGCACGAGAAACAACCCTTTCATGCATTATGACTACTCGATCTTCGAAGCTGAGGTTGCATCTACCTTCAACGAGCAGCTATTGGCAAGATATTTGATAACCACAAGCAAGGATGACAGGCTCAAGGCATACCTCATCTCAAACCAGCTTTCTGATATCGTAGCAACACTCTTCAGACAGACAATGTTTGCCGAGTTCGAACTGCTTTGCCACGAAGCAGGAGAGAGAGGTGAAGCTCTCACTTTCGATTATTTCAGAAAGAGTTACAGGAAATTACTTGAAGAGTATTTCGGCCCAGAAATGATCTTCGAAGAGACAAGTGACCTTGAAGGCTTGAGAATTCCACACTTCTATAACGCATTCTATGTCTATAAGTATTCTACAGGCATCAGTGCAGCTATTGCACTCGCAAATAGAGTTACTGAGGGCGGAGAGAAGGAAAGGGATGATTATCTTTCATTCCTGAAGAGCGGTGGCTCAAGCTATCCAATTGAATCACTGAAGAAGGCAGGTGTAGACATGTCCTCACCTGAACCTGTCAGAGCTGCAATAAAGTATTTTGAAGGATTGCTTGATGAGTTCGAGCGTCTGATCAATAACTAGAGATACCAAGAGAGGTAATGAGACCAGAAGAGTGAAACACTGTGACGATGGTCCTCTTTTCGCGGCATTTCAGCATAAAGCACTCTTCTCCCTTTTTTGAGTAGATAAAGCCATCAAAGGGAAGAAGGGAGCTCAGACTCTTTGAGTACTGCATGGAAAAGACATGCTGATCCTTAGCCGCTACATAGCCTTCGACCCAGGCAAGATCATACGCTTTCAGGAAGGCTGAGGAAAGTTTCTCTTCCACACTACCCTGCACGGGATCAGAAAGAGAACCGATATTCTTGTCGATGCCAAATTTGGCTTGAGCGCCAAGCGTACCTAAACAGAGGATGAGAAGTAAAATTGCCACTGTTTTCTTCATACGGTGATAATACTACTTTTCTACAATCGTCGCGACTGGTAAATTTTTCCTAGGGGGATAGAAATGAACAATTCGAGTTTGATGAATGCACTAACTGAAGATTTTACACATGCCTTCAGAGATCCGATCTGGAAGAACATTCCTTTAGATGACAAGCTGAAGGGAATTGTGATGACAAGACAGATGCAGAAGCTTGATAGGATCAGACAGAATGGACCTACCTGCCATGTCTATCCGGGGGCAGTCCATACGCGTTTTTCTCACTCTCTTGGAGTTTATCGCATCGGTCGTGAACTACTTCTTAACCTTCTTACAAGACAGCAGTGCCCATTCACCGTCAAGGGAGAGAGAAGCTTCCTTGCAGCCTGTCTTCTTCATGATATTGGACACTTCCCCTATGCACACTCACTTAAGGAGATAAAGATAAGAGAGCATGAAGAGATTGCTGCAGAACAGATACTCACTGACAAAGAGCTAAGTGAAGCAATTTTGCTCTCTGGTGCCGATATCAATATGGTTGCAGCAATAATTGATAAGACAAGAGAGGCAGACAGAGAAACTGAAATCTATAGAAACTTCCTTTCAGGGGCACTGGACCCTGACAAGCTCGATTATCTGAATCGAGATGCTTTCTTTGCAGGAGTTCCATATGGAATTCAGGACAATGATCACATACTGTCCTCTGTAGTGCTTTACAATGATAGACTTGCACTTCCCTACTCAAACTATCAATCACTTGAGAACATACTCTTTTCAAAGTATCTGATGTACAAGAATGTATATTGGCACAAGGGTACAAGGAGTGCCACAGCCATGATCAAGAAGGCCCTCCTTTCTGCCTTGAGGGAAGGAGTTCTGAAGAAAGAAGAGTTGATAATGCTCGATGATTTCCAGTTCCAGGGACTTGAAAACAAGGACTATCCTCCATTCGGTCTCATAAGAGATGTAGCAAATGGGCGCCTTTTCAAGGCCTCATTCACAAAGCAGTGGGAAAAATATGGGGCCTTGGAAAGAGCAGCAGGTGATATAGAGAAGCGATTCGAAGCCGAAGATAGAATCTATCTCATGGTAAAGAAGCAATATCCACAGCTTGAACGCCATGAAGTCATAATAGATATCCCTGAGCCAATTTCCTTCGAAGCAGATGTTGAAATCATAATGGAAGATGGAACTACAAAACCATTTTCAGAAGTTTCCAGCCTCTTTAGCAAGGATATCGGAAAGCAATTTGCATCCTCTCTCAGAGTTGTCAGCATCTTCACTCCTGATTTCGTTTCCAAGGAATCTATTGAAAAGGTTGTATGCAATGCCTTCTGAATCAAAAAAGGATTTTAGAGAGCTGCTAGATGGAAAGCTGCCACCTTGGGTCTTGCGATTTGTAAAACTGACCGGCAAGGCAGTTAACCGCTATGAGATGATAAAGAAGGATGAGAATGTACTTCTTGCTGTCTCTGGTGGAAAGGATTCGCTTGCCTTGGCACTAGCCCTTTCTCTTAGACGAAGATGGATAAAGGACCGTTATGGAATTTCTGCCTTGATGATCAACTGGATTGAGCATCCAATTCCAGATGAATATAGAGTGTCTTTGAAGGAGTACTTCAAAGCACTCGATATCGAATTCGAAATTCTCGATGAAAGACAGTTTTCTTCAGAAAAGGAAGAGGATTACAACTGCTATATCTGCTCAAGAAACAGAAGAAGAATCCTTTTTGAATATGCAGAAAGAAACAGTGCCCGATTGATTGCTATGGGTCATCATCTTGATGACTTTGTCGAAACTGCGATCATAAACCAATGCTTTCACTCTCGTCTTTATCCCATGAAACCTGTCCAGGAATTCTTTGATGGGAAAATCAAGGTGATTAGGCCAATGATAGAGGTACATGAATCAGTTACCAGAAGGCTTGCAAATGAATATAACTTACCCGTTATCAAGCCTGTGTGCCCATATGACCAGACCAATATAAGAGCAAAAGTCAAACCAATTGTAAGAGAACTTGTCAGATTGAACTCTCTATCAAGGGAACATATATACGATAGTTTCAACCTTAAAGGGTAATTACCTATTTTTCAAACCCAATGAAACATGTTAAACTGATTATGATTGACCATCATAAAAGGATTTTAGTATGAGAATTTTGAATTACCGTGTTTCCATTTTGGCAGTTCTACTGCTCTTCTTCATGCTTTTTCCAGTTGTTGCCGAGGGCGGTATCAAGGTTAAAGATGAGAATACAAACATATCAATATACAATCCTTCTGGAAGAAGAATCGATTCAAAAACTGAAATAGAAGAGAGTGGATATGTCATCAAGACCAAGGATGAATCAGCAATGTTCACTTCTCCTTTTGGTTCCTTTGCCCTTGATGCAGATTCTATCCTGGTCATAGAAAACTATGATGAAAACAGACCATCTCTCTACCTTGTAAATGGTACTATCTCTTTGACTGTTACTGGCAAAGGCACACTTACCCTCTATACTCCTACTGAAACCTTCAGAATGAACGCAGGTACATACTCACTTGAGTACACAGAATACAGAACAAGATTTACCAACCTTTCTGACAGAATCGTCTCAGTCAAGGATTCTCTCAGAGGCAAGTCCTATACAGTTATAGGAATGCATACTTTGGATCTTTTCACCAAAGAGATGAAGCCAATTCTCAACACATCCTCAACCAGAGCACTCACCGGTACAATTGCTACATCCGCTCTCATCTTCGACTACACTATCGGAGAAGGAAAGGCAATCATTGGACACGGCTACGCTTTGACAGAGAAGGAGATCAACGACTTTTTGACATTCGCAGCTGAATACGATATGAGAATTTCAAGCTTCAAGAAGTCCATCTATCCTGGAAAGATTATCTTCTACTATCCTGCAAAGTATTCAAACAACACGGCCCTTGAGATTCTCAAGAATGCAATCAAGAGCTATGACATCTATATCGGTAGATTCAATACTCCATCCCAAGTAGATCTCGTTACAACATCCGCAACAGATACCTACTTTGAGAACACACTTGATCTTGGTTCCTTCGATCTGACATATAGAGCAACAAAGGACGACATCAAAATTATTCTTCCTTTGAAGCACACAGAGGCGATCAAGTCACTTCTTCTCGATACTGACAATACACTGAATATCACAACTGTTCAGGATGGTCTCTACATTCCTCGCAAGGCTACAGCAAGATCGAACTACTACTATATCGATGAACTCATCTCAAGCCTCTCATCCTACCTTTACTCAATCGGAGCAAATGTAATTTCAGGCTTCAAGGTAGTTGGTGATTCAACTGTCAACTATGCAGCTACAATGGGTATGGCTACAATCTCCTATCCAGATTTCATCAGTGATGACAGAGCAGGAGCATTCTTCGATTGGCTTGCTACAAACAATCCTATGATCGCAAGCTACTTCGTATACTTCAAGGATGGACTTCCAGGAAGAATCGAGCTTTCCTACCCTATCACAATGACCAAGGAAGAAATCGAGCAGGCTGCTGACTATATCGCTAGTGAAGCAAACAAGTATATTGGTAAATACAATGTTCCAGCTGCTCCACAGCTTGATAAAGGAAGACTCATCAAAGTTCCAGGTGCTCCAAAACTCAGCCTCACAATGCAGCCAAGCAAGTCATGAGGCAACATTCAATTCAAAATGCACAGGAGGTAGGATTCAAAGTCCTACCTCTTGTTTTTCCCCTAAAGTCTAGTTAATGTTCTAGATATGGGTAGAATAAATACATTAGACAGTGTAGTTGCAGCACGTATTGCTGCCGGTGAAGTCATAGATCGACCACAGTCAGTGGCCAGAGAACTCATAGATAATGCAATCGATGCAAAAGCTTCAGAAATTACAGTTACAGTTGAAGGTGGTGGCATTGAGCTACTCAGCGTGAAGGATAATGGAAGCGGTATCGAGAAGGATGATCTTGAAAAAACGATAGAAAGGCATGCAACTAGCAAGATTTCTACTGTTGATGATCTATATCACCTTTCCACACTTGGGTTTAGAGGAGAGGCACTCTATTCAGTTTCTGCAGTTGCTCGATTGACGATACAGTCAAGTTATATGGGTGGCGATGCATATACATTCAGTGTGGACAATGGAAAGAACCTAGGGATCAAGAAAGGTGGCCCTGATGTAGGAACCATTGTCACAGTTGAAGACCTCTTTGGCCAGATCCCTGCGCGAAGAAGTTTCTTGAAGCGTCCATCTAGTGAAGCAAACCTTGTAAGGAATATGCTGCTTTCAAAGGCAATGGCCTTCCCTGAAGTCACATTCCGTTACTATCAGGATGGTGCACTCCGCCTCCATCTACCAGAGAGGAAATCACGATATGAACGTGTGCT